>JBOGIQ010000552.1:0-2830 GCA_050742535.1 Vicinamibacterales bacterium | reverse complement strand
ATGACGTCCTGGCTGCCGTTCGATGTCCTCGATCATCTGTGGCAATCGACACTCTTCGCAGGCGCGGTCTGGCTGGTGGCGCGTGCCATGCGGGCCAACGCCGCGCGCGTGCGCTACTGGCTGTGGTTCGCGGTGTCGGTGAAGTTTCTGGTGCCGATCTCGTTGCTGGTGTCCATCGGCGAACGGTTCGCCTGGCGGACCGCGCCGCCCGCGCCGCTCCCGGCAGCGGCGGTGATCGAGCAGGTATTGACGCCGGCGGCGACGGCCGTCACCTCGGTATCGTCCGCATCTACGGCGTCGTCACCGACCCTGTGGCCGCTCCTGCTGCTGGGCGTGTGGAGCATTGGAGTCGGCCTCGTACTCGCGCAATGGTGGCGGCAGTGGGTTCCCATCAGACGTGCGCTGCGTGATGCGCGTCCGATCAACATCGACGGGCATGAAGGCGTTGCCGTCCGCGCCTCGGCTTCGATGATCGAACCGGCGGTATTCGGCATCTGGCATCCGGTGCTGCTGGTGCCGGACGGCATCAGCGATCGGCTCACGCCGCCGCAGCTGCGCGCGCTCTTTGCCCATGAACGCTGTCACATCCGGCATCACGACAACCTCACAGCCACGTTGCACATGGCCGTCGAAGCGCTGTTCTGGTTTCACCCGATCGTGTGGTGGCTCGAGCGACGGCTGATCGAGGAGCGTGAACGCGCGTGCGACGAATTCGTGCTGCAGTCAGGCAGCTCACCGCAGGATTACGCGGAAGGGATTCTCCAAGTCTGCCGTTTCGCGAAGGATCCGCCTCCAGTATTTGTCACTGGCGTCGGCGGACCGGATCTACGCCGCCGCATCGAGGCGATTCTTCGCGGCGCTATCGGCGGCCCAGTTGGTCCCTGGCGCCGGAGCGCGCTGGTCATTGCCGCCAGCGCATCAATCGGACTGCCGATCGCCGTCGGAGCAATGACCGCGGTATCTCGGATCACGATCACACAGGAGCCGTCCGTTCCGATTTCATTCGCCGTCGCATCCGTGAAGGTCAACCGTTCCGGTGAGAGGGCTGCACGCACGGAGGAGTCCGTGCCGGGTATTTTCAGCGCGACCAACGTGTGGCTCAGCCTCCTGATCACCTACGCCTACGGGATACAGAACAACCAGATCGAGTCGGCGCCCGACTGGACTCGCACCCTGTCTCCAGAACGATTCGACGTCGCGGCACGACTCGAACAGACGCCGCCCGGTGTGCCAGACGCCGAGGCGAAGCGCTTGGCCATGCGAACTCTGCTCGCCGAGCGATTCAAACTCGAGGTGAAGCGGGAGACGCGCGAGGTGCCGATGTATGCGCTCGTCATGGCGCGTGCGGACGGGCGGCCGGGGCCGATGCTGAGACCCTCGTCGACGGATTGCTCGGCGACGGGGATGAAGGCTCGGGCCGCGGCCGAGCAGGCGGGGAAACCGCTGTCCGGCTTTTGCGGATTGCAAGTTAACACCGGGCGGATTCGGTTTGGTGGACGTCCTATGTCCGAGTTCGCGAGGGTGTTCAATCCGGATGGCCGCAACGTCATCGATCGCACCGGGCTGACGGGCAATTGGGACTTCGAACTGAGGTTCATGACCGACCGGCCCGGTTCGGTGTCGCCGGGACAGAACGAGCCACCGATCGATCCAGATGCACCTTCGCTGCCAGCGGCGCTGCAGGAGCAACTGGGTCTGAAACTGGAGCCGACGAGAGGCTTGGTTGAAAAGCTGGTCGTCGAACGCGTCGAGCGTCCGACGGAGAACTGATATGGCGAACCTTCCCTTCTTCGTCTCCGGCGTCCGCGGCGGCGATTTGAAAACGCGTATCGAGTCGATCATGTTCGGTGCGGTGCAGCGTCCGGTCAGGATGGTAAGCCGCCTCGCGCTCGCGTCCGCCGCGATCACAGTGGTGGTGGGACCGCTGGCTGTCGGCGCCTTCGATCAGACTACCGGTATCACCGAAGCGGCCTTCGAAGTGGCCAGCATCAGGCGGAACGAGTCGGGCGCGTTGCAGGAGCGGTGGCCGAACCCGCGTCCGAACGGAGACATCGACGTCATAAACCTCCGCGTGTCCGACCTCGTCCAGGCTGCGCATCGTGTCGGAGACCATCAGGTGCAGGGGATGCCGGCGTGGGCGAGGAGCACCCGGTACGACATTTCCGCGAAGCTGGACCCGCGGATTGCGGAGGCACAGCAGCCGCCCGGGGTCCCGCCCACATGGGCGCTGGCGTTGCAGGCGTTGCTGAAAGAACGCATGCAGCTCGCGTTTCACCGCGAAATCGCGCAGCGCCCGGTCTACGAATTGAAGCTCGCCAGGGCCGACGGGAAGCTGGGTCCGAACATGCGGCCAGCGGAGTTCGATTGCGACGCGTTGCAGGAGCGGGCCGCCGCGGCCGCGCGCGTTGGCGGCCCCTCGCCGTACCCGGCCACGACAGATACGCGCATCGCCTGCGGCATTCGCCAGGCACCCGGACGATATCTGCAAGGGGGCGCCATGCTGATCGAGTTCACGCCGATTCTCTCGAGGATGGTTGGACGGCCGGTCTTCGAGCGGACCGGACTGGGCGGCAGCTGGGATTTTCTGCTGACATACACACCCGACGCGCTGATCAACACCGGACAACTGCCGCCGGCTGATTCGCCGAACCTCTTTACCGCATTGCAGGAGCAGTTAGGCCTGAAGCTCGAAGCCACCAGCGGTCCGGTCGAGATGTTCGTCATCGACCGGCTCGAGCCACCGTCTGAGAACTGATGGCAAGCCTTCCCTTTTTCGTCTCCGGCGTCCGCGGCGGCAACCTCACGCGGCGGGTCGAGTCGATCATGGCGG
>JBOGIQ010000551.1:0-2861 GCA_050742535.1 Vicinamibacterales bacterium | reverse complement strand
GAACTGGACAACGTCCGGGTGATCCGCAACGACGTGATGCATTTCGACCCTGACGGGATCAGCGATGGCGATCTCAATGCGCTCAGGAGATTCGTTGCGTTTCTACAAAAACTGCGGGACATCGGAGCCACATAGCTAATGCGGCCAGGCGGAAAAGCTGATTCGCGTCGTTAACCACAAGGGCACCGGCCACGCGAGTTCTGCTTATGCGCCTCAAAGTCGCTCGACGCCATCAACTGGATGAAATCTGTTGTACCTGTTTTGTACCTGGACCCGGACGTTTGAGCGTTTCTGGCCTTTCTGTCCGACAAGATTGCTCAATGTTTTCGATGATCTGAAGATCGGCCTCGTTCGACTCCCGCCGCCTCCACCACGCCGTCTTTACGCGACCTTTCTGGACCTGCCGGGTCTGACTACCAGCCTGACGCCCACCCCCAAGCGCGCCAACATGTCGATCAGGGCGTCAGTGCTGAACAAGTCGATGCGGCCGCGCAGGAGGTCGCTCACTCGAGGCTGCGTGACCCGAAGCACTTTCGCAGCCTCGGCCTGCTTCAACCGTCTCGATGTGATCGCCTTCTGAACCTGAATCAGCAGGTCGGCGCGGACGAGCAGGTGCTCTGCCTCGTCTTTCGAGAATCCTACATCCCGAAAAACGTTTCCCGTCGATGGCGTCACCCTAACCGCGTTTCTCTTTGCCATGCTTCAGCCTCAACTTCCCTAGTGCGCGGAACCGGTCGCGGCCGACCTCCAGATCATGTGCGCTCGTCTTGGCCGTCTTCTTCTCGAATGCGTGCAGAACGTAGATCGCCTCAGCTCGCGTTGCTACATAGAACACTCGGTGTGCACCGGCAACGTGAATCCTGATCTCTCGGACGCCAGGCCCAACCGTCGGCATCGGCTTCCAGTCGTCTGGATCCAGTCCCTGTTGAACGCGTCGCAGCTGGAAACCAGCTAACCGCCGCGCTGTGGCCGGACACGCTCGAAGGTCACGCCGCGAGCTGCCGAGCCAGATAAGCGGTTTGTCCAGCATCGATCATGCTCTTAGTATACAAGTTCTTGTATTTTCAAACCGCAGCAATCGGCAAGCCGTTGCACCAGGAAGCCCTGGCTGACTTGGCCGGCGGCGGGAACCTCGTCCCGCCGCCTCCAAAACATCTCTACGAAAAGGGTCGAACGGTGACGATCTCGGTGAACGACGGTGGAAACGACGGGCGGCAGCAGTTGCCGACGTCTCAGCGAACGAGCCCACAGGTCGCGCGTCGTCAGCTAGGTAGCAACCGCGCCCGTAGCTTTAGCGGAGGTGGGCCTGCCGCTCGCCGCGAGCTACGTATGGCGAGCCACCAGCTTGGCGCCTCCTGAACGTCGTCGCGGCGAATCCGACATCGGACGTTGCCCCGTGTGCCTCACGAGCCGTTTCTTGTGCGCGCATGCGCGAGGTGGGCGTTGGGCACGGCCATACGTTGACGGCCTGGCCAGTGGGTCGCGCCGGCCGCAGTCCCTGTGCACGCGGAAGCAATCCGGGCGCGCAACTCCCCCGCCTCAACGAGGAGTTGTTCGAGCTGTTGCAGGGCGGCGCTCGTGTCCGGAACGCTGCGATGGGGGTCCGGCGCGAAAATCCGTGTCATCCGTCACCTCAGCTGGAGGTGTGAGATTACGTACGTCAGCTCAGGCCGCCTATGCATTTCCGGCATGTCCACCGTAACAAACCGGTAACCTGAGCTGAATACCGTACGCGAGCAGTATCAAGCGCGTGGTTGCTCATCGCTGTCTGTCTACCGTCGCCGTCGTTGCAGTGCTTGCCGATCCTTCCGCGGTGGCGCGCCAACAGACGACCACCTCCGAAACGCGACCGGCGTTCGAGGCCGCCACGATCAAGCTGGCGCCGCCCGACGTCGTCCGCAGCAACCGCGTGATCTCGACGAGCCCGAATCGGATGTTCATACCGGGCATGCCGCTGACGTCGCTGGTCTATGCCGCCTACGGCGACGGAGGATTCAACACGTCCATGAGCGTGCGCGGAGGCCCGGACTGGGCGAACCGGACATTGTTCACGGTGGAAGGCGTCGCCGCGGGACCGGCTACGAGCGTGGAGCGGCAACTGATGCTGCAGACCCTGCTCGAGCAGCGTTTCTCGCTGAAACTGCGCCGCGACACTCAAATGTTCAAGGGTCTGACCCTTGTCGTGGACCGAAGCGACGGTACCCTCGGGCCAAAGGCGAAGCCGTGGAGTGGTGCCTGTCCGCAGGCAAGGCCAGTGCTGGCCTTCGAGGCGCCCTGGCAGCGACTGCAGACGCCAGAGCCTTTGCCGTCGGACGATCCTGATGTGCCGTACTGTCCGACGGGGTATCGCAACGGCGGGATTCTCGCCGATGGAGCGACGATGGCGACTGTGGCCGAGCTGCTTTCACTGCCGCCTGCGCGGGCGCTCCTGGGCATGATGACGCACGATCGCACCGGCCTCACCGGCCGCTACACGATGGAGCTCGACTTCATCTTTCCTCCGACCGGGCCGGCTGCTGCAGGTCCTCCACCCGAATTTGCAGGTCCGTCACTGTCCACAGCCGTGCGCGAACAATGGGGATTGCGCCTGGTGCCTGGCGAGGCGCCGCTGAAGATCTTTGTGATCGAAAACGCGCAGCAGCCTACCGAGAACTGACATCCTCACAACAGTCCATCGAGGATCCCGCCGCAAGGTGGATCAGCCGGCCGGTTTCGCATAGCGCCCGCCGAGAGGCGTGATTTCTAATCCCTCGCCGTCGCTGAGGTCGGTCAAAGGTCCGCCTCGCGCACGCAGGGGACGCGATGCCGGCAATCCGCCTAGAAGGCGGACTCCACGTGTCTGCTCCGCTCAGAGCATCCGC
>JBOGIQ010000550.1:0-2897 GCA_050742535.1 Vicinamibacterales bacterium | reverse complement strand
GATGGAGAACATTCATGCGATGTGCGAGGACTATCGCGCCGCGGCCTCCATCGACCTGAAGCACGACGAGGCCGACCTGAACAAGAAAGTCGCGTGCCCTCTGCTGACCTTGTGGGGCGAGCGTGGGCCGATGGGGCGCCTGTACGATGTACTGGCGGTGTGGAAAGAGCGCGGCGTGAAAGTCACGGGCAAGGGGTTGCCCGGCGGGCACAATCTTCAGGAAGAGGAGCCCGTCTGGAATCAGGTGCTCACGGAGCTGACGGCTTTTCTCAAGGCATGACCGTTCGAACCGTTCGGGTCGTTCGAGTCGTTCTGGTGGTACTGCTCGCCGGTGCCGGCGTCAGCGCCGCGCAGTTTCAGCGTGCGCTGTCCTTCGGCGAGCGCATCGCCGCCGAGAACGATTTCGACGGGCGGTTCAACTTCTGCCGCCTCGTCTACGACGGCAACCGCAACGGCGGCAGCTGGCGAACCGACTTTCCCGCCGCGGACGTCAACATGTCCATCCGCTTTTCGGAGTTGACGAAGACGCGCGTGGCGTTTTACCCCTCCGGCGAGCCGAAACACGTTCTGGTGCGGGCCACGTCGCCGACGCTCTTCAAGTGTCCGCTCGTCATCATGACCGCGCCGGGAAGCGCGATCTTCGCCGATGAAGAAGCGGCGGCGCTCCGGCTCTACCTGGCGAAGGGCGGCTTCCTCTGGGCGGACGATTTCTGGGGCAGCGATCAATGGGAGCAGTGGGAGTCCGAACTGCGGAAGGTCCTTCCCGCGGCGGAACACCCCATCGTGGAACTCCCGATCGACCATCCGATACGACGGTCGCAGTTCGTCTTCACCGAGATTCCGCAGATTCCGAACATCGGCTATTACCGCCGTTCCGGCGGTGACACGTCGGAGCGCGGGTACGACAGCCAGACGCCGACGGCGCGGATCATCAACGACGACCTGGGCCGCGTCATGGTCCTCATGACGCACAACACCGACATCTCCGATTCATGGGAGCGCGAGGGCGAGGATCCGAGCTATTTCTACGCCTTCAGCCCGAAAGGGTACGCGGTCGGCATCAACGTCCTTCTCTACGCCCTGACGCACTGAATCAGAACTGGAAGCGGATGCCGACCTCGATTTCCCTCGGATCGAAGGCGCTGGTGATCCGCTGGAAGTTAGGGGACGTCATCACGCCGGAGGGCGTGCCCAGGTGCACGTGATTGAAGGCGTTGGTCATGTTCGCGAAGATGTTGACGTTGACGCCTGACGTCGAACTGCCTGGTGCACGGCGGAAGAAGACCGCCTTCGAGACGTTGAAGTCGAAGTTCAGGTACTGCGGACCGCGCTCGCTGTTGGGCACGCCGCCGGGAGGCCGATCCGTGAGGCTCGAGTCACGATTGTCGTCGCGGCCGGTCGTGATCGTGTAGAACCGGCCGCTGTGGTAGTCCATCTCCCCGGACACGAAGATGCCGAGGGGCAGCGAGGCGTCGAGACTGGCGCTGATATTGTGGGTCGGCTGCGGCCACCCGCCCCAGTCGGCCCGTTCGTCATAGGCATTCGTCAGCAGCGTGCCGGGGCCGCCCTGCACGTCGCCGCGGACGTGCTGTCCGGTGTAGTTCACCGTGCCTCTGAAGATGCTGAAGCGCTTGCGGGCGCTGAGGCGCAGCGTATGCCTGATTTCGTTGCCCGCCGACTCGAGGCTGATGACGTTGCCCCGCGAGGGGTCCGGCTTGACGCACGCCTCAGCCGGCGTCCCGGCCGAACACGCCTGGCGCGGCTCGACGCGGGCGTCGTACGGCGCATTGATGTTTCGCGTGCGCAGCCGGTTGTACTCGCGTACGCGATCCCACGTCGCCGTGAGCAGCAGGTTGGAGAAGAACGTCCGCTCCAGCGACACCATCGTCACGGCGACATAGGGAGCGACCAGATTCGCGTCCGTGACGCGCACGGAGGGCAGCGACTGCCTGATTGTGCCCCCGGCCAACGGATCGGGGTACGACGGGTTGTCGATGACGATTTCGAATTGCTGCGTGCCGTCGAGCCGCCGTTGGTTCGCAACCATGCTGCTCGTGAGCCGGCTGTGGAAGATGCCGCCGCCTGCCCGGATCACGGTGTTGGGACCTGGCGAATACGCCACGGAGACGCGCGGGTCGAGATTGTCGTAATCGTCGAGATACTGCTGCGCCTCGTATCGGACGCCGAACATCATCGAGAGGCGCGGGTTGACCTGGAAATCGCCCTGGAAGAAGCCCGCCATCTCGAGCTGACCGTGCTCGAAGAGCGGATCGCCGCGCGTCACGCGATACGTCGACGGCACACCCGCGAGGTAGGCATCCAGGCTCGAGAAGGTGAAGGTCCCGCCGAAATTGTTCAGGGACAGCGAGCGCTGTGTCCGGTGCGCGCCCTCGATGCCGGTCTTGATCGTGAGCCGCTCGCCGAGCCGCGTGAACAGATTGCCGAACTCGATGGTCCGGTCGGTCTCCTCCGATCGGTTCTGGGCGCCGCCGCCGTTGAAGGCGTCGAGGACGTTGATGCGGAGCGCTTCGCTGAAGGGCACCGTCTCCCCGCTTCCGACGTTGTAGCTGAGCCGCGCCTCGTGGATGCTGCGCGACGACAACGTCGAGAAGGCGTATACGTCGGTGTCCCACTCGTGGTAGAAGCCGTCCGATCGCCGTTCCGGCAGCGTGAAGCCGCCGATGCCATCGTCTCGGCTGGTTTCGCTGCCGCGGCCGATCGAGATCTCGATCGAATGGGATGGCGCCAGCTGGTAGAGGTTCTCGATCTCGAAGCCGCGGTTCATCCGCGGGCGGGTGATGCCGAGCGCGAAGACGCCTTCCGGCAGCGTCGCGTGGATCGTGCCGACGTTCTCGGCATTGCTCTGCTCGAACTCGAACGCCGTGGACATGCGCCCC
>JBOGIQ010000549.1:0-2919 GCA_050742535.1 Vicinamibacterales bacterium | reverse complement strand
ATGCTGTTCGTACCCGCGTCGCGGCCGGCGATGATCGCCAAGGCGGCGGCAAGTGCGGCCGACGCGGTCTGCCTCGATCTCGAGGACTCGGTGCTGCCGGACGAGAAGGTGGCCAGCCGCGGGAACGTGGTGCAGGCGCTGCGGGAGCTCGACTTCGGGCCGCGGGTGCGCATGGTGCGGATCAACAGCCTCGACAGCGAGTACGCCGACCGCGACCTGATGGACGTCCTGGAGGGCGCGGCCGATCTCGTCGACGTTGTCATGATTCCCAAGGTCGGGTCGGCCGCGGACGTCGCGTTCGTGGACGACGTGCTCACCCGGATCGAGGACGCGCGCGGTCTGACACGGCGCATCGGCGTCGAGGCGCAGATCGAGAGCGCCGCCGGGTTTCTCTACGTCCGCGAGATCGCGAGCGCCTCGTCCAGGCTCGAGGGATTGATCTTCGGGCCCGGCGATTTCGCGGCGTCGATGCAGATGCCGGCGACGGCGATCGGCGAGCTCGACGCGCACGACGCCGCGTATCCGGGCCACCGCTACCACGCCGTGATGCTGACGATCGTCGCTGCGGCGCGCGCGAACGGCCTGCGGTGCATGGACGGGCCATATGCGGGGTACACCGATACTGCCGGTCTGGTGAGAGCTTGTCAGATTGCCGTGGCGCTGGGCTTCGACGGCAAGCAGTGCATCCATCCAGGGCAGCTGGCGACCGTCAACGCCGCGTTCTCGCCATCGGAAGAGGAGGTTGCTCGCGCGTCGGCCCTGGTGACCGCGTACGAGTCGGCGATTGCGGAGGGCCGTGGCGCCGCCTCCTACCAGGGACGGATGATCGACGCCGCAAGCCTGCGAATGGCGCAGGTCATCCTGCGCCGGCATGATCTGAGTCTTCAGCGCGGTCAGTAAGAGGGGAGGATGTGTATGGCGATGCGCCTACGGCAGCCACGACGTCTGATGGCCGTCGCTCTGCTTGCCATTCCTTTCGGCACCCGCACGTTTCCGGGAGGCAGGTTCACTGCCAATACGACCCTGCTGGCGCTGATTGCGAGGAGCTACGACGTCAGGGAATACCAGGTCGACGGTGGACCGAAATGGATTCGCGAAGACTCCTTCGTCATCGACGCGCGAGCGGGCCGCGACGCGACGCCGGCGGAGTTCAACGAGATGGTGAAGGCGTTGCTGGCCGACCGGTTTGGAGTCCGCGCGCATCCTTCGACGCGTCCCGGGAAGGTGTACAGCCTCCTGCTCGCGCGTCCCGATCGAAAGCTCGGATCGGCCCTGAAGCCGACAACGCCGGAATGTGTTGCCCAGATCGAGGAGCGGAAAAGGACGGCCGCCGCGCCGCAGCTACCTGCGCCGCCGCCCCCTCCCAATCCAGCATCCGGACCGCCGGACATGACGCCGCGGTGCGGGACCACGAGGTCGATGATGAGTCTCGCCGGCGGCGGCGTGATGACGTTGAGCGTCAGTGGCCAGCCGATTTCGTTGCTGGTCGAGCGTCTGGCGTCCGACCTGGGTGCGACGGTCGTCGATCGGACCGGGCTTGAAGGACTGTTCGATTTCCTAATCGCGTTCGAGGCGCCGCGGTTCCCGGGGATTCCCGAATTGAATCGAGGCGGGCTCGACCCGAATGGCACCGACTCACCCAAGCCACCACTGCGCAATGCCATCGAGGGTCAGCTCGGTCTGAAGCTCGAGGCGGCCGAACCTTGTAATTGACGCCGCGGAACGGCCGACGGCGGACTAGTTTAGGATCTCTCCGTGGCGCAGAAGTGGCGGGCGGGCGTGTGTCTGCTTGGAGGGCTCTGGCTGGGTAGCCTGTGGCTGAACCGTGCACCCGTCCAGGCACAGTCCGGACAGGCCGCTGGGGTCCGCCTGAAGGCGGACACTACGACGGCGGACACTACGACGGCGGACGCTACGACGGCCACGCCCGCGGCTGTTGCCAGCCAGCGCGCCGTGTTCACGCAGTATTGCGTGAGCTGTCACAACGAAAAGCTGAAGAAAGCCGGCACGGTGCCGATCGCGCTCGATGCCGACACGCTGTGGAACGTCGGCGGCAATGCGGCAACCTGGGAGAAGGTCGTTCTCAAGATGCGCGCGGGCGTGATGCCGCCTGCCGGCTCGCCTCGCCCCGATGCCAAAGCCCGCGCCTCGTTTCTCGGCTGGCTCGAGGGCGAGCTCGATCGCGCGGCGGCCGCCCGTCCGAATCCGGGCCGCACTGAACCCTTCCATCGCCTCAACCGCGCCGAGTACCGCAACGCCGTCCGCGATCTGCTCGCGCTCGACCTCGATGTGTCGTCGATGCTGCCGGCAGACGACGCCAGCTACGGGTTCGACAACATCGCGGGCGTGCTGAAGATGTCGCCGACGCTGATGGAGCAATACCTTGGTGCGGCGCAGCGCGTGAGCCGCCTGGCCGTTGGCACTCCGGCGCCGCCGGCCTCGATCGAGTATTTCCGCATCACCGACGATCTGTCGCAGGACGTGCATCTGCCCGGCCTGCCGTTCGGCACGCGTGGTGGAACACGGGTGAACTACGTGTTCCCGGCGGACGCCGAGTACGAGATTCGCGTGCGCATCGCGCGTGACCTGAATGAGAGCGTGCCCGCGTACACCGAAGATCAGCACGTCGAGATCGACATCGACGGCACGCGCGTCGGTGGCTTCACGCTGCCAGGCGTGGGCACAGCGCCGCCAGGCGCGGGCCGCGGCGCGGGTCCCGCCCCGGGACGGGGAGGCCAGCCTGGTGCCGGACAGGGCGCACAACCTGCTGCCGGGCGGGGTGGACAGGCTGCTGCGGGTCGCGGTGGACAACCGGCTGGCGGGCGGGGCGACGGTGACGGGCAGCAGCCGGAGCGGCCAGCGATCTCACAGATCGACGGCGGGATCCGCGTGATGGCGCGTCAACGCGAGGAGCGGAAC
>JBOGIQ010000548.1:0-2930 GCA_050742535.1 Vicinamibacterales bacterium | reverse complement strand
CGCGCCTCTCGACTGTCCGGCTGCCACCCACTCGGCGCCCGTCTCCCCCTGGAGGAATCTCGCCTGCGCCGCGATGGTCGGAAACTGAAACATCTGCGTGCTGATCACATCCGCCTTCAGCGCCTCACGGATGCGCCCGGAGATCTGGCCAGCCAGAAACGAGGTGCCTCCGAGCTCGAAGAAGTTGTCGTCGACGCCGACGCCGTCCTGCTTCAGCGCCTCCTGCCAGATGCGGGCGACAATCCGCTCGAGATCGTTGCGCGGTGAGAGACGCTGCACCCGCGTTCCTCGCGCGAGCGCAGATACCGCCCGTCGGTCGAGCGAGCCGTCGCCGCCGCGCGGCAGTGCAGGGACACTCGTGATGCGGCATGCCGTGCGCCGTCCGAACGAGTCCTGGACGTCCGCGGACTCCAGCACACCCGGGGCGGACACATCGCCGATGCAGTACGCCGTCAGCACGCGCATCTCGGGACGCTCCACCTCGAAAAGGCTCCGCACGGTGGCGCCGTCCTCATCGACGCCGATGAGCAGATGCGGATCACTGCGGTGCAGCGCGCACACGAGCGAGTTGATGCCCTGGCGGCGCGGGATCAGCTGAAACCCGCGCGCCCGAGCAGCTTCGCTGACGCGGAATCCGCGGCTCATGCCGGTGTCGTCCCACAGCGACCACGCCAGGCAATAGGCGCGATGGAGCCCGTGGCTCCGCTGCCACACCACGAACGCGTCGAGAAAGGCGTTCGCAGTGGCGTATGCGCTTGCGGCAAATCCACCGAACACCCCGTACGCCGATGAGAACGTGACGAAGAGCGTGCCCGGACGCGCCGTCGCGATGGCGTGAGCCGCGTAGGTGCCCTGCACTTTTGGAAGCAGCGTGGCGGCGAAGCTTTCCGCCGTTTCCTCGATCACTGGGCGCTCCGCGAACACGCCAGCGAGGTGAATCACGCCGTTCAGCGTCCGGCCGCACTCCTGCTCGACGGCGAGCACCGCGTCGCGAAGACGATCGGAATCCGCAAGGTCCACCTGCTGGTAGCGGACGCTGCCGCGCGGTCCGTCCAACGCACGAACTGCCTCGCGGCAGGCGGCGCTGTCCACCGACGCACGGCCGACGATCAGGAGGGTCGCGCCGTGACGGCTCAGCAAGTAACGCGCGATCTCGGTGCCGATCCCACCCAGTCCCCCCGTGAGCAGATACAGGCCCTCGTCGACGAAGGGCGGCGCCGCAAGAGGCCCATCGCTCAGCGAGGCGCGCTCGAGCCGCCGCACCCATCGTTGGCGATCGCGGTGCGCGACCTCGGCGTCGCTCGTCAGCGCGAAATGTTCGTCAAGAACAGCATTCGCGTGCTCCTCGACCGCATCGATACCCAGGTCGACGTGCCGGCAGACAACGCCATTCAATTCCAACGGTATGGACTTCAGAAGACCCGTCAGCGCCGCGCGCTCGGCGACGATCGCGTCGCCGCGTGCGACGGCGGTGGCGCGGGTGGACACCACCGTGAGTCGGACGGGCCGGTCGCTCTGTCGGCGCGCGAGCGCCTGCGTCAGGCCGAGCAGGCTGAATACGCCGCATTCGAGTGCGCGGCGGTCGGCCGTCCGCATCGGAGCATCCGCCGCCACACCTCCGTACGTCCAGAAATGAAGCACGTCAGGCGCGGGTCCGACATCGGCCTCCGCGAGCAGACGCAGGTAATCGTCGGTGCCATCGGGCCGCACTTCGTATTGATCGTCTGCCACGCGCCGGAAGGTCGCACCAGGTCGAATCGTGATGCACCGGCAGCCCATCTCGAGCAGCGCGCGCTGCACTCGCACTCCGAGACCCTCGTCGTCAAGAAACAGAAGTTGAGTGGCAACCGCGGCTCGCCCGCCAGTCGACGATGACAGCCGTTTCACCCGCCACGTAGGCCGGTAAAACCAGTCGGGGACCGTGTTCGCGTTCTCGAGGCCGATGTCGAGCCGCCTCAGCGTATCGGCGAAGCGGCCGTCGAGGAGCCATCGTTTGAGCTGTCCGCGCTGGATCTTTCCGCTGGTCGTTTTGGGAAATTCATCGCGGGCTATCGGAACCACGTACGCGGGGCTCAGGCCGACCCGGGCCGCCACCTCGCTACGGATCGTCCGGACGACGTCGATGAGGTTCGGCTGCGCGGTCTCGTCGTGGACGAAGAAGAGCGCCAGCGCTTCGGTACCCGTTGCCGGATCGTCGACGCCGCACGCGGCAATGAACGTGGCGAGCACGCCGGAAATCTCGCTCACCGCGTCTTCAATCTCGTAGCAGTAGTAGTTGGCGCCGTTGACGATGATCAGCTCTTTCTCGCGTCCGGTGATCGTGAGCTGGCCGTTCCAGATGAAGCCGAGATCCCCGGTGTTGAACCAGCCGTCCCCCACCATCGCCTCGGCGTTGGCCTCGGGGTTGTGCAGGTATCCTGGGGTGACCACGTCGCCCTTGATCTGCAGGCGCCCGATCGTGCCCTCGGGCAGTACCGCGTTGGCGCGATCGGTAATCCGGATCTGAACGCCACGCATCGGCGGACCGCAGTCGACGAACGTCACGGCCGCCTCCTCACCCGCAGCCGGGCGAAGCGCGCCGGAGATCGACGCTTTCGCCAGCCGGTGCACGCTCGTGTCGACGTCGAACCGCTCGTACGTCATGCACGTGCACACCTCGGCCATGCCGAAGGCGGGCTGCATGACGTGCGCGGCGACGCCGAACGGCGCGACCCGATCGAGAAGATCGCTCACGACGGGCAGCGTCACCTGCTCGCCGGCGTTGAGGAACGCCTTGACGGTCGACAGATCCCACACCCGGTCTCGCGCGCCGGCAAGGGCATCCGCGAGCATCTTGAAACCGAAGTTCGGCGACCATGTGTGAGTGACGCGGTATCGCGCGATGTAGTCCAGCCACTTCAACGGATCGCCCAACACCACGGGGCCAGGCA
>JBOGIQ010000547.1:0-2943 GCA_050742535.1 Vicinamibacterales bacterium | reverse complement strand
TTGTTATGACCGCTGAATCGCCCCACCGCGTAGGTGCCGAGCGCGCCGAACAGCTGCATCCTCGCCCCGCCCGCGGATTCGCCCACGCCGAATACGCTGCTCAGGCGCTGCGAGCCCGACATCGCGTTCGACACTGTTCGATCCGAGGTGTGGCCCATCGCGGCTCCGAGGCCGCCAGCGGCGAGGATCGCGATGTTGGTCCACGATGGAAGGTTGCGGAAATCCTGAATCGCGTCGGCGACCACGTCCTGGATCCCGACCGGCGCCTGTGCAGCGAGAGGCGCACTGTTGTGCGTATCAGACGAGACGGTCTGTGCCGCGAGCTGCCCCGGTGCCGCCAGGGCGGCGCACGAGATACAAGCGGCTACGAGCATCTGGCGGGGGCTGCGTCGAATTCGTCGGTCGCTCATCAGATTCCTGAAGTCGAGGCCAAAGCAAAGGGCAGGCCCGCCCGCCGTGGATTACGAGTATAGACGTGATTTCCCGGTTTCTGGTCTGAAATCAGCGGTTGCGGGGCGGGACCGTGCGGTCGATTCCAACCGGCTGCCACCCGTTTGAGACCCGCCTGAACGTAAACGTAACCGGCGCCTCCCACCCGGGGTAGTCCGGATGGCTCGTTTTTACCGCGACAGACACGAACTGGGCGCCGTTCAGGACGGACGATGGGGCAGTTGCCCTCGCCTCCGTGGTGCTCGTTTCCAACGTGCCGGAGGTGGTTCCCGTGGCGTTGTCGAAGCGCGACCATGCGAACGCATAGCGTGAAGCGGGCGACGAGACGCGGGCCGCCACCGCCTCGTTACGGAAGGTGAGGATGCCATCGTCGCTCAACTGCGGCTCGGTCAGTGGGTTGACTCCCGTCAGCCACGCCCGCAGCACTTTGTCGCGGCGTTTGATCAGCGTCGTCGCAATATGGTCGGCCGCGCCGGGCTCGGTGTACTGCCCCTTCGCCACGATGGCGCGAATGGCCTCGTCGGAGAACCGCGCCACCAGCCGCGCGCCCCAGAACGCATCGTCGGCGCGCATGTTTTCGAACGCCGGGTTCGGATACTCGGGCCGCCATGCGACCGGATCGAACGCATCGCCTTCGAAACGGCCGACGGCCTTCGCCTCTTCCCAGTACCGCGTCTTGATCCACGGGCGCACGTACAGTCCCAGCGTCGCCAGCGTCTTGAGCGAGGGTCCCCATTCGAGGATGTACTCGTTGCCGGCGCGCAGGGTCTGCGCCTTGGTGCTGCCGCTGCCCATGATCGAACCGAAGTCGAACATGTAGTGGCGGATGAAACCGGGGCCGCCCTTCGGACCCTCGAGCATGTCGAGCGAATTGATGCCGCGGGAGTCGTCGTGGTTCAGCCACGCCGCGAACACGCGGCTCGCCCGCAGCTCGCGGCGATGCTCGTGCAAGTGGATGTCGTTCGGGTCGTCCGGGCGCGTACCGTAGTACTTGAAGTATCCAAGCCCGGCGCCGGGGGCGAACTGGCTCAAGGTCGCGCGATATCTTCCGTTCGGGAGCCGCGCCCCTCTCGCGAGAAGCCTGTCGACGTCTGCAGCAGTGAACTGCCGTTTCTGCCCGCTGAGGTCCACCGTCGTGGCGGTTGGCGCAATCACGATGCGGGCGGGATCGACGTCGATGATGTAGCCGGGAACGACGTTGTAGCCCAACGCGTGATAAATCGCCGCGCCGATCACTTCGGCGGCCGTCGCCATCCCGGGATGCGCGGGCGGATCGAACTTGACCTGATACAGCTGTCCGGCCGGGTCGCGCACGCGGTATCCGGGCGTAATCCCGCTGCTCTTCTCCTGAACGATCGGCCAGTCGTCGAAGTCCACGGTTTCCCGCTGATTCGGGCCGCGAACGATGTCGGCCACAGGCATTTCCCGGCGGCCAATGCGATTGGTGAACCAGCTCGAGTCCGGCACTTCGTCGATCGTGTTGACGTTCACGGCGCGGATGTCGCGCGTGTCGCCCGGGTCCAGGAACGTGTGCTCGACGAAGTCGTAACCGTTGCTGCCTTGAATTTCCTTCGCGCCGCTGGCATCGAGCGCACGGTCGTCGTCCACCTGAATGGGGTCGTCCGGGAAGAACCGCGGCGTGGCCGCGCGCGGACTCAGTGCGGTGAATGCGGCGATGCCGATCGCCAGCCATCCGGCTACAGCCGGACTCCACAGCCTAGAAGACATTGTTGAACCTGAAGATGAAGTGCGTGCCGCCGCGGCTGCCGAAGGCCGCCTCGATACGGAGGAACACGCTGTTCGCGCTTCCGAAGCGGAAGCCGAAGCCGTAGTCGGACTCGAGATCGCGCAGGTTCAGATCCTCGACGCGCGACGCGACCTTGCCGGTGTCGTAGAAGATCGCGCCGTCAACAGCCGTGAAGATCTCCCAGCGGTATTCGGCCTGCAGCAGCAGCGCGTGGTTGTCGCGGAAACGGAGGCGGTGAAAGCCGCGGAGATCGTCGGGTCCGCCGAGCGTCCGCTGGTAAAAGAAGGGGATACGCGCCCCCTCGTCGGCGTCGGACACCGAGACCAGCCCGCGCAGCGCGATGATGCGCCTGTCTCGCAACAGCGGGACGTAGTGCTGGAGATCGACCTCGGCGCGCTGGAACGAGTAGGTGTTGCGATCCAGGTCGTCGAAGCGCTGATAGGTGAGCAGGTAGCGGCCACCGCTTCGCGGGTTCCCTCGCGGCTCGCGGAAGTTGACGTCGACCGCGCTCTGGTAGCGCATGAAGTCCGGTTGTTCCGCCAGCCCCGGCGCGGTCACATCGTCGAAGCGGGTCGAGATGTCGTCCTCGTCATCGGTGGCCGATTCGATTCGCGGATTGAGAAAGTCGGCCCCGCCGCTGATGGTCAGCCACGACATCGGGCGGACGGCAGCGGATCCGCCGACGATCGTGTTGCGCAGGCCGTAGTGCACCAGGTCTGCCCGCGCCGAGTCCGGACCGAGGCCGA
>JBOGIQ010000546.1:0-2945 GCA_050742535.1 Vicinamibacterales bacterium | reverse complement strand
ACGTGTGGCTGGGGCCGTCGCTGCAGCGGGACCGCGCGGCGTGGCCGCAGCTGCTCGAGACGCTGGCGGCGCTCTGGGTGCGCGGCGTGCCCGTCGACTGGAGCGGCTTCGACCGGCCGTATGGCCACCGCAAGGTGGCGCTCCCCACCTATCCCTTCCAGCGCCAGCGCTACTGGATCGACGAGACGAACGCGGATCCACCGGCGCCGCAACGAGCCGAACAGGCGCCGAATTCGTCGCCGCTGCTCGGGCGTCTGCTGCAGTCGCCCGTGTTGCGCGATCGCGTGTTCGAGCTCGAACTTCGCGCGGACAGTCCGGCATACCTGGACCATCACCGCATCGACGGGACCGCGGTCGTGCCGATGACCGCCTACATCGAAATGATGCTGTCGGCCGCGGCTGCCGTGGGAATGCCCGGTGCGTCGCTCGAAGAGCTGACACTCGACCACGCGATCCGCTTGAACGACGGCGAGACCAGAACCGTGCAGGTCGTCGTCGGACCGGAGGAGGGAGGCGGGTCGACGGCGCAGGTGTTCAGTGCAGCGGCCGCGCCATCGGCCACCTCACCGGCCGTGTGGTCTCGACATGCATCCGCGCGTGTGCGGAGAACACCGGACCAGTTGCGCCCCGAGGCCGCTGACATCGCCGCGATTGCCGGGCGCTGTTCCGAACGGATAACAGGTGCGGACTACTATGGCCGACTCACGGCCGGAGGTCTCCAGTATGGGCGGCCGTTCCGCGCCATCGAGTCGCTCTCGGCAGGCGCCGGCGAAGCGCTCGCGGCCATTCATTGCCCCGAGGATGTTCGCGCCGCACTGCCGTTGCACCGCGCACATCCAGCGCTCGTCGACGCCTGTCTCCAGCCGCTGTATGCCGTAATCCCGCCAGCAGTCGGTCGTGAGCCGTCGGTCTACGTCCCGGTGTCGATCTCGCGAGTGATCGAATTCGGTCCATTGCACCGAACCACCCGCAGCCACGTGATGCTGCGGTCGACCGAGGATGGCGCACATCCACGCGCGACCGTGGACGTGCGGTTGATCGACGACGAGGGGAGCACCGTGCTCGAGATCTCGGGCCTGACGCTGCAACGCGCACCGCGCCGTCTGTTCACGCACGGCCGCCGGAGTCCGTGGCGCGAGTGGCTGTATGACGTCCGGTGGGAACGGCAGGCCGTCCCCGATCGGAACGCCCCACGCCCCGATGGCCAATGGCTGATCTTTGCCACAGCCGAGGCGACCGCGGAGGCAGTGGCGCGTGTGCTCCAAGGCCGGGGAGAAGAGTGTGCCGTCATCGCCGTGCAGCCCGGTTCGATCAGCTCGCCACGCGTTTCGCGATTGCTCGCGCAGACCCCCAGAACGCGCGGACGCATCCGCGCCGTGGTGTTGGGCGCCATGGACGCTGGTGCGGCACCGGCGTCGGTCGAGGTCCTGACGGCGCTGCAGCGAGTGCACAGCGGACTTGCGCTCGACGTCGTTCAGGCAGTGATCGGCAGCGAGACGTGGCACGACGCGCAGCTGACGCTGGTGACGAGGGGCGCCCAGCCGGTCGCGGACGGCTACGTCGTCGATCCGGTGCAGGCGTCGCTGTGGGGTTTTGCGAGAGTGGTCGCTGTCGAGCACCCGGAACTCGGGTGCCGCCGGATCGACCTCGATCCGGCCGCACCGCCGGACGTCGACGCGCTCGTCGACGAGTTGCTGCGCGACGACGCAGAGGACGAAGTGGGCTTTCGGGGGGACGAACGGTACGTGGCCCGTCTCGGACGCGCTGCGCTCGCCGGCGTGCCGGGGCGCCGTACGTCCGCGGAAGCGGTCCGCCTTCAGGTCGCGACGACCGGGAGCCTCGATACGCTGGGGCTTACACCCATCCAGCGCCGCGCACCCGGTGAGGGCGAGGTTGAGATTCAGGTCCGCGCCGCCGGGATGAACTTCAAGGACGTCCTCTACGCAACCGGTGTGCTGCCGGCCAGGGATCCGCTCGGCCTCGAGTGTTCCGGTACGATCACGCGCGTTGGTCCGGCGGTCGGCGACCTGCGCGTCGGTGATGACGTCGTCGCGATGGTGCCGGGCTGTTTCGCCTCGTACATCACGACACGCGCGCACTACGTTGTCCGAAAGCCATCGCGCCTGACGTTCGACGAGGCGGCCGCTGCTCCCGTCGCGTTTCTCACTGCGTACTACGCGCTCGTGCACCTGGCTCGCCTTGGCCGCGGCGATCGTGTGCTCATCCACGCCGCGACGGGCGGCGTCGGTATGGCGGCGCTGCAGTTGGCGAAGCGCGCCGGCGCCGAGATCTTCGCCACGGCCGGGAGCGCGGACAAACGTCGGCGGCTGCGGGCGCTTGGCGTCGACCACGTGTTCGATTCACGGTCGGTGGAGTTCGCCGCCGAGGTCCGCCGAATCACCGATGGCCGGGGTGTGGACGTCGTCCTGAACTCCGCCGCTGGCGGCGTGGCGGCCGCCACGTGGTCGGTGCTCGCCGCCGGCGGCCGCTTCATCGAGCTGACGAAGACCGCCGTGCTCGACGACGCCGCGAGACAGCGGCTCGCCCCGGAAATCCTCTACGCGCCGATCGATCTGACGGAGACGTTCGCGGCACAGCCCACACTGCTTCAGCCGATGCTCAGCGCGCTGATGCAACAGATCGATACCGGCGAGCTCGAGTCGCTGCCGTGCTCCGTGTTTCCGGCGACCAACGCGGCAGCCGCGTTCCGCCACATGGCACAGGCAAAACATCAGGGCAAGCTGGTGTGTCGCTTCAGTGAGGCCGGCGCGTCCGGTATTCGTTCCGACGCCACGTACTTGGTGACAGGCGCGTTCGGGGGCCTCGGACTGCAGGTGGCCCGCTGGCTGGTCGAGCGTGGCGCCACGTCTCTCGCTCTCCTCGCGCGCCGCCCGCCCTCGCTCCCCGCTGTCGAAGCAGTGGAATCACTGCGATCCGGCGGCGCA
>JBOGIQ010000545.1:0-2955 GCA_050742535.1 Vicinamibacterales bacterium | reverse complement strand
CCTCAAGGTCGTCAGCCCGTTGGACCATGTTGTCAAAGCTGCGGATCTCATCGTCCGCGTGCAAGTCGACTCTGTTCAGCAAGCGTATCAGCCCAGAGTCGGCGAGGGTTACTGTGGACCGATCACTGTCTTCGAAGCCACGATCCGCGAGCTCGTTGTGAACCGGCGTTCGCAGCGCCTTGGTCCGATCCGCTTTGTGATGCCGGGCAGCCGCGTCGATTTCTTCAGCTCTGGCGGTGATTACATCGCGTTTCTGGGATGGCACGCCGGCACCAGCACATATCGGACGTTCTGGCGCAGTTATCTGCTGCCGGTGCGTGATGGCAAGGCGAACCTTCCCGGCCGCGACCTGGGCGAAGGAGATCAACCGCTCGACAAGGTACTTGCGGCGGTGCGCGCGCTCAGCGGTCAGCGGTAAGCCAACTTATTTCTTCTGCTGCACCCGCGCCGTGGACGGCGGGACGATGTTCTTCAGGCGCAGGTAGAGGACGACGTTGCCGTAGTGCTCGTTGTTGTGCGTGGTGTTGAACACCAGCACCAGCGCGCGCGTGCTCTGGCCTGCGGGCGCGCCGATCGCCGGAAACTTCACCGGGTTGTTCGCGTTTGCGTCCGTTGTCTCTTTGTAGGCGCCGTCGCAATAGGTCAAGGCGGCGCCGAGCGCCTTCACCGCACCGGCTTTGTCGGTCACCGTCCGCTCGAAATTGTCCTTCGACGGCATCGGCTCACCCTTGGCCACCGAGCAGAACAGGTAGTTTGCGGTGGCCACGTGACCGATCAGTTCGGCGAAAGTGCGGATCTGCGGCGTGGGCTTGAACGCGTAGTCCGCGGCAGGCATCGCTTCGGCGGCTTCGATCAGATTGCGGCGGATGTTCATGTGCATGTTGGCGACGCTCGTCGCGGTGGACGGCGTCAGCACCGCGCCGACGCCGCTGTCCGAGGTCTGAGCCGACACGATGGATGGAGCCGTCACAGCAGCGGCGAGTACGAGAATGGTTGCCCGGATAGCGCGTGTGACAGTCATTTCCGGTTGTCCCTCAAATTGAATTCCAGCTGGATCACGATTCTCACCCTCACCGGCTTGCCGTCGACCGTGCCCGGTGTGAAGCGCCATTGCAGCACCGACCAGACCGCCTCTGCATCGAGTCCATGGACGGTATCGAGCGACTCGGTCACGCGGATGTCCTCGCACATGCCCTCTGTGTTGACGATGCATGACAGCGAAACCCTGCCCTGGACCCGCGCGCGCATCGCCGCCGAGGTGTAATGCGGCACCGGCCTCACGATCGGACGCGGCACGACGACCCCACTTCCGGGGCTGGCGCTGAAAACAGTCGTATCGCCTTGCGCTGGTGACGCACCGCTGATCCGTGCCGGTTGGCGGACGTCAACGGTGTTCGATTCGACCACGGTACCGTCGAGCAGGACCACGACCCAGAACTCGTCGGCAGACGATGGCGCGGACGGGGGAGCCGGTTGTCGTTTGGCCGGCTCCAGCTGCACGGCGTAGTACCAGCCGTTCGGCGCGAGCGTTCCATCTCTCGCGGCGCCGAATCGCCGCAGGACTCTCGTGACCACCGTCCATTCCTTTGTCTCGGGAACCTGCCGTGACAACCACGACCGGGCGATGGTGATGGCCTGTTCTGCGGTGAACGAAACAGAGGTGGCGGGCCCCACTGGCAGCCGCGCCATTCGATCCCTGCTGATCTCCCAGATCTGTAATCTGCCATCCGGAAGGAGCACCGTGTTGACCCGTAAAGCGTCGCCCGCAGCCGTCGCCGCGGGTTGTGCTTGTGCCGCGGCCAGGGTGGCGAATGTCAGCACGACAGATGTGAGGAACATGCAGCGTAAACTAGCCGACGCTCGCGCATCCGTCAATCGACCATCCACCTCATGCAGCACATCGGAATCGTCGCCTGCTCCGCCGAGGGCGCCGCGCTCTGCTACCGCACGATCTGCGTCGAAGGCGCTGAGTTGGTGGGCCGCCACGGGCACCCGGAAGTGTCGATGCACACCTACTCGCTGGCGCAGTACATGGAGCCGATTTACCGCGGCGACTGGGCCGCAGTCGGTGGGCTGATGCTCGCGTCGGCGGAGAAGCTGGCGTCGATCGGCGCCCATTTCGTGATCTGCCCGGACAACACGATTCACCAGGCACTGCCGCACATCGAGTCACGATTGCCGCTGCCGTGGCTGCACATCGCGGATGTGGTTGCGGCGGAGGCCGTTCGCCGCGGCTTTCGCCGCCTCGGCCTCACCGGCACGAAATACCTGGTCGAGAGCGAGGTGTATCCGGAACGACTGGCGAAACGGGGGCTCGATTACTCGCGGCCCGACGCGGCGGACCGCGAGGAATGCAACCGCATCATCTTCGACGAACTGGTTAACAGCGTCTTCACGGCCGAGTCGGTGGCGGCGTTCCAGCGGGTCATCGGGCGGCTGAAGGTGGATAGCTGCGACGCTGTCGTCCTCGGCTGCACTGAGATTCCGCTCATCATCAACGACGCCAACTCGCCGCTGCCAACGCTCGACTCCACGCGCCTGCTCGCCCGCGCGGCGCTCCGTCGGGCCGTTGGCGCGGCCCGTGTCTAAGCCGTCGAACGAATCAGCAAACATCGGCCGATCCTCCACACGCCTTGACGAATGTTCAGTGCATCCGGGCCTCTCTATATCGCGGTTTCAGCGCGGTCGCTCAGCGGCGCAACCGTTCGCGTCAGTGATGGAACCCGCAGAGGAACACCGCCTGCCAGGGATTCCAGGCGAGCAAGTTGAAGACGAGTCTCCGACTCGTAGTGTGCGATCACGGTTTCTGCACGCGGAAGTTGAGTGTGCCGGTGACGTTCACCAGGCGCACCTCAATCGACCGGCCTGCCATCGCACGGGCTGGCTGCGCTGCGGAGAAACCGGCGGGCGTCCTGTCCGATCGCAATGCTCGTGACGTGATCGGGCGGCGAATTC
>JBOGIQ010000544.1:0-2956 GCA_050742535.1 Vicinamibacterales bacterium | reverse complement strand
ATTCCGGTGTTTCGTAGTAACAGTAGATCTAGCCCACTCGCCCCCCGGGGAAAAGCATCGGCCGGACGAAGGGCGCGTTTTTCATCAAATTGACGTTGACAGCGTAGTAGGCTTGATGGCAGAGTAGCTTCCGGTGTAGGAGAGAGGACCCCACCATTGCCATGACCGAATCGTTCTTGTCGGTACTCCAGATCCTGTCGTTACAGGCATCGTGCTAGACCTTGACGATTGCGCTTTATAGAACCCGTCGGCACGTCGAGCCCCGCCCTCGCTTTGTACCACAGACACCGCCTCACGGTGCATGATTTCCGCCGCATGGGCGATGCCGGCATCCTACCGGTCGAAGGCCGAATGGAGCTCATCGAAGGGGAGATCATGGATATGGCGCCGATAGGCAGCCGGCACGCGGCCGTCGTTAATCGTGCTAATCTCTTGTTCGTGCAGGCAGCGGCTGGACGCGCCATCGTCTCCGTCCAAAACCCCATCATCCTCGGGGAGCAGTCCGAGCCCGAGCCGGATCTGGCGCTCCTCCGGCCACGGGACGATTTCTACGCGCTGGCCTTGCCGCGCGCGGACGAGGTGCTCCTGATCGTCGAGGTCGCGGACACCACCCTGCGCTACGACCGGGAGATCAAGATCCCACTCTATGCCCGCCACGGCATTCCGGAGGTGTGGCTCATCGACGTGGAAGGGCGGACCCTCACGGTATTCGAGACGCCAGCGGACGGACGGTATCGCGACGAGCGTCTCGCAAAGCCCTTGAGCGGGTTCGCCCCCAGGGCACTGCCCGCGGTCGAGGTGGATCTGTCGCGGCTCTTTTGAAAGGTTTGACAGGAGGACAGCATGGCCGAACCGTTCTTGAGCGAAATCAGGATCATGAGCTTTGTGTATGCCCCCAAGGGCTGGGCCCTCTGCAACGGCCAGCTCCTGCCGATTAATCAGAACCAGGCCATGTTCTCGCTGCTCGGCACCACCTTCGGTGGGGATGGGCGGGTGAACTTCGCGCTTCCCGATCTACGCGGGCAAGTTCCAATTCACGTCGGTAGCGGACACACCCTCGGGGAGCGCGGCGGCGAGCAGGTGCATACGCTCAGTATCGCCGAGCTGCCGACGCATACCCATGTGGCACAGGGATCGTCGAATTCCACGGGCGCGGTCTCCTTGCCTACCGACACGGTTCTGGCTCCGCTGAATAACTCCTACCATGGGCCGACCAACCTGATGGCCTTGAACTCGGGCTCGGTGACCAACACCGGCGGCAGCCAGGCGCATTCGAACATGCAGCCGTTCCTGACGTTGAGCTTCTGCATTGCCCTGCAGGGCATCTTCCCGTCACCGAACTGAGGAGATAACGCATGGCACAACCGTACGTTGGTGAAATCCGCATGTTCGCCGGAAACTTCGCTCCCGCCGGCTGGATGTTCTGCGAGGGGCAGATCCTGCCCATCTCGGAAAATGAGACGCTCTTCAATCTCATCGGCACAACCTATGGCGGCGACGGAGAGAGCACGTTCGCCCTCCCCGATCTGCGTGGCCGGATACCGATCCATCAAGGGAACGGTTTTATCCTGGCGGAGACTGGCGGTGCTGAGGAGATCACGCTCACGGTACAACAGATCCCCGCGCACAGCCATCCATTGCTCGGCTCGACCGCCGCCGGGAATGCTTCAACGCCTCAGAACAACGCCGTTTCACAAACCGACGGCACCATTTTGCGCTATATTGCGGATCCTCCCAATGTAAATATGAATACGCAGGCCATTGCGCCCACCGGTGGCAGTCAGCCGCATACCAACTTTCAACCCTATCTATGTATCAGCTTCATCATCTCGCTCTTCGGGATCTTTCCGTCGCCAACCTAGAAGGAGAGAACAATGGCCGACCCATTCGTTGCCGAGATCCGCATCTTCCCGTTCAACTTCGCGGCCAAGGGTTGGGCATGGTGTGATGGGCAGCTCATGCCGATCTCGCAGAACACGGCGCTCTTTTCGCTGTTGGGGACGACCTACGGCGGAGACGGGAAGTCGACCTTCGCCCTGCCCAATCTTCAGGGACGCGCGCCGATGCATCCCGGGCAGGGTCCGGGGCTTTCTCTGCATGACCTCGGTGAACAAGGAGGCTCTGATACGGTGACGCTCTTGGAGTCGGAGATCCCGGCCCACAGCCACGCCCTGCGGGCCTCCTCGGACGCGGGCGATCTGTTCGCACCTAATCCAAACACGAGCCTCGCCGCTTCTGCCGGTGCGACGGCCTATCAGCCGTCCACGGCTAACCTGGTGCAGCTCGCTCCTGAGGCTCTCCCTCCCGCCGGCGGTGACCAGCCCCACAACAACCTCCAGCCGTACCTGACCTTCTACTTCAACATCGCGCTCCAGGGGGTGTTTCCGCCGCGGAGTTAGAGGCCCGGCTTAGAATCGGACCGCGAGCGCGCGCATGGCGACGCTCATTTCTGCGCGAAACACCTCAGGAGAGTAAAGCCCGAACGCCTTTTCGGAAGATGCAATGCCCGTGTCTTCGTAGCTCACTTGAGCAATCAGGGACCGTCGAAGCGGTTAGCGAGAACATAAGGACCATGACCCTCAGCTTCCGTCCCGTCCGTCCGGACGATGAAGCCTTTCTCTATGAAGTCTATGCCAGCACCCGCCGGGAGGAGTTGGCGCTGACGGATTGGGACGAAGATAAAAAGACGCGTTTCCTCCAGATGCAGTTCGGCGCCCAGCACCAGTATTACCAAGACTATTACCCCGACACCGACTTTCTCATCATTCTCCTGGATGAGCTTCCCGTCGGACGCCTCTACCTCGCCCGCTGGCCGGGTGAGATCCGCATCGTAGACTTGGCTCTCCTGGCCGGCCCATCGAAATGCAGAAATCGGCTCACGGATATTATCGGACGTGCTGGCCGAGGCGGCGCGCGCCGGCAAGTCGGTCCGTATCCATGTGGAAAAGCTCAATCC
>JBOGIQ010000543.1:0-2961 GCA_050742535.1 Vicinamibacterales bacterium | reverse complement strand
TTTTAGTGTAGTGTCCGCTCGACGTAGTGTCCCCTTCAGGCGGATGTTCGACGTAGTGTCCGCCATCAGGCGGATGTTCGACGTAGTGTCCGCCTTCAGGCGGATGTTCGACGTAGTGTCCGCCTTCAGGCGGACCAACCGGAGCAACGAATGAGGAATACGTTCGCAGCCGCGACCGTTCTACTGGCCTGTACAACATCGCTCGCCGCCCAGTGGCCGAAGTTTCAGGAAACCGGCGTCCCGCGCGACGCGAAGGGCCAGGTTCGCGTGGACGCGCCGCCGCCGCGAACCGCGGACGGCAAGCCGGATCTCTCGGGCATCTGGCTGCGGGCGGATCCTGAGCCCGTCCCAGCGCGGATCGCCGGCATCGTCGGCGAACGCAACGTCGGCGAGCTCGACGGGCGGAAGCCGGGCAGCCGTCCGGCGGGCATTCCAATCGAGCCGCCAGTGGCGGTCTTCCCTCCCGACCCGAAATCGCCGCCGATCGCCACGTTCTTCGAGCTTGGCGCCAACATCAAAGGTGGCCTGCCGTTCACGCCCTGGGCCGCGGCCATCCGCAAGCAGCGCGAGGCGGCGGACGCGAAGGACAACCCCGACGCCAACTGCATGCCGATGGGCATCACGCAGTTCCACATGCAGCCGCAGCCGCGCAAGATCATGCAGACGCCGAAGGTCACGTTGATCATGTACGAGGCGAACTACGGGCTGCGCACCGTCTATACCGATGGCCGCACGCTCCCGAAACAGGGCGACCCGCAGCCGTTCTGGTACGGCTATTCAGTTGGACGCTGGGATGGCGATACGTTCGTCGTCGAGACGAACAATCTGCGGGGAGCGGAAGACGGACCGTTCGATGGCTGGCTCGACGTCTGGGGCAGTCCGTACAGCCAGCAGGCGAAGTTCACCGAGCGTTATCAGCGTCCGATCTACGGCAAGCTCGAGATCGATATCACCGTCGAGGATCCGAAGTCCTACACCAAGCCGTTCACGGTCCGCATCAATCAGCGCGTGACGGTCGATGACGAGATGATCGAGTTCGTGTGTAACGAGAACCAGCAGTTCCGGCGGCGGGTGAAGATCGACTGAAGGTTGGGGCCAGCGCCCGCGGCGCCGGCCCCGATACGCTTGCTGAGCTAGATCCCGTCGTTGTTGCGCTGACGCTCGCGTCCTGCCTGATTTTCGCTCTCGCCCTTTTCTTCGAGGCTTTCGTCGCCGGTGACTTCGCCGGCGATGTCCTTCACCTTGCCCTTCACCCTCTGCCCGAACGCCGACGCTTCTTCGCCGAGACCCTCGTCGTGGCGCGGTTCAGCAGAGTCATCCGGGTTGTCGACTTCGTCGAACTGATTCATGTCCGTCTCCTCTCGAGTCAGAGCGCGAGCGTGCGCTTGCCTTCAAAAAAGCAAACGCGATGCCTGCGAGTCCGAGCTCGTGAGGATCAGCGGCGGTAGATGCCGACCGCGAATCGCACGCTGCTGTTGTCCGCAATCAGAACCTTGATCTCCGGCTTGAGTCCCCAGCGCGATCCGACCTGCCATCGGGCTCCGCCGCCGATATTGAGTCCCGTGTCCGACGCAGACTCGTCGAAGGTGGTCCCGGCGACCGTGGCACTGGCCGACGCACGCAGATATCCGATCCCGCCCAGCACGTACGGTGTGAACTTCGGGGTATTCCTCTGCGGGAAGAGGTAATGAAGGTTCACATCGAACGAGAACCCGTGACTATCGACGTCAACGCCGAACCCCGAAAAATCATCGCTTCCCGTCAGATAGCCTGCTTCAACCGCCAGCAGCAGGCGGGGGCTGAAGGCGTAATGGACGCCGCCGCCGAACGTCGCGCCGCCGCCGTCCGTGACGCCGCCGGCGAACCCCATCACCTCGACGTCACCCTTGCTCACCTCCTGCGCGTACGCCGCTCCGCTGCTGCACGCGAGCACGAATGCGATAACAAATCTGACGAGTCTCACGCTGCCTCCTCGAATGCGATCGAGGATACGCATAGCTGAGCTCGGCGCCAACAACAAACGCAAGTCTCAGCTAGCGTAGAATCGGTGCGAATCGACGTGCGCTTTCACGCTTTTGTAGTCAGCGTGGTCGCTTTGACTGGAGGCGTCAGCTGTGGCAGTTCGCCCGCCGGTCCGTCTTCCTCCATTCTTCCCCAGGAGCCTGGACCCTACCACCTGAAGATCACGGGCTCTGCGACTTCAACGAGTCCTGACATTCCCCCGTGTGCCGGAGCCGTGGTCGATCCAAGTTATGTTCGCGCGTACCTCGACTTCTCCAGGGAAGGTGCGATGTGGGTGGGACGAACGACATCGCAACTGGGAGACCTCGAAGTGAGAATGCAGGGTGACGGAGCTGACGTGAGCGGATCGCTCAAAGGGACAGCAATCGACACGGCCTACCCTTTTGGTCGACGAGGCATGGCCCCGCAATTCGCCCTGACTATCAAGGTGGGAGCGGCGACCGGAAGCGCCGCTTCGATGAACGGTCTGGCAGACGGCACTGGACACGTCGGCGGCACGATTTCCGGAGATATCCAATACTTCGATGCGCTCGGGAATGTTACGAGGTGCTCCACAGTCGTCTGGAGCCTGGAGGTGGTCCCCAATCCCCTTTCGTAGAACCACACTCGCCGCTCCCCGTATCGACGCATTTCCTGATCATCGTCCGCCGTATCCGCCTTCAGATTGGTGCTGGTGTGGCTGCCGAAGAATTCTGGGAGATCAGGTTCGGTGATGAAGCGGCTTGCGACTTCGACGACGAACCCCCAGCGCAGCGACACAATCCCGTTGCAAACAGAAACGGCCCGGCGATTTTCCACCGGGCCGTAACCTTTTGAATTTATTGGTCGGGGCGACTGGATTCGAACCAGCGGCCTCTCGGTCCCGAACCGAGCGCTCTACCAGGCTGAGCCACGCCCCGACGAACGATCAGTATAACCGCTGAGAACTCCCAACGCCCA
>JBOGIQ010000542.1:0-2973 GCA_050742535.1 Vicinamibacterales bacterium | reverse complement strand
TCACCAACTGGCGCGACGAGCAGCGCTCGTGGCGTCATACGTGCGCTCTGTTCGACCAGTCGCACCACATGACCGACCTGTATGTTGAGGGCCCGGACGCGCTTCAGCTGCTCTCTTCGCTGGCCGTCAACAGCTTCAAGGGTTTCAAGGTCAATCAGGCCAAGCAGCTCATCGCCTGCAACGACGATGGATATGTGATTGGCGACGCCATCCTGTTTTATCTCGACGAGAACCGGTTCAGCCTCGTCGGCAGGCCGCCGGTCGTCAACTGGGTCGAATACCACGTGGAGACCGGCCGCCTGAATGTGAAGGCTGAGCGCGACGAGCGTTCAGCGGTGAATCAGGGGCGGCGCCGGACGTTCCGTTTTCAGGTCCAGGGGCCGAACGCCGCAAAGGTGATGGAGGCGGTAACAGGACAGCCGACGCCGGATATCCGCTTCTTCCACATGGGCGTCTTCACCATCGCCGGCCGCCAGGTGCGCGCTCTGCGTCATGGGATGGTTGGCCAGCCGGGGTGGGAGTTGTTCGGGCCGTGGGACGACGGCGATGCGGTGCGCGACGCGATTGTTGCCGCTGGCCGGGCGCACGGGATACGGCAGGTTGGCGCGCGAACATACCCGACGAGCTGTCTCGAATCGGGCTGGATTCCGTCTCCGCTGCCCGCTGTCTATACCGGCGAGTTCATGCGGCCCTATCGAGAGTGGCTGAAACCGAATAGCTATGAGGCCATGGCGTCGCTCGGCGGAAGCTTCCGTTCCGACAACATCTCCGACTACTACCTGACGCCCTGGGACCTCGGCTACGGCCCGTTCGTCCGATTCGACCACGACTTCGTCGGCCGCGCGGCGCTCGAAACGATGGCGGCCCGCCCGTCACGCACGAAGGTGACGCTGGTCTGGAACGGCGCCGACGTCGAGCACGCGCTGGGGACGCTTTTCGCCGACGGAAGCAACGCGAAGTTCATCGACCTGCCGCTGTCGAACTACGCCACGCTGCCCTACGACGCGGTGCTGAGCGGCGGCCGAATGGTTGGCCTCTCCACCTACACGGGCTACAACTTCGACGAGCGCGCGATGCTGTCGCTCGGCATTGTGAACAACGAACTGAGCGAGCCCGGAACAGAAGTGACCGTCGTGTGGGGAGAGGAAAACGGCGGAACCACGAAACCGACGGTCGAGCGGCACGCCCAGATAGAGATCCGCGCCACTGTGCAGCCAGTTCCCATTTCTGAAGTGGCCAGAGTCGCATATCGTCCAAAGGCGTTGGCATGATCACCGTCATCAACATCCCGTCGCGCACCAGCGCCGCGATCCCCGCAGGGCGCGTCAGAACCGTCCTCGCGCCCGGCGAACACGCCACACGCGCCGAGGTCGCGGTCATCGACATCGAGCCTGGCAGAACGCACCAGCTCGGCCGAAGCGATAAGACCCGCGTCGCGTACGTACTCGAAGGAGACGCGTCGCTGACGCACGCGAGAGGCGGCGCGACGACCACACGCCACGCGCCGCGGCGGACTGGGATCTACCTGGAGCCGGGCGAGGAAGCGACCATCACCGCTTCCGGATCAGCCGTCAATCTGCTGCTCGTGACCGTTCCCAAACACGCGGGCAAGGCCGGCGGCGACCAATCGCCTGCCGGTTATTTCTTCGAGGAAGCACGCCTGAGGACGCTGATCGACGAGAAGGGCTTCCGCAGGCGCACGTTCTGGGTCAATAAGGAGACCGGACTCTCGGGCGCCTGGGACCTGCAGCTCGGCCGGATGAACTACGCGGCGCACGCCCATTCACCGCGGCACGTTCACCACGCCTCGAAGACCAGCCCGGTCGTGCCGGAGCATTTCTACCTGATTGAAAAAGGCACGGGCGAAGTGAAGCACGACACCGGCAGCCTCGCCGTCGGACCCGGAAGCCTCGTGCTGATCCCAGCCGGCGAATGGCATCAGCTGATCGCCTCCGACACGGGATTCGACTACATCGAATTCCAGGCGCCCTTCGACTTCGTCACGACGATGGACCACGACCCGCTTGGGAAGAACTGGTACATCAGCGGAACCGATGATGGGACGGGGAAACCAAAGTTATGGGTACAGAGCTGAACTCCGAACACTACCTTCTGCACCCATTGAACCGTTTGAACCTGCTGAACCACTTTACCTAGCCGCGCGGAACAACTCGTCGGCGGAGCTTAGAATCGTCCACCGCAGCCGTTCCGGATACCGGGGATTCTCCGCGAGAAACGCCCGCACGGTTGCCGCGACGTCCGGCGAGCGGTGTCCAGTCAGCGTCGCATCCATCCATCGCCCCGGGAAAAAGATGTCCCCGGTCCGTCTGATCTCAGATAGCAGTTCGAGTGCGGGCCGGACGAAACGCTGCGCGTGCGATGCGCGCAGCGGATGATTGAGGTAGGCCACAGAGTCGAGCACCCACGGCTCGCGCCGTCTGTTGTCGATGCTGCTGAAGCGCGCGAAGGCCTGCTCCCGCGCGGCCGGATCGGCAGACAGGGCCGGCATCACGAACGCGAATCGCGCCTTGCGGTCGGGATTCTGCGTGCGCGCCAGCTGCGAGTCGAGGATCTCTTTCCAGTTGGGTACTTCGCGGACGGCGAGCTCCATCGCCATCGTGATCTCGTCCGGCTCCGCAAACGTCAGACCCGGAATCCTCTCGTCACGCCGCCACACGCGCTCCAGCCAGGCAACACCGTCCCGCGAGAGAACAGTGTCCCGATACGCATTGAACCAGGCCGCCTTCTGGCTTTGCGTCGCGGCGCGCTGCAGCCCCTGACGCAAGGCCGCTTCGAGCGCAGGTGAGCGCGACGCCCGGTCCGCCTCCGGCAGATACTTCCAGAACGTCCGGACGACGTACGTCAGCACGCGTTGAGCGTTCTGCTCGTCGGATTCGCGCGGCAGCGCCCGGAGCGCCGCGTCGACGAAGACGCCGGGCCGGACTCGCCCCTCCAGCAGGTTGTCCCACAATG
>JBOGIQ010000541.1:0-2977 GCA_050742535.1 Vicinamibacterales bacterium | reverse complement strand
GCAGGAGCGGTTCGCACCGCCGGCAAGGCTGTGAAGGCGCGAACGATGATGACGCTACCCGCGGACGACACGTCCGGGATCTCACCGTCCGTACTGCAGCTCGCCCTCGGAGCGGTGTCCTGCGCGGTGAATTCCGGTGCGATCGAGACGCCGCGAACGCTGACGGTCATCGACTACTCGCTGCCGTCCACCGACCCGCGGCTGTGGGTCTTCGATGTTCCGAGCGGACGCATGCTGTTCAAGGAGCTCGTGGCGCACGGAAAGAACACCGGCGAGAATCTGGCCACGAGCTTTTCTGATGTGATGAACAGCCGTCAGTCGAGCATCGGCCTGTTCGTGACGCGCGACACCTACGTCGGCAGCAACGGCTACTCGCTTCGGATGAACGGCCTCGAACCTGGCTTCAACGGCAACGCGCTCGACCGCGCGATTGTGATGCACGGTGCGCCTTACGTCGATGCGGCGCTGGCAAAGCAGCAGGGACGAATCGGGCGCAGCTGGGGATGCCCGGCCCTGCGCGAAGCGATCGCCCGCGACGTCATCGACACCGTCCGCGGCGGCGGCGTCATCTTCTCCTACTACCCTGACAAGGACTGGCTGACCAGCTCGCGATTCTTGAACTGCGGCCAGGTCTCCGCTTAACCGTAGCGTCCGCCTTCAGGCGGACCTCCGACGTACGATCCACCACACCGACGGCCCTAGAAACGTCGCCCACAACAGCAGCACTGGCCCGCGTCGCAGGAACAACAACGCGACATCGAGCATGCTCGTGGCCGCCGTCTGAATGCCATCGGCGATGGCCAGGCGGAGCCGGGTCGGATCGGGACAGGCCCAAGATTCACCGCCGCCGCACGCTCCTCGACAATTTCCAGCGTCAGCGTTGCGTATTCGATTCGGCGATCGAGCTGCTTGCGCTCCGCTTCCATCTGCTCGATTTCGCCGCGGACGCGCGCAATCTCCCGTTCGACCTCGAGGACGTCGCCCACGTCGCCCGTGCGGCTGCGGCGCACCTCGGTCAGCCGCTTCTCGATTACCCGTGAGTTGGACAGCCGGGCATCCAGATCAGCAACCGTCGCCGTCACGTCGTCGGCGTTCTGCGACTCCTCAGTGACACGACCGATCTGGCGGAGCTCGGCGAGCGCCGCGTCGAACCGCGAGCTGGGGATCCGCAACGTGCCGTTGATCGAGCGAGGCGCTCCGGGCCTGTTGGAAGCGGTGAGGGCACCCGCGAATCCGCCGATGTTCTCGAGAATTCGATCGACTGCAGGCCGGATGCGGTCGAAGTTTCCTGCGACCAGGCGAAGTGTTGCCGTGCGTACGATGCGCGGCCGATCCGCCGTTTCTGCGCGACTCGCCGGGTCGATTTGTCCGCCAACCCTCATGGGGGCGGCACCGGCAATGGGGTCGGCGAAGTCTTGAGCTCTTCTGAGCCGATCCCCGGGAGCGTCAACGATCGTCTCGGGCATCCCGCGAACCGGCTATCACGGCTGGCTTCGATGACGATCGCAGCAGCGGTATCGCCGCGATCAGCACGACGGCGGCTGCGCCGGCAAGCAGCGGCGCTCTCGTGCCCCAGGTCCAGGCGCGGAAGCGCCATGGCCGTTCGGAGGCGATCGGCCGTCGAGATGGGGGCGGGACGAGCGAAGGCGGCGGGTCCTCAACCTGCCATTCGCTCATCCGCGTCGAACCTTGACACAGTTCCGAAAGGAGCTGACGACAGGCGTCGCAGCCGGCGAGATGGGCTTCGATGCCTCGCGCCTGCGCGGCGGGCAGTTCGCCGTCGAGGTACGCCATCACGTCTTCGGGCGCGACCGGGTGCACGGCGTTCATCGTTTCATCCTCAGTAAATCGTCCGCGGGAACGAGTGCCGCCTTCAGCGCCATCCGCGCACGGAACAGCCGCGAGCGGCCACCCGGCGCCTGAAGAACTGCCAGACTGGCCCGCGATAACGCTCGAACAAGGCCTCGAACGCCTGGCCCGAACCGTGCCGTGCGTCCCGTACCAGGTCGTCGTCCGTCACATGACTCTCAGTGACAGTAGTGTCCCGAGAAGCGGAAAGTTCCAGCTCGGTTCTACCGCGACGCCAGGAACGAATCGATGAGCGCGAGGACCTCGGCCGGCTTGTCCTCGCTCGGGTAATGACCGGTATCGGGAATGGTGACGATGCGGACCCGCGGCAGCGTCGCCCGCAGCTTCTCCTGCGTTTCAACGGGAACGATGTTGCTGCGGCCGCCGATGATGTAGAGCGCCGGCACCGTGATCCTGCTGACAGCAGCCCACAGATCGGTGACGACGAATCCCTTCGCGATGTTGGGATCGCGTCTCCAGACGAGGCGGCCATCCGCCCGTCTCGTCGTTCCATATCGCACGTACGTCGCCACATTGGCATCAGGCATCCCCGGGTTCGCCTTCCGGACCTGCGCGGCAACCTCCGCTTCCGACGCCCATCCCGCTTGTTCCTCGGTCACCCGCCGCTGGTAGTTGTCGGCAATCTGCCTTGGCCGCTCCGGTCCGACGTCCTCCGAAATCATGTGCGAGACGCGCTCGGGATGCAGCCCGGCATACACCTGCGCCACACGCCCGCCCGTCGAATTGCCCCAGATGACGATGTCGCGGAGCTGCAGCTGATCAACGAGGCCTTCCATGTCGCGCACGTAGTCTTCGACTGTGTATCGCGCCTCGGGATCCCAGGCCGATTCGCCATGGCCACGCATGTCCACGGCAATGACGCGAAAGCGTGATCGGAAATGCGGCGCGACGTGATCGAAGGTGTGCGCGTGCCGATCGAGGCCATGGACGAGAATCAGCGGCCGTCCGGTGCCACCCCAGTCCAGATAGTGGAGACGCAAACCGTTGACGGTGATGAACCGATCTACGGGTTCCTTCGCCGACGCGACGGAAGGAGCCTGTCCGGACACCACGACTGCAGCGGCGAACACCCCGGCTGCGGCAATGAGCACTTTCGTCATAACCACCA
>JBOGIQ010000540.1:0-2980 GCA_050742535.1 Vicinamibacterales bacterium | reverse complement strand
TCCCTGATCCCTGATCCCTGATCCCTGATCCCTGATCCCCGATCCCCGATCCCCGATCCCCGATCCCATGTCCGACTTCCCGTTCCAGATCCTCGACGAGACCGCTCATCGCCCGTGGCCGCTTCCGGAGGGGCCGTGGGTGATGACGCAGAGCTGGCACGATCTCCTGTTCGCCCACTGGCCGGTTGACGCGCGCGCCCTGCAGGAAAAGCTGCCGGCGGGTCTCCCGCTCGATACGTTCGACGGGCAGGCCTGGATCGGCGTCGTTCCGTTTCGCATGACGAACGTCGCGCCGCGCGGCGTGCCCGCGATCCCGTTCGTCTCGTCCTTCGTCGAGTTGAACGTGCGCACCTACGTCACGCTGCACGGCAAGCCGGGCGTCTATTTCATCAGCCTCGATGCGAACAGCGCGATCGCGGTTGCTGCGGCGCGCGCGCTGTTCGGCCTGCCGTACTACACGGCGACCATGCAGATCGAGCGGCGCGGCGCGCAGCTCGTCTACACGAGCGCGCGTGAAACGCGCATGGACGGCGTGGCGGAGTTCGCCGCGACCTACCGGCCGATCGGAGCCACGGTGGCGCCGCAACCCGGCTCGCTCGAGTACTTCCTCAGCGAGCGCTATTGCCTCTACACAGTGGACAAAGACTTCCGCGCGAAGCGACTGGAGATTCACCACATGCCCTGGCCGCTGCAGGCCGCGGAGGCGACGATCGCGGTGAACACCATGGCCGGCGCCGCCGGCATCCGGCTGCCGGCCACGGCGCCGCTGCTGCACTTCGTGCGCAGGCAGGACATGGTGGCGTGGCCGTTGCGGGACGCTGACTAGTTGGATAGCCCCTAGTCGACACGCCGATCGTGGGGCGCGCCTTGTCAGGCGCGCCAACGCGGACCTGACAAGGTCCGCGCCACGGTCAGGGTGCCTCCGTTGTACGATTCCGCCGGATTGTCATTCGACACCACCAGATGGAGCGTCATCGCGGCGGCGCGCGGAACGGATCCCGAGGCCGCCAGGGCAGCGCTGTCGACGCTCTGCGAAGCGTACTGGTATCCGCTCTACGCCTTCATCCGTCGATGGGGCGCCGATCCCGAGGCGGCGCGCGATCTGACGCAAGGATTCTTCGTGTCACTGCTGGAGCGCCGCGATATCGAGCAGGTGCGGCCGGAGCGCGGCCGCTTCCGCACGTTCCTCCTCGCCTCCGCCAAGCACTTCCTGCTCAATGAAGCCGCGCGCGGCCGTGCCGCCAAGCGCGGGGGAGGGGTGTCGCCGCTGCCGCTGGCGTTTGACGCAGCCGAGGGGCGCTATCAGGTCGAGCCGGCCGATCTGATGACGCCCGAGACGCTGTATGAGAGGCGGTGGGCGTTGACCGTCGTGGAGCGGGTTGTTGCCGCCGTGCAGGCGAAATGGCAGAAGACCGGCCGCGGGGCGGAGTTCGACGTGCTCAAGACGAGCTTGCTTGGCGAAGGCCCGCCAGGCGGCTATGCGGCCGCGGCGCAGACGCTGGGAACGAGCGAAGGCGCCGTCAAGGTCGCGGTGCACCGGCTGCGCAAGGCTTTCCGGACCGAGCTGCGGGCTGCCATCGCCGAGACCGTCTCCGACCCAACCGATGTGGACGAAGAGCTGAAATACCTCGAGCGCGCCCTGCGCATGTAACCTTCTGCTCCCGGTTTGTCTGATCACGCCGAGGAGAGACTCGTGGAGATCCCAGGCACGACCTGCCCGCGCTGTGGACGACCGCTGGCTGCCGATGCACCAGACGGCCTTTGCGCCGCCTGCCTGCTCCAGGCCGGGGCGGATACGCTCTCGGCGGGAACAGCCTCCACCGACTTCATGCCGACCGTCTCGTCGGCGGTCGCGTCGCCGGTGCTCAGGAGCGCTCCGCGCCTGACGGAAGGGGACCGGTGGGGCAGCTACGCGATCGGACGGCTCCTCGGACGTGGCGGCATGGGCGAGGTGTACGACGCCGAGCATCTGCCGTCAGGCCGGCGTGTCGCGCTGAAGGTGTTGAGCAGCCGCCTGCAGAACGCTGAAGAACGCGCGCGGTTCCTGCGCGAAGGCCAGCTCGCCGCATCGGTCAGTCATCCGCACACGGTCTACATCTTCGGCAGCGAGGAGATCGACGGCACGCCCGTGATCTCGATGGAACTGCTGCCTGGCGGCACGCTGAAGGATCGTGTCGTCGCGGAGGGCCCGATGCGCCCCGGTGAAGCCGTCGCAGCGGTCATGGAGCTGATCGGCGGCCTCGACGCCGCGGCCGCCGCCGGCATCCTGCACCGCGACATCAAGCCGTCGAACTGTTTCGTCGATCGTGACGGCGTCGTCAAGGTCGGCGACTTCGGTCTGTCGATCTCGACGCTGGCGCGCGATGTCCATCAGCAGCTGGTGACGTCCGGTTTCGAAGGCACACCGCAATTTGCGCCACCGGAGCAGCTGCGAGGCGAGCCGCTCGACAGCCGGGCGGACATTTATGCCGTCGGCGCGACGCTGTATTACCTGCTGACCGGCCGCGCGCCGTTCGACGCGCCCGATCTGCGCGACCTCTTTGCGAAAGTGACGACGGAGACGCCGGTTCCGCCGCGTCAGCTGCGCCGCGACATTCCGGCACGCCTGTCGGCCGTCGTGATGCGGTGTCTGGCAAAGAGTCCCGGCAACAGGCCCTCGTCGTACCCGGCGCTGGCGGATGCGCTGCGGCCGTTTCTCGCGCGCCACGACAGGCCGGCGCCGCTCGCGACGCGCACGCTGGCAGGCCTGGTCGACAGCTGGGTCATCCTGGGCATTCCGGTCACGCTGGTGACGATGATGGTTGCCGACCCGCTGTCCGGGTCGCCGGCGGGCGCTCTTGCCGTCGCCAACCTGTCGTGGCTCGCGACGCTGGTTTACTACCTGGCGCTCGAAGGCGCGACCGGCGCATCGCTGGGCAAGCGGCTGTTCGGATTGCGGGTCGTGTCGGCAACGGCCTCCTCGGCGGGCTGGGTGCAATTC
>JBOGIQ010000539.1:0-2987 GCA_050742535.1 Vicinamibacterales bacterium | reverse complement strand
CGCGTCGAATCTCGGGTTCCTCCTCCAGGATCTCGATGGCGGCCAGACCATCGACACGGCGATCCAGCGCTTCGGCGTGACGTTTGCCGACTTCGAAGCGCAGCTGGCGAAGCGCGTCGGCGCGCGTATTCGGTAGCCTGGGTAACTGGGTAACTGGGTTGCCTGGGTAGCCTGGGTGGGTTGCGTGCGTTTACTTGCGTGACCTAGGCTACGTAGGCAACCCAGGCAACCCAGGCAACCCAGGCAACCCATGGACACTGCCACCATCAGCTATCGCGTAGCTGATTTCCTCAAGAAATATCCTCCGTTTCAGGCGATGGAGGACGGCGATCTGCTCGCGCTCGCGGGCCACGGGCGCGTACGCTTTCACGAGCGCAACGAGCACATCCTCTCGCAGGGCGAATCGCACCGGCACCACATCTTCGTCATCCAGCAGGGCGTCGTGTCGTTATGGTCCGACGTGAACGGCGTGTTGGAGCTCCGCGACGTGCGCGGCCCGGGCGACCTGCTTGGCGTCGAGCGCTTCAACGGCGCGCCGGCGTCGCTGCACTCGGCGCGCGCCGCCACCGACGTGGTCATCTATGCCCTGCCGGCCGACGAGCTCGAGACGCTGCTCGACAAGTACGCCTCCGCCAGGCAGTACGTCTCGACCTACAGCACCGTCACGCTCGACTATCAGGCCGGAGATGAGCGGCGGCGGCCGGAAAACGTCTTCCTGCACGACGTCGTGAAGGGCAGACGCATCGTCACGTGCGATTGGACTGACTCCATTCGCAACGCGGCGCGGACGATGCGCGCACAGGGCGTGGACGCGATGGCGGTGGTCGACCAGGGCCGGCTGCGCGGTGTCGTCACGTCGGCCGATCTCATCGCATGGCTGGCCGACGGCAGCGGCGGGCTGGACCAGGCGGTTGGAAACCTCATGCGCGGCTCGCTCATCGCCATGTCGCCGGCCGCCTCCATTGCCGACGGGGTGTTGACGATGGGTGCGGCGGAATCTGGCGCACTCGCCATCACCGCCGACGGGGATCCGGACGGCGAGCTGCACGCGCTGGTGACACCAGCCGATCTGGCGCCGGTGTTTGGCGATCAACCGGTGTCGATCCTGCGTGAGATCCGCCGCGCCTCCGGCACGCCGGAGCTGCGGGCGCTCAACCACCGGGCGCGCACGTTCGCGCTGCACTACCTGGACAACGCCCGTTCCGCCGACTGGCTCGCACGTTTTACGACGCTGGTGGACGAGGCAATTGTGACTCGCGTCCTTGCGCTCGAAGGGTCTCCAGACCCGGATGACGCGTGCTGGGCATTCTCTGGATCCTCGGGACGCGGCGAATCGTTGACCCGGGTGATGCCGGAGTTGGTTCTGATTACGCCCGGCCAGCATGCCGACGCGTCCGCCGCTCATCGACGCGTGATCGGGCTCCTTGCCGACTGCGATTACCTGCCGCGGCGCGAGCAGCCGTTCGACGTGCCGTTTTTCGCGGCCAGCGTTGCCGAGTGGAAAGAGCGCTTCGTCGGCTGGATCCGCAGCCCGATTCTCGAGCAGATGTATCTGGCCCGCGCCCTGTTCGACCTGCGGCCGATGCACGGCGGGCATCCGCTCTACCGCGAGATCGAGGCGGCAATGACCGATGCGATCGACCGCGACTTTCTGCGGATCATCGCCAACGACTGCGTGGCGCGGCTTCCGCCGCTGACCTTCTTCCAGGATGCCGTCGTCGACGACATGGGCGAGCGCAGCGCGACGTTCCAGCTCGATCGCAACGCGCTGACGCCGCTCGTCGACGTCGCGCGCGTGTACGGCATCGCCGCCGGACGCGTGCTGGGCGGGTCCACGCACGACCGCTTGGCGATGGCGCGGCGCCTGCTGCCACAGCATGAGGCGATCTTCCGTGAAGCCGCCGACACGCTCCGCATCGTGCTCTGGCTGCAGGGACGGGTCGGTATCCGCCAGGGAACGGGCGGCGCCGAGCTGCCACCAACGCTGCTCAGCCGCCACGACCGGCAGGTGTTGAAGAGCGGCTTCCGCGTGGTCCAGCGCCTCATCGAGCTGACGGCCGACTATCGGTGGCTCGACGCGCTGTGAGCGACACGTTCATCGATCGATATCAGCGGCGGTTCACGGCGACCTGGACCGATGCGGAGCCGATCGATGCCGTCCGGTTCGTCGCGCTCGACTCGGAGACGACCGGGCTGAATCCGCTGACGGACCGCATCATCACCATCGGTGCCGTCGCCCTACAGGGGGGCGAGATCGTCCTCGATGATTCGTTCGAGGCGCTGCTGCGCGTCGAGCGGAACACCGCAGCGGTCGCCGTCCACGGCATCACGCGGGACGAGACCCGCGGCGGCGTCGACGAGCCCGAGGCGCTGCGCCGGTTCCTCGAGTATCTCCAGGACGGCGTCATCGTCGGCCACCACATCGATCACGACATCTCGACGCTGAATGCCGGGTACCAGCGGCACTGGGGCCTCGATCTGATGAATCGCAGCCTCGACACGATGGACCTGACGCTGCATCTCGAGCGCGGCGGCGCGTTCGCGGATCGCGAACGCATCCGCGAGTTCACGCTCGACAGCCTGTGCGAGATGTTCGGCGTCGTCCCGCACGATCGCCACACCGCCGGCGGCGACGCCTTCATCACAGCCCAGGTGTTCCTGCGGCTCCTGCGCCTTGCCGCGCGGCATGGTCGCGATCGTCTGGATGCGTTATGCCAGCCTTTTGCTGACTAGTCGACCCATCTTCTCAGTCCGAGGATTCCCAGTATCCCAAGAATCCGCACGCGATCAGCAGGACGGGGGCTACGGCGATTGAGAACCCTCGTCCGGCACGAGGAAGGGAGTGGCGTTCTCCACAGGACGATGACGGGCGCGATCGCGCCAATTACCAAGATGTGGAGGGTCGGTCCGCCGACCCCATCGCGAGTCTTTCTCTCGTTCGTGCGATCAAGTGATCGCCGATGGGTCGCCGGGCGGAAGTCTGACGC
>JBOGIQ010000538.1:0-2998 GCA_050742535.1 Vicinamibacterales bacterium | reverse complement strand
CACGTGTCCCCTGGGCGTGCACTTTCGACACCCGTTCGCTCGATGCCAGACCCAGCATCAGGATCCAGCCCGTCAGGAAGAACGCGAAGACACCTCGGATGAGATCCACGAGTTGCCGTCTCGCCCTTTAGACACCGGGAGCCGCGAATTGGTTGTATGGGAATCGGGCCGGGGCGATCTAGTGCGTCATCGCGTAGAGCAGGATATTGATGCCGAGCGCGTACCCTTCGACTGAGAACTGATAGAAGTACGCCGGATCCTCGGTCTCGCGCTCGAAGGCGTTCGACACATCCGTGTTGTGAGTCATGACGACGATGATGCGGCCGTGCCGGTCGCGAACCGCGCGCAGGTGCGGCTCTTTTGTTTCCTCTCCGCGCTCGGATGTGGTCTGGCCCCGGTAGGCCCGCCAGAAGCCGATACCGGTGACCTGCGGAACCCGCTTGACCTCGAGCATCGAGCGGAAGATCGGATCGCTGAGCGGCACGTCTTCGATCGTGTATTCAGCAGCGGGCAGCGCCTTCGCCAGCTCGCGCGTCCATTGCGCCCACGCCTGTTCTCCCCAGAAGTCGTCCACCCACAGGAACCCGCCCTTTCTCAGATAGGTCCCGAGCGCGGCCGCCTCGTCCTGCGACAGACCAATCGTGCCGACGTCGGAGGCCATCAGATATGCGCATTTGAAGAGCGCCTGGTCGATGAGCCGCACGAGGTAGACGTGGGGCACTCCGGTTTCCAGCCAGCTGACGCGCGTCTTCGTCAGTTCCGACATCCGGATGAGGAGATTACGCTGCGCCCATGGATAGTCGGTGCGCCAGCCCGAACCGTTGGCTTCGCGGCGGACGCTCGTGTAAAGGATGTGGCAGCCGGCGACGTTCCCATCCGGCCACACACGCGGTGGCAGTTCCGCGGGATCCCCCTGTTCGCCGCGGAGGAGACCGAACCCCCCGTCTCGAGGAAACTGCGCGTACGAAGAGCCGGCCAACGCGATCAGCGCGACGGCGACGAGACGCACGCGAACCTGTTTGCCCGTGAGCACCTGACTCCCTAACCCTTCGAGGATTATCCTCCCCTTCATCATGACGCGCGGTTCCTGTGTTACACGCCTCGCCTCGATGATTGCGGCGCTGCAGCGGCCGCACCCTGCGCGTGTCGCGCTCGACGGCGTTGACGGAGCGGGAAAGACGCATCTTGCCGACGAGCTGGTCGGGCCGCTCTCCTGCAGCGGACGGCAGATCATCCGTGCCTCGATCGACGGCTTTCACTGTCCGCGCGCCCACCGCTACAAGCGCGGCCGGGAATCGGCGGACGGCTATTTCCGCGACTCCTTCAATTACGAGCAGCTGCGATCGCAGCTGCTGGATCCGCTCGGTCCGGGTGGTTCGCTCCGCTGCCGCACAGCGGTGTTCGATTATCGGATCGACCGTCCGACCGACATGCCGCTTCTGACGGCAGCCCCGGATGCGATCCTCCTGGTTGACGGGGTCTTTCTCCAGGTGCCCCAACTGGCGGGCGCGTGGGATTTCATCGTCTGGGTTGACGCGCCGTTCGAGACGACTGTCGAGCGGGCTGTGCGGCGGGATACGGCCCGCGGTGGCGAGGAAGAAGCGACCAGGGCGGCATACGCCGTCCGGTATGTGCCCGGTCAGCGCCTCTATCTGGACAGCTGTCACCCGAAAATCAGCGCCGACGTCGTCTTCGACAACTCGGATCTCGACGAGCCGCGATTGACGCCACGCTCCCGCTGATTCGGTCCCGTTCGAACTTCTCCAGCGGCCCTTACGTCCAACATCCAGCTGGAGACTCCCGCGATGAAACGGTTGTTGTGTCTGCTCGCCATTGCCGCGTTCTGCTCGAATTCCGTTCTGGCCCAGGCGCCGTCCCCTCGACCCGCGTTCGAGATCGCCGGTATCCAGGTCAGCACCCGTCCGCAGCCCGGAATGCGCGGCGGCGTTCTGCGCGGCACTCGATATGAGCTGCGCAACGCCCACATGGTGGACCTGATTCGCACGGCATATAACGTCCAGCCGGAGAAGATCAGCGGCGGACCGAGCTGGATCGAGTGGAACCGCTTCGACATCGCGGCGCTGGCGCCTGAAAACACCCCGCCGGAGCGGCTGCGCGAGATGTTGAAAACGCTGCTCGCCGAGCGCTTCAAGCTGGTCGTGCGCGAAGGGATGACGGCCACGACGGCGATGGCGCTTCGAGTCAAGGCGCCGCACAAACTGCAGGAGGCGTCCGGCATGGGTCCAGGCTGTCAAGGCCAGAGTGCGCCGGAGCCGAACGGTGTGATCGCCGTGACCGCGACCTGCACCGGCATGTCGATGGCGCAGTTCACCGAACAGTTGCCGCGTGCGCAGTCCGCCTATTTCCCTGACGGGCAGCAACTCGTCGACGAGACCGGTCTGCAGGGCTTCTGGACGTTCCAACTCAAGTTCACCCCGCGCCAGCTGCTCGGCCAGGCCGGTTCGGACGGCATCTCTCTTCCGGCGGCTCTCGAGAAAATAGGGCTCATTCTGGAGCCGAAGGAAATCAAGGTTCCGACGATCGTCGTCGATACCGTAACCGCGGCGTTCACCCCGAATCCGCCCGACCTCGCGAAGCGCTTGCCGCCGCCGCCCGCGCCGCGGTTCGAGGTCGCGGTCCTGAAGCCAAGTTCGCCGGACGCCGCCACGCAGCCGCCGCGCGCCCAACTGATGCAAACCGGCCAGGCCAACATCAGCAATGCGCCGTTGAATCGAATCATCGGTCTCGCGTGGAACCTCCCCAACGAACAGTTCCTCATCGCCCCGAAGTGGCTGGAGACGACCCGAATCGACGCGACGGCCCGCGCCTTCGCGACCCCGAACCCCGCCAATCAGGCTCAGCTCGACGAGGACCTGATCCGGCTGATGCTGCAATCGCTGCTCGTCGAAAAATTCCAGATCAAGTGGCACATGGAAGATCGGCCGATGCCGGCCTACACCATCGTGGCGGACGAGCCGAAGATGACGAAGGCCGACCC
>JBOGIQ010000537.1:0-3001 GCA_050742535.1 Vicinamibacterales bacterium | reverse complement strand
GCGCCCCATCGGTCCACGCTCGCCCCACAAGGTCAGCAGAGGGCACGCGACTTTCTTGTTCAGGTCGGCCTCGTCGTGCTTCAGGTCGATGGAGGCCGCGGCGCGATAGTCCTCGCACATCGCATGAATGTTCTCCATCGTGCTGGTGGTCCGGTAGTACTCCGCCTGCACGTCGGACATCGGCTTCGCCTGGCGCTGGTCGGCCTGCGCCTTCAGTTCATTCTCGGGACCCGGTGCGGGCCGCAGGTAGTTGAACCAATGGTAGTACGCGCGGACGAAATCGAGCGTCACGTGCGTGTAGAGGTAGTAAGTCGGCAGGATGTCCAGCACGGCAAGCTTCGTCACCTTGCCGGCGTGATCGAGCGCCATGCGGTGAGCGACGCGTCCGCCGCGATCGTGGCCGACGACCGGGAACTTGTCGAAGCCGAAGTGTTTCATCACTTCGACCTGATCGAGCGCCATCGCGCGCTTCGAGTAATTGGCATGGTCCGGCGTATCCGGCATCTTGCCGCTGTCGCCATACCCGCGCAGGTCGGGCGCGATGACCGTGTACTGCTTCGCCAGCACTGGGCCGACGAAACGCCACGTGATGTGCGACATCGGCGCGCCGTGCAGGAGCAGGAGCGGCGGACCCTGGCCTCCTTTGACGACGTGGATCGTCGTGCCGGTGGTCTTGACCTTCGAAACTGTAAAGCCAGGGAGAAACTTGCTCGTCTCTCCGGCCTGCTGGCCCGTCGACGCTGACCCGGCGACAGGGGCCTGGGCCAGCGCCGTCGATTCGAAAAGCCCGCGACCCGCTGCGGTTACGGCGGCAGCGGCAGTGATCTTCTGAAGCCATTCACGACGTTGCATATGTGACTGGGATTCTAGGGCAAGTGGCGCTCCTGTTGCAGTCGGGCCTGTATGCGATTTGCCTGTATTTTGACCATTGTCGCCACGTTGTCCGGAGCCGGATGCGCGAGCCTCGGCGGGCTGTCGAGCATCATCCAGCCGCCGCGGTTCGAACAGGCGGAAGGACAACCGGCTCAACTGCGCATCCTCGGACCGTCGCGCACGATGCCGCTGGGCGGCGCCGGCGTTCGCATCTGGCTGAAGGTGACGAACCCCAACGGGTTTGGCTTCACGTTGAGCACCGTCAACGCCGCGTTGATGCTCGAAGGCAGCCGCGCCGCCGACGCGGACTTCCCGCTTGGGCTCCCGTTGTCCGCGCGTCAGGAGTCGGTGATTCCGCTGGATCTCGCGATCAGCTTCTCTGATCTGCCAGGCATGGCCGGCTCGCTGCGGAAGTTGGCAGTCGGCGGGAGTGTGCCGTACGAACTGGAAGGGACCGTCGGCGTGGACGCCGGACGTCTTGGAACGCCGACGTTCGGTCCGATGCTGCTGACGCGGGGAGAGATGCGGGTGGTGAGATAGAGCAGGGATCGGGGATCGGGGATCGGGGATCAGTTGGCGGTCGGACGTTCGACGCTCTGGATCACCAGCGCTTCGACTGGTCCTCGCGAGTCTTCGATGCGCAGGCCGAGCTCCTCCTGGAAAGCGGTAACAATCGAAGGAGCCGGCGAATCGCCGGCATTCGCATCCTGAGGCGCGAAGCGGATATCGAAAGTGAACGCTCCTGGCAGGCCGGTGCGGTCGATGACCGGCCTCCTCAGGACCAGACCCAACATCAGCGCCACCCGGTTCATGTTCACGTTGCTTACGACCATCCGGTCCACGGTCCCTCCGTTCGGATCGCGCTCGCGACGGGTTCCAAACCCGACCGGCTCCTCAGGCTTCGCGGGCGTCAGCCTGGCGCCGCCTCCTGCCACCACGAGCGCATACACGGGGACCTCCCTGGTTTCCCGCCGGACCGCGAGCTTGAAGCGCTCTGTCAGCAGCGTGCGCAGCATCGCTTCCAATCTGGTGGCTTCGCCGTTCAGGAACTGGTTCAGGGAATAGACCGGCGCTCCGTCTGGAAGTACCGCCTGAATCTCGAACCGCTCGGATCGCACCCACGAGGGACCGCCGACTATCAGCCCCCCGTGCGTCACGAACGAACATCCGCCTCGATCGTTGAATCCGTACGCCCATGTCATCAGGGCAAACAAGGTCGTCGTCACGCGGAACCGGTTGTTCTCGATGCGAGGGAAGCTACCGTCGCAGCCGCTGCCGAACGCCGCGAGCGCCTCGCCAGGCGCGTCTCCGGCGGGCCTGACCGAAGCGACCTCGAAAGCGTCCCGGGCAGATTGTGCGGCGAGGAGATAGGCGGACCCGGCACTGGCGGTTACAAGCGCGGCAGCCAGCACAGCCGATGGCCGACTCACTCGAATCATGGGTTTGCATTTTGAATTTTGCATTTTGCATTTCCCGTCAGCTCTTCCGCGCCCGGCTCTCTCGCAGATAGTGCGGACTGTAATGCAGCCCGTGCGGCGTCGTCACGCGATGGGCTTCCTTCTCGCGGAAGAAATTGGCCTTCGCCTCGCGCACCAGCGCGATCTCGTCGTCGGTGCACTCGCGCATCGTGACGTCCTCGCGCGGCACGAAGAACACCTGGCCGATCGGCAGATTGTGCGCGCCCGCAATCCCCTCGCCGGGCTGGAGCACGTAGCGGAACTCGCTGTCGTGCGCGTACCAGTCGGTCTCGACGCGCACGATCAGCATCGGCGCAATCGGACGCTCGAGGTTGTTGAAGACCGGCGTATAGATCGTGTCCCAGCCATCCGGCGTCCTGAAGTTGATGTTCCCGCGCAGCGTGACGGCACCCTGCGGCGTCCCGAGGTCCTCGGGCACGATGAACGCGCGCGTGACCTGCTTGGCGTCCTCCGGCGCGAACGGCGGGTTCGGGACGTGAAACTCCACCTGCTCCTTGATCATCCCGATGCCGCCGAATGGCAGGACCATCTTCAGCGTGTAGATCGGCTGCCATTTTCCGCCGCTCGCCGTCTGCAGATAGGTGAACTGATACTGCCCTTCGCCCTCGAACTCGACGTGGTAGGACTCGTGCGGCTCGAGCGCGGGATAG
>JBOGIQ010000536.1:0-3008 GCA_050742535.1 Vicinamibacterales bacterium | reverse complement strand
GAAGCAGCTCGGCGACCTCGTCGTGCTCGACGCGCACGAAGTGCTCAACACGATCATGGTCGACGGCATGCCCCACGCGCCGCTCTTCAAACATGCCTTCGGGACAATGTTCACCGAAGTCGCACGAATTCATCCGAAGCAAACGGTCCGCGCGTACGGGGAGATGGTCAACGTGCTCTGGCAGGGCGGTCTGACCGCCGCCGCGATTCGCCTGGAAACGCTGTGGAACGAGCTGGCGAAGTCCTACGACTTCAAACTGCTGTGCGGCTATTCGATGGGTAATTTCTATAGGGACGCCGCTGTCGGCGAAATCACCCGCCAGCATTCCCACCTGCTCGCCGAGACCGGCGAGGCTGCGACGATTAATTAGCTCCGATATACTCCCCACTCCGGGAGGTTCAGCGTGAGCGTGAAGCACGTAGCGCCGTTGGCGATGTTGCTGGCCGTCAGCGTTGGTGTGGCGGTGGGTATCGGGCAGCAGAAGGTGCCGTTCTCGGGCGCGATTCCTCTGGCGCCGACAGGCCTTGCCGGCAAGCCGCTTGGCGCCGGCCCATTCACCTACGACACTGGAGAAGGTCAGCGGATCCGCGTGGTCGTGGTCACGCAGGACCTGTCGTACCCGTATGGCCTGACATGGCTCCCCGATGGGAGCATCCTCGTCACCGAGCGGATGGGCAAGCTGCGCATCATCCGCAACGGCAAGGTCGATCCGCAGCCCGTCGCCGGGGTTCCCGAGAACTACGGCGCCGGCGAATCGGGACTCCCCGGTGCCGTCCACGGGCTGATGGACGTCGTCCTCCATCCGCAGTTCGCGCAGAACCGTTTCGTGTACCTCAATTACACGAAGCCGCTCGATCCCAAACGCAACACGCTTGCGATTGCGCGCGCCGTATGGGACGGCAAGGCGCTGACGAACGGCAAGGACATCTTCGTTGCGACCGAACGGACCGGCACGTCGCGGATGGCGTTTGGCCGTGACGGCATGCTCTATGTGGCGACGTCGGGAGCTGATTCCCAGGACCTGAACACGCACGGGGGCAAGGTGCTGCGCCTGCGGGACGACGGGATCGCACCGCCGGACAACCCGTTTGTCGGCAAGCCCGGTCACAAGCCCGAGATCTACACCTACGGTCATCGCAACTCGCTCGGCCTCGCCCTCCATCCCGGGACGGGACAGATGTGGCAGACCGAGAATGGGCCGAACGGCGGCGACGAGATCAACGTCGTGAAGCCGGGCGCCAACTACGGCTGGCCGATGGTGAGCTACGGGCGGCGCTATGAAGGGCCGTGGCAGTCGGAGCGCGCCGGGCACGCCGACTTCGAGCCGCCGGTGGTGATCTGGGTGCCGTCCATCGCCACGTCCGGGCTCACGTTCTATACCGGCGACAAGCTGGCGAAATGGACGGGCGACGTGTTCGTTGGCGCGCTGCGGACGGGGGAAATCCCGGGCACGGGGCATCTCGAGCGGATCCTGTTCAACGAGAAGATGGAGGAGCTGCGGCGCGAATCACTGCTCGTCGATCTGCGCCAGCGCATGCGTGACGTCCGCCAGGGTCCGGACGGCTTGTTGTACGTGTTGACGGACGAAAAGCAAGGCGCCCTGCTGCGGATTGAGCCGGCGCCGTAAGCCGGCCGGCTGAGGAGATCCTGCGATGCGTTTCCTGGTGAAAGTAGGGCTTGGTACGGCGCTGATCGCTGCCGCCCACGCGCAAGGTCAAAAACCGGCGCCAGCCCAGGCCCCCGCACCGCCACCGGCCGCTGTCGCGACTGCGCCGGTCAAGGGCGCGACCACCGGCTTCATGCACGCCATCCACGCGACGAACAACATCGAGACGACGTTGGCGTTCTATCGCGAGGTATTCGGGCTCGACGCGAAAGTGACGCCATTTGCGAATCCCGGTGTGCCGCTCCTCACCAACTCGCCAGGCGTCAGCCTTCGCGTGGCCATGCTGCGTGTCCCGGGGCAGGGCTTCAACTTCGAGCTGACCGAATTCACGAACACCGAACGGCGCGGCGCCCGGCCGAGGCTGATCGATCCCGGCGCGCCGCATATGAAGTTCCTCGTGCGCGACATCGACCTCGTCCTGGCGGCGGCGAAAAAGCGCGGCGCGGAAATCATCACGCGCTCGGGCGCGCCCGTTGCGTTCCTCGACGGAGCGGTTACCCGGATCTTTATGCGCGATCCTGACGGCTACATCGTGGAAGCCGTTCGCTTCCCGACGGGGCTCGACGCTCCGGCCGGCCCGAATCTCCTCGGCTCCGTCATGGGACTCACGATTGGCGACGCCACCGCATCCATGGCCTTCTGGCGCGACCTGCTGGGCTGGGAGTTTACCGAGGAACCCTCCTGGTCGAAGGACCCGCGTATCGTCGATCTCATGGCGCTGCCGGAGGGTGTCGAGGCGCGTCCGCTCAGGGCGGTCGTGCCGGGCAGCACGGCGCGAATCGAGATGATTGAGTTCCGCGGCGCGAAGGGCACGCCGTTCGATCTGCGCGTGCCCGATCCCGGCGCGTCGGGCATTGCCATCCGTGTCGCGAACATTCAGGAGCTGCTGCCGAAGATGAAGGCGGCCGGGATCCGTGTCGTCTCGAAGGATGGCGCGCTCGTCGAATGGGACGCCAAAACACGCAACGTGTTCGTGAAGGATCCGAACGGATTCCTCGTCGAGCTGGTCGGCACGGTGGCTCCGAAATGATTCGGCCCGTGTGCGCAGCCGTCGTGACGCTTCTCGCCGTCTTGCCGGCGGGTCGGTTGACGGCTCAACTCCTGAACACCGCGGCGCCCATCCGCGTCGGCCACTACCATCTGAACGTCACCAGCGTCGACGAGCACCGGAAGTTCTGGGTCGACACGCTCGGCGGCACGGCGACGAAGGTCGGGACGACCGAAGCCGTGCGCTTTGGCGACGTGTTCGTGCTGCTGCGTCCGCAGAAGCCGACCGGGCCGACGCGCGGCACCACCTTCGATCACATCGGCTTCGCCGTTCCGAACGTACCCGAGTTTGCCG
>JBOGIQ010000535.1:0-3013 GCA_050742535.1 Vicinamibacterales bacterium | reverse complement strand
CGTCTTCGCACGCCAGTCGCCGATGACGCCCGGAAGGCGGTCGAGCTGAGGGCTCGGCGCGGCCGATTGCGGCGCCGTCGCCACACTTATATATGTCGCCGTGGCAAGCAGACAGATGCACACGACGATGACCCGCCTTGCCATCAGATAGCTCGCTCCGTTGCGACCCAGGCGCGCCCCGGGGGCCGCCATTTGAGGCACCGGCTCACGAGCGGTAGAACCGCGAGCGCAATGACGAAAACGACCAGACTCGAGAACGTGTGGAAGAACGAGGTCGCAGTCTCGAGCCCGTAATAGTAGGCAGCGAGCCCCGTACCGGCGACCCGCAGCCCGTTGGCGACCGTGGCGACTGGCACGGTCATGACAATCAGCGCCCAACGCTGCCAAGTCGTTGGAAGCGCGTAATTCCCATACAGTGCACCGAAGGCCACCAGCGTCGTCAGCGAGCGGATACCGCTGCAGGCTTCGGCGACGTCAAGGTTGATGCGCGGCAGGTTCAGGACGTTGCCGGCGCGGAAGACGGGAATTCCCCAGCCGACCAGAACCTGCTCGGCGAACGAGGAGGCGACGAGCTGCAGCGATCCGGTCACCCTGTTGAAGATGATCTCCGGCGGCGGAATCATCAGCAGGAGGAACGCGATCGGAAACGCCAGCACGCGTACGTGCCGCCAGCCGAGCACGTACACGACAGCCGCGATAACAGTTGTCATGATCGAGACGCGCGCCAGGAACTGCGACGACAGCGTGCCGACGACGAGCAGGCCGAGGCTGCACGCGAGGATGATGAGTCCCGTCCAGCTCGGGTTTCTCGGTGTGTTGCGAACGGCATGGCGACGTTCGTAGGCAAGATATGCCGCGACGGGAACGATCAGCAGGCCGTGGGAGTAGTCGCCGTCGAGCTGCCAGTCGGTGAGCAGCCATCTGAAGACGTCGGCGTAGGCAAGGGCAAAGCTGCCGACGAGCGCAAGAGCCGCACCGACGTGGGCGTGCGTGCGACCCATGATCCTGGGTGGGCCCAGTTGCTGACGGATTACCGGCGGCGCAGCCAGCGCCGAAGGCCTGCCGCGCCGAGGCTCACGCCGAAGAGAATGGCGCTGGCAGCTTCGGGCACAGGCGGCGGCGGGTCGCGGTCCGGTGGTCCGGATGCATCATGGGAGAACGGGGCAAAGTCATCGACGTCCACGTCAGGGCAGGTCGCTTCTTGATCGGCCTTTTTCTTCTTCCCACACTCCACGATCGCGGAATCGTAGAGATCGAAGTGCAGGGTGTAGGCGCCATCCAGGTTCTGCATGTCGACGGAGAACTGCACGTAGTACGTCCCTCCGTCGGGATTGATCACGAGGCCGCCCGGAGAGTTCTCGACGTTGTAGGTCGTTGCGGTCTGGGTACTCGTAAACGTGAACGGGACCTCGATGAAAAATGTCTCGTAGATCCCGTGACTCCCGAGGTCGTGTCCATCCTGCAGCTGAAGCTCCGGGATTGACTCGAGCGGAGGCGTGCCATAGGTCATGTCGGCGGTTACGTTCACCGTCGTGGAGTCGAGGTCGAACGATCCGAGGGTTTCACTGGCCGGGCCGGTTTGCGGCACCAGGGCCACCGCGATGTAGTAGGTCCGGGCGATCAGATCCAGGATCTCCTCTTCGGTCGCGTCGTCGTTGGGCGTCAGCAGCGCATAGAGGGTGAACGTATCTCCGGGGGCGACGACGGTCTGCGACGCGTTGTCGTAAGTACCGCCCGCGATATCGAGCTGGAGCAACGGTTCTGCGGACGCCGTGGACGCCCAGGACATGAGGGCGACCAGCACGCAAGCGACCTTCAGATGACGGATCATTGGGCCTCGCACGAGACGAAGGGACCGGCTGAGATACACAAACTCGACCGGTCGCTGAGCAAGGCCCGTGCCCGCGCCGATCCCGGCGCGTAAATGCCACGATCAGCCGGAATTACAGGTAATCTGCAAAAAGATTCCGACTCACTGTTTTGCAAAAGCCGCGATGCGGTGCGATGTTCATCGACCCTATCGAAACCTTTTCGACCCGGCAAAGCTACGGGAAGCGATGGTCAAGCGGGCGTCAGCGGGGGCGTATCAGGTCATTTGACAAAGCCTTTGCGGCGTCGATGATTATCGACCGCACGAACGATTCCGTGCGTATTCGTACCGGCGGTCAGCCTCAGAGTCGAATGGATCGGCTGTCAGCCGCGTCGCTGTAAACTGCGCCCGCCCCATAGCGTACGGGCCGGGTGCGAATCTCGGATCGAACGGCGAATGAGAGACCACGGTTGTTTACACGGCGGCATGGCGGTTGCTCATCAGTAACTCCAAATTGAAAATATTGCCGGCAATAACGAGGAAGCCACCTGGGTTCTTCCTATCACAGTCGGGGTCACCTCTATTCATGACAGCGACGTTGTGACCGTTGACGCGACGGTACGCCGGGTGTTGCTCGTGGAATGCGAGCCGCCGAGACAACCGAGCGCTGTTTCCGTGCTGCGGCACGCAACGTATCAAATCGCTCTGGCACGCTCCTTTGGTGAGGCGAAACATCTGATTGCCTCGGTGATGCCCGACCTCGTCGTCACAGACGTTCGTCTAGGTCCCTACAACGGTCTTCAACTCCTCTGGCAGCGATTCTTCGCCGACCCTCGCACCGCCGCCATCGTGATCGACGAGGCGGAAGATCCTGTGACGCGCCGGGAGGCCGAGCGCGTCGGCGCCGACTACCTCGTTCGCACACAGATTGGCGAGCAACTGCGGTCGCGCGCCGCCCGCAGGCTGGGCTCCAGCACCGAGGAACTGGCGTACGGTCTGCGACGCCGCTGGATTCGTCACCGATTCCGCGACGACTTGTGGGTGTCCCTCGGCTCCGGCCGGGCGCGGCTGTGCGACGTGAGCTACGGCGGCTGCCGCATCGAGGCGCCGACCGCATCCGCGGTCTCCGAGGGTGCTCATTTCCCGTTCTCGGCTGAGTCCTGGCGCGCGCCGCTGCAGGCGCAGATCCGGTGGACCCGGGAC
>JBOGIQ010000534.1:0-3016 GCA_050742535.1 Vicinamibacterales bacterium | reverse complement strand
GTACATACATGTCCTCGTCAGCCCACGATTCGTAGACACGCCGTCCCCGCGCGCGGCTGCCGAACGTCCGGCCAAGATGCGTGAACCAGAGGTCGAGATCGCGCGCGAACCCGCGCGGGGTCGAGGCCGGCGCACAGTCACCGTTGATCAGGATGCCGCCGGGTCGAAGGGCACGGTAGCAGCGACGGTAAAAGGACAGCTTCGCCCGCGGGCTGCGGATGTGATGCAGCGAATAGGTCGCGACCATGGCATCGCAGGCCGGCAGCTCGTGGTTGAGGAAACTCCCGGCCGTCATCGTGACGCGCCGCGTCAGGCCCCCCAGGCGCATGCGCGCCGTCGCCAGCATCTGCGCGTCGGCATCGATGCCCCAGACGCGTGCGGCTGGCGCGTGCTCCAGACATGCGCGCGCCAGCGCGCCCGTGCCGATTCCAAGATCGACCACCTGTCGAACCGGGCGCGCGGCATGATCGAGCGCGCGAGCGACTTCCGCAATCAGCTCGTCGTAGAGCGGAATCAGCGAGCGGATGCGTTCGTCATATTGGCGCGGCGTGACGGCCAGGTGCGCGGCGACTGACATGATGCCGATTGTATGCGGGCGCGCTACGGGGTGCCCCACGCTTCGACTTCGACAATGCGGCTCCACGAGTCGACCGTTCCGGTGATCACGATTCGGATCCCGGTCGTGGTCACCGGTGCAAACAACAGACGCCGCCACACCAGGTTGTTTCCCGTCACCGTCGTGCCCGGGATCGTCTGCCAGGCCGATCCGTTCCAGTACTGCACTTCGAAGTCGCGTACTCCGTACTGCGTGAACGTCATCGCCGCGGTTGGTTCAACCGGCGCCCAGAACGCGTCCTGAAGGGTGAACACGTCGATCTCGCTGATCGTCCTGGTCCCGTTGAAATCGACCTGCAGCCAATCGGGATAGGTGCTTGCGGTCGCATCGTTCCATGCACCGCCAGCACCCCAATTCAGGCCCGCCCGATCACCGTTGATGACGCCGTCCGGCCCGTACGCCGCGCTGAACGAAGACGATGCCGATGCCGTCGCACCGGCCGCCGCCGCGGCCACGTTCACCGGCGGCGGATTGCCTCCGCCCGCCGCCGCCGTTCCCCACGCTTCGACTTCGACGATGCGGCTCCACGAGTCGACCGTTCCGGTGATCACGATGCGGATCCTGGTTGTGGTCACCGGCGCAAACGACAGATGCCGCCACACCAGGGTGTTTCCCGTCACCGTCGCGCCCGGGATCGTCTGCCAGGCCGATCCGTTCCAGTACTGCGCTTCGAAGTCGCGCAGTCCGTACTGCGTGAACGTCATCGCCGCCGTTGGCTCAACCGGCGCCCAGAACGCGTCCTGAAGGGTGAACACGTCGATCTCGCTGATCGTCCTGGTCCCGTTGAAATCGACCTGCAGCCAATCGGGATAGGTGCTTGCCGTCGCATCGTTCCATGCACCGCCAGAACCCCAATTCAAGCCCGCCCGATCACCGTTGATGGCGCCGTCCGGCCCGTACGCCGCGCCGAACGAAGACGATGCCGTTGCCGTCGCACCCGCTGCCGCGGCCGCCACGTTCACGAGCGCGCCGCCAGTTGATCCTGTGAGCTTTGCCTCGGGGACATGGACGATGAACGCATCAAGGCGGTTGCTCCCTGTGTTCGACGTCCAGATGAAGTACTCGCCGGTCACGTCGCGATTCCCCTTGGGCAGCTTGGCGTAGTCGTCGCTGCCGCCGCCGGACGCGTCGAGGTTCGTCATATTCGGAGCAACGATGAGCACCTGCAATGAGCCATCGAGCGGGTAGCAGACGATTTCGTTCACGCGAGGCAACGCCAGTCTGGTGGCATTGCTGCTGCAGACGGTCTGTTGAGCGAGTGGCCGATTCGCTTGCGCGTTGCCGTGAGCGATGTAGCCGAGTCCCGACTCCCACGACGTCAGGTAGTAGACGAGGGTCCCCTGGCCGGGTGCGGTGAAGTTCTCGTTGAAGCTCCACACCCGCACAGCCCCGGGCTGTGAGGCGTAGTTGTCCTCGGCGGCCATATAGCCGAATCCAGCATCCGAGTGACCCGCGGCGCCGTCCTCATCGTAGAAGACCTGCTCAACGCCTGTCTCGAGGTCGATGATGCGGTTGTCTTCGCCGTTCCGGCCGTCGAGGTTGTCCTTGATCAGCAGCCACCGGCCGCTCTTGTCGATTTGGCATTCGTCGAAATCGCCAATACTGGGGAAGAAGTTGGAGAAGCCGGTATCCTCCCGATACGTCACGCATCCGAGCGGCTCGAACGTCGTCGCGTGTTTCACGGTTGCCGAGTGCACGCGATCGTTCGCGCTGGAGTGCATCTGCCAGAGATAGACGTCGGCGCGCCCGAGCAATGACCGCACGTCATAGACCGTGTCCGCGGAGCGCGTCAGAACGTCGTAGCGCAGCATTCGCGGCCCATCGTTGATGTAGAGCGCTGACGCGGAACTGGCACTGAAGTACCAGCCTTCACCTGTTGACCAGCTCAGCGGATCGCCGGTGTCGAACAGCGCGCCTGCGCTGCGTGTCTCGCCGGTTGTCTTGTTGTAGGTAAACAACGTCGGTCCCGGGCCGCCCCGGCTTCGATCGAGGCCGAGGAACACCAGCATCGTGTCGCTGCCGACGTGGTTGTTGATGTTGCTCCAGTACGAGTAGCCGACGTGGTTGACGCAATCGCTTCCGCCGCAGTCCGCCGCGTTGGTGAGCCGCGTCGCGATCGTCGAGTACGGCGGCGGAAACGCGAATCGCCCTCGCGCCGGAAGAAGCTCCTGCAGTTCCGCTGCGGATAGCGGTTCACGATACTCGGTGCTCGCCGCCGATTCCAGGAACCCACCGGTCTGCGCTCGCGCCGGAGCGGGGGCCAATAAGAGAGCAAGCGTAGCGGTGGCGAGTGCGGATGCTCTGAGCGGAGCAGACACGTGGAGTCCGCCTTCTAGGCGGATTGCCGGCATCGCGTCCCCTGCGTGCGCGAGGCGGACCTTTGACCGACCTCAGCGACGG
>JBOGIQ010000533.1:0-3021 GCA_050742535.1 Vicinamibacterales bacterium | reverse complement strand
TTGAGCTGAAGTCGCTGACGGCAGGCTACGTGGCTGGCGTCGTGAACGGACTCGCCAACGTGGTTGCGCAGGAACAGTTCGACCTGAGCAAACCGGACCGAAAGGTGACGTCGGATCTGCTTCTCGTTCAGTACCCCGGATCGCGTCGCGATCTGATCCCGTACCGCGACGTGTCGCACGTGAACAGCAAACCAGTTCCCGGCCGCGAGCAACGCCTCCTCGACCTGTTCGTCAACACGACGGAGCGGCTGCGCGAGCGGGCGCGGCGGATCATGAACGACGGTGAGGCCCACGTGCCTTCCGTGTTCAACCCGATGTTTGTCCTCGGGTTCCTGCAGTCCGATTTCCAGTCGCGATTCGAGCTCACCGTCGGCGACGCCGGATCCGACTGGCCGCGCGAGGTGAAGCTGGTCACGTTCGTGGAGATGGGACGGCCGACGCTCCTGCGGACGGGCGCGTTCGGCGATATCGATGCGCCGACCCGCGGCCGGGCATGGATTGAGGAGGGCACCGGGCGCGTCCTGCAGACCGAACTGGAGATCGGGCGCGGGCGGGGGATCCCGACGATGGTCACGAAGTTCAGGCTCGACGACAAACTGCAGGTCACGGTGCCGGTCGAGATGCGGACGCAGAACCCCGAGGGCGTCGCTCTCTACAGCAATTTCCGCCGGTTTGCGGTCGCCACCGAAAGCGCCATCCCCGCGCCGCAGAAATAATCCACCCGCTCAGAGCCGGGCGCGAATCTCCCACAGGTCCGGAAAGAGATTGTGGCCGACCGTGTTGCGGAGGTATTCCGTTCCGGTGGAGCCGCCCGTTCCCGGCTTTGCGCCGATCGTCCGCTCCACCATCTTGACGTGGCGGTAGCGCCACTCCTGCATGCCTTCGTCCAGGTCGACGAGACGCTCGCAGAGCTCCGCGTTCTTCGGATCCGCACGATACAGGGCAATGAGCACGTCCTGCACCGCGGCTGATGGCTCGCCGCGCGCCGTCACATCGCGTGACAGCTGCGACGCGGGTATCGCATAGCCTTCGCGCGAGAGGTAATGGAGAAAGGCGTCCCACACCGTTGGTTCCCGATACCGGCGTTCAAGTGCGGCGCGGGCACGGCTGCTGTCCGGAAAACGACGAATCGCCTTCTCGCTCTTGGCCCCGAGGACGAACTCGATCTGCCGGAACTGATCCGACTGGAAGCCGCTCGCCGCCTCGAGCCGCGCGCGAAACGACAGGAACTCCAGCGGCGTCATGGTCTCGAGGATGTCGAGCTGTGCGACGAGCACCTTGAGGATGGTGAGGATGCGCTTGAGCGTGTGCTGCGCCCGGTGCGGGTCATCCGCGGTGAGCAGCTGGCGCACGCGATCGAGCTCGTGGAGCAGCTCCTTGAACCAGAGCTCGTACACCTGATGGATGACGATGAACAGCAGTTCGTCGTGTTCAGGTCCGTCCGACCGCGGCTGCTGCAGCGCGAGGAGGTCGTCGATGCGCAGATAGCTGCCGTAGGTTACGGCGCGATCCGTTGAGCCGTCATCCATCGGTATCCACCTCCAGGCCGACCGCCCGCATCAGCGCGAGCGCGTTGCTGCGCGTGACGCGGCCCGGCTTCAGCCGGTAATCGAAGCGCATCTCGCCGGCGTCGAACCATTCCTCGAAGTGCACGTTCGCGGCGTGGGGGGCGAGGTTGTCGGCGATGGCGGTCAGTGCCAGGTCGTGGGTCGTGACCAGGCCGATCGCGCCGCGATCGAGGAGGCTGCGCAGAACGCCGGACGCGCCGACCAGGCGATCGTGCGAGTTCGTGCCGTGAAACAGCTCGTCGAGGAGAAAGAGCAGCGGCCGGGACCCGCGCGCGACGTCCGCCAGCTGGCGAATCCGCGTGATTTCCGCGTAGAAGCGCGAGCGGCCCTCCTGGAGCGAGTCCTGGATCCGGAGCGTCGCGCCGAGCACGAGCGGAGACAGGCAGAGGGACTGTGCGCGCACCGGCGCGCCGGCGAATGCCAGCACGGCGTTCGTGCCCACCGTCCGCAGGAGCGTGCTCTTGCCCGACATGTTCGAGCCGCTGACCACGAAGAGGCGCGTCGTTTCGTCCAGGGCGACGTCGTTGCGCACCATGCGCGCGGCCGGCAGCAGCGGATGGCCGAGCGCGGTGCCCTCGAATCGCGCCGGCCGTTCCGGTCCCCCTGTGAATTCGGGAAACGGATCGCCCGGATGCTCGTAGCGATAGGCCGAGAGCGACGCCAGTGCCTCGAACTCACCCGCGGCGGCGAGCCACTGACGGACCGCGGCGCCGTGCCGGGCGCGCCACGATTCGATCGCCCAGGCGATGTGCGTGCCGACGAGAAAGGGGAGCGTGAGCACGAGGAAGGCGTTGTTGTGCTGCCACTCGTGCACCTCGACCAGCCAGTGCAGACGGCGGATTGCCTGTGCAGCGTGGGCCGGGTTCCGCCGTCGCCTCGAGCCATCAGAGGCGGACCCGGCGGACCGCAGCAGCAGCTGCACATTCCGCAGCAGCGGCGCTTCGAATGTCCCACGCTCAATCAGCGTCAGCAGCCGCGCCAGCGTGTCGAGGTCGCGCGTGACGGCTGCCGCACGGTGAAGTACGTGCTCGATGCGGCGAACGAGCGGCCACGTGAACAACGACTGCGCGGCGAGAACAACCAGCAGCGGTGTGATGTCGCGGGTTACCGCAACGAGCGCGATGGTTGCGACAACAACGGTGGTGAACAGCCGGGCGCCCCAGGCGAGCCATGGTGGAGAGAGCAGTCTCGGGTGCTCCGCCCACCGCAGAAGCGGTTCGGTGTGTACGTCGGCGCGGACATCGAGCGCGGCGCGCCCGAGCGATTCTCTCAGGTCCAGCGCGGCCGTCAGCTCGGCGACGGCGTCCTGCCGCGCGCGAACCTCGTCGACGGCTGCAGGAGACTTCAGCCATGCCGCCAGCGTTTCCTCGCCCGCCGGAGTGGCCGCCACGGACAGGAGCTCGAAGAGCGAGCCGCGGCCGAACAGGTCCAGATCGTGCGCGTAGAGGTGATG
>JBOGIQ010000532.1:0-3032 GCA_050742535.1 Vicinamibacterales bacterium | reverse complement strand
GCTCGACATCGGCACCGTACAGCCGATGCGCGCGGCAACGCTCGAGGAAACCTACCTGAAGCACGCGGGAGTCGTGTCGTGAGGCACATCGTCCTGGTCGCGAAGAACGCGTTCCGCGCGGTGATGAGCCAGCGCGCGCTCTACCTGTGGGGTTTTGCGGTCGTCATCATGTTCCTGCGCTCGGGGCCTGCACTCTTCGCGCAGCCTGAACGTGGGCCGGAGTTCGTCGCGTTTCTCCGCGCCAACGCCGTGTCCGGCTCGCTCGATCTCTGGAGCTACCTGTGCATGGGTGGCGCGATCTATCTCGGCGCCTCGTCCATCGCATCGGAGCTGCGCTCGAAGACCATCATCACCGTGCTGTCTCACCCCGTACGGCGCTGGCAGATGCTGATCGGCAAATGGATTGGCATTTCCGCGTTCTGCGCCGTGACGCTGGGAATCGGGATCGCGCTCGGATACGGGCTGGCGCGATACCTGGAGGTGAACATCGAAGAGGGCGTGCTGGCGATCTCGGCGACACGGACGATTGCGGGCATCGTGCTCTTTGCCGGCCTCGCGACCGCACTGAGCACGATGGGATCGGCACCGATTGCCGTCGCCGTCACCATGTTCTTCGCCATCGTGCCCCAGCTCATTCCGCCGATGCGCGAATACCCGAATCCGATCTATCAGCGGATTGGGGCGGTGCTGGACGCCGTCGTGGCGCCGGGCTATCAGAGCCACTACAACGGCGTGGTCTGGGCGGCTCCACCGATCCCGCCACAGTTCCGCGACCGCATTCCGGCTGCGATCCGGCAGCGTCCCACCGTCGATTACGGCGCGCAGCGCAGGCAGACCGCGAAGACCGCGGCCTACGCCGGCGCGTACTTCCTGCTCGGCTGCGTGGCGTTCACGCGCCGCGACCTGAAGTTCAGTTGACATCTGCGTCTTCGTCGTCGCCGGCGCCGTTCGCCTGGGAGGACTGGTATGCGGCGGTGGGCGGCCGGCCGGGCCGCCCGGACGAAATCAATGAATATCTGCGACTGATTTACGAAGAGCAGGAGCCGCGCTTCACCGGAGCGGTGGCGGGCGAGCGCCGCGGCTTCGGCTCACCCGAAGAAGCGGCGAGCCACCTGAAGGCGAAGAGCCTCGAGTTCGGCGCCGACATCGTCGGCATCTGCGAGATCGAACCGGGCGACGTCTATCAAGGCAGAACGTGCGAGCATCGCTACGCGATTGCCGTCGGGCAGCGCATGCGCTGGCGCGAGTTCCAGGTCGTGCCGTCGCGCGAATCGGCGATCGAGTGCCTGCGCGTCTACTACACTCTCGGCGAGACTGTCATTCAGCTCGCGGCGTATATCCGCTCACTTGGCTGGGCGTGCACGATCGAGCATCCGATCGGCGACAGCGACCTGCTGCACATTCCAATCGGCCTCAAGGCCGGGTTCGGCGAGCTCGGACGCCACGGATCGATCATTCATCCGAAGCTCGGACCGCTGTTCCGAATGGGCAGCGTCGCCACATCACTGCCGCTGGCAGTCGATCAACCGATCGATGCCGGCATCGCGAAGTTCTGCGACATCTGCCGGGCGTGCCGCAAGTATTGCCCGCCGCGGGCGATTCCGGACGAGCGCAGCCCGGAGGCTGGGGCCGATCACCTTGGCTACGACCGCTACGTCGTGGATACCGGCCGGTGCTTCCCGTATTTCTCGAAGCATGACTACTGTTCGATCTGCCTCCCGGTGTGCGTCTACAACCACAAGGAGTGGGCGCGCGACTTCGAAGGGTTCGAGACCAGGCTGTTCCCGACGGTGCTGATGCCGGACGCGTCCGCGCCGGTAGACCCGGCACCGGCGCAACCGGTGCACTGGTATCCACGCTTGAAGCGTTGAGCCGCGATGGCAATCCGGCTGAAGCCGGGCTCCACGGCTTACGGCGCCGACGGGCTCAGTGCTAGGTCGCGCATCTCGCGAATCGCCTCCCCGCGAGTCTCTCCGACCGGCGACGTCCGAGCAGATCAAAAAAACGGAGGGACTCTCACTATCGGTGTTGCGGATTCGGGGGCCGGTCAGAGGGACTAAGAACCAAGGACCAGGAACGAGGGACGTTTACTTCGATCTCCCCAACTCCTCGTCGATGACGGCGGCGAAGACCTCGTAGGGCTGGGCCCCGGAAACGCGCCGCTCGTTCACGAATATGGTCGGCGTCGAGTTCACACCCAGGGGTGCCCTGTGCCACGCCTTCGTGCGCGAGCCTCCGTGCGCAGGAACGGGTGGACCGCCTGATGCGCGCCGCTGGTTTAGTGGCGCGAGACTGTCGGCGCTTTTGCGTGACGACTGACAGTCGCCACCAGATTACTTCGCCTTTGTGGGCCTCGGAGTGCTATTCCCGTTAACTTGGACAACGCGGAAACGATGGAATCCAAAGAACGACAGCATCGCGTTCAGAATCATGCTCTCGATCACGTATGACAGGGCCCACCAGATCGCTTTCCATTCACTTACGACATTCAGAATGAATACGAAGATGGCGACGTGAAGTGCCATTGCGGACAGCAGCATAAACCACAATCCGACGTGCCGGGCAAAGGCCCTGTACCGGGCAACCGTCTCGCCGAAGAGAACGGTCGTAAACAAACCGAGTTCATACCATCTCGCAGGCATGTGGCCGGTACCACGGTCTGCGATCCAGAGAGCCCCCGCGTAAATACCGACAGCTATGGCAATGTAAAGCGCGACATCGAGTGCACGCCTTCGGACAGACCTTCGTTTAGCGACAGGTGCCATTCTTCGCGGCTTCCCACTCGGCCTGTATGCCACGAATGAGGCCAAAGTCCGCGGCCACCAAGATACCGACCAAACCGCTACGTCCCAGTATCGACTGCTTCATCAGACCACGGTAAACATTTTAATTATTGGTAAACATCAGAAACGGGGGGATGTCCCAGTAGCTGTTGAAAATTGAAAGCGGCGGCTCCTCACTGCTCGTGTAAAACGAGTGGTGACTAAGCCTGAGGCCAAGAGCCTCACAGAGAAGGAGCCGCCATGAAGAAG
>JBOGIQ010000531.1:0-3033 GCA_050742535.1 Vicinamibacterales bacterium | reverse complement strand
GCTGATCGATGAGTGGCTTGGGGATCTCCTCCGGCGCGGCAGTGAGCATGATGCGGTCGAAGGGGGCGTGTTCGGGCCATCCCGCATACCCGTCGCCAGCACGCACCCGTACGTTGCTGTAGCCGAGCGCCTTCAACGTCGCGGCGGCGCCTCGTGCCAGCTCGGGAACGATCTCGATTGTGTAAACCGTACGGGCAAGCTCGCCCAGCACGGCCGCCTGATAGCCGGACCCGGTCCCGATTTCCAGCACCTTATGGGAACTCTGGATGCCGAGTGCTTCGGTCATGTGCGCGACGATGAAGGGCTGGGAGATCGTCTGGTCGTAGCCGATCGGAAGCGGGCTGTCGTCGTAGGCGCGCGACACCAGCGCGGGCGGCACGAAACGATGGCGCGGCACCTTGCGCATTGCCTCGAGGACGCGCGGATCCTTGACGTCGCGCGCGGCGATCTGATCATTGACCATCCGCCTTCGCGCCGCTGCCTGGCTGTCCTGCGCGTCGGCGCTGCGGCGAGACGGGTCGTTCGTTTGTGCGAATACGGGGAGCGAGGCCGCGAAAGCGGCCACGAGAAACAGTGCGCGGCGCGGAGCGGAAGGCGCCATAAAAGAAATGCGCGCCGCCGTTATCCGGCGGCGCGCAAGTTCCGGAAAGGCGGAAGCTACTTGGAAACGCTGATGTCCGTAATCATGTTGTCGGGCATCGCGTGATTCACGCGGAACCCGTAGATGCCATCGGTGGCAATGCCCGTCTTCGGCGATGACCCGACGACCATCCCGTTGACGGCGTAGTCGATCTTGTCGGCGGTGACCCGCACCTCGAGCGTGTTGGTCGCTTTGCCGGACGCATCGAGCTGCACGACCGCGGGACTCTTTCCCCGCGTGATGTCTTTGGTCGCCTCGCCGGTCCGTTGCTTGACGAGCCAGGCGCCGTTCTGCGGGGCCACCAGGAAGTAGGTGTAGGTCTGGTTCGGGCCGTCGAGTTCCTTACCGCCGAACAGCAGGCCCAGGTAATTCGGATGGCTGCTGCGTGCGTTCTGTGCGAACGTCGCCTTCAGCGTGTAATTCCCGGCGGTGGTGTTCTTGGGGTTCCAGTAGGTTGCCGCCTGCGGATTCGATGTGTGGAAGCCGTTGCCCATCGCCATGAACTTCACCTGGCCCGCGGGATCCGGGTCGGTGGCGTCCTTGCTGGCGTCGATTCGCTGCTTCCAACCGGCGGTTGACTGCGCGGCGACCGTCGCCGCTGCCGCGAACAAAATGATGGCTACTGCCACCGCGAGATAACGCTTCATCTGCTTTTGTCCTCCGAGTGAGTTCAAACAGGCCTCGTGACTCTATACCAGAGTGCCGAGAAAATCGTTTACCAGCAACCTCAGCTCTACAAGCGGTCGAAACGGGCCGCGAGCTCGGCGATGATTTTCTCGCCGTGAAAGCGGCCGTTCTCGATGAAGATGTTGCCGGTCGCCTTCCCCGCCACACACCCGCCGGCGAGAAACAGGTTCGGCACATTGGTCTCGAACGTTTCCTGGTTCATCGTCGGCGCCAGTGTCTCCGCCGCGACCTCGATGCCGGCGGCCTTCATCAGATCCGCGTCCGGATGATAGCCGGTCAGCAGGAACACCCCGTCAGCCGGAATCTCCTCGCGTCCGCCGGCGCGCTGGACGACGACCTCGGTCGGACGGATCTCGCACACGGTGGTCTCGAACCTCGCGTGAACCGACCCCTCCTTGATGCGGTTCTCGATGTCGGGACGGACCCAGTACTTGATCGAGTCACCCAGCGTGGCGTGGCGATGCACGAGCGTCACGTGCGCGCCGCCGCGAAACAATTCGAGGGCGGCTTCGGCTGCTGAATTCTTCCCGCCGACGACGACCACGCGCTGCCGATAGTACGGATGCGCGTCCGTGTAGTAGTGGGAGACGTGCGGCAGATCCTCGCCCGGGATCCCGAGATAGTTCGGCAGGTCGTAGTAGCCGATCGCCAGCACCACGGCGCGCGCCTGCCTGACCCGCTTGGCGCCCCGGTCCGTCTGCGTCGTGACCGTAAACACGACGGTGCCGCCTTCGTCCTCCCGTTCGATCGAGGTGACCTCTTCGTGAAAGGAGATCTGCAGCTGATAGGTATCGACGACGCGGCGGTAATAGCGGAGCGCTTCGAGGCGCATCGGCTTGTCGTACGGCGTCACCAGCGGCAGCCCGCCGATCTCGAGCAGTTCCGGCGTGGTGAAGAACACCATGTGGGTGGGAAAGTTGAAGATCGAGTTGACCAGGATCCCCTTCTCGACAATCACGTAGTCGAGGCCGCGCTGCTTGGCGGCAATGGCGGTGGCGAGGCCGGACGGACCCGCGCCGACGATCAGAACGTCACGAACGGACATTCGGAAATCATATCGTTCGAGTCGTTCGAGTCGTTCGAGTCGTTCGGATCGTTCGAACCATTTCGGTCGTTCGACAGCCGCGATCAGCGGGGCCGCCGGGCGACAAGTCGGACGTCCGGAATCGGGTCGCTGCCGACGGTGAGATGTAGCGTGTCAGGTCCGCTGAGGCGGAAGCCGGTTCGGCGTCCACCATCTGATGTTGTGACCGGGATCGAGGCCGCCAGAACATAGTCGCCCTCGGGCAACATGATGCTGAACCTGCCGCGGTCCTGGGTGGTCACGGAAGTTGGGATGCCCGGAGCTTCGCCGACGCGCGCAAAGGTCACAACGGCCCCTTTGACCGGCTGATTTCTTTCGTCGACCACAGTCCCTGAGACAGCGCGCGTCGGGGATTCGAATATCGAGAAATCGATTCCAGTAACGGTGGTGCCCGCGTATCGGTCGCGCCGCCACGTAATACTTGCCGGTCGGCAATCCCGACAGGCGAAACTCACCGAGATCATTTGTCCGTTCGGACTCACCGACGGCAATCGCGGGGCACAGGGGCGGTGTGCCGGGTGGCGCCTGGACGGTTCGGAGGAAGGCGATCTCAACGCCCGGCAGTGGCTCATTCGTCCCCGCGTCGACGACAAATCCAGTCAGCCGTACCGTTGAAGACACC
>JBOGIQ010000530.1:0-3041 GCA_050742535.1 Vicinamibacterales bacterium | reverse complement strand
TCGACACGCCGGGAGCCATCCGCCCGACGACGCGGAAGTAGTGCGCGTACCGTTGAGACGCGCCCCGCTCACGCGGCGTGTTGAGGACCGTCCACAGATCGCTCGGGGCCGGCGAAAAGCCGGGGATGACGAACGGAGTATCTGGCACGATCCCGACGACGGTGAACGGCCGGCCGCCGAGCCGGATCGTCTGCCCGACCAGTCCCCGATCGGCGCCGAAGCGGCGCCGCCAGAATCGTTCGCCGAGCACGACGACGTCCTGCGCGACCTCGTCGCCTGCCACAAATACGCGGCCGGCAATCGGCGTCAGGCCGAAGACCTCGAAAAATCGCGGTGTCACGGCCTGTGCCGTCACCGGCTCGGGCGTGCCGTCGGCGCCGGTCATGGCCCCGGCGCCGGACTGGACGACGGCGGCCAATGCCATGAAGGTGCGGTTTCGCTGGCTCCAGTCGACGAAATCGAGCGGGTTGACGGGGATGTCGGACGCATTTCCCCGACGCTCCCACAGCATGACCAGCCGGTCCGGCTCGGAGAACGGCAGCGGCCGCAGCAGCGCGGCGTCGGCCAGCGCGAACATGGCGCTGTTCGTGCCGATGCCAAGCGCCAGCGTCACGACTGCCACGATGGTGAATGCCGGCGAGCCCTTCAGCTGCCGGATCGCGAACTTCACGTCATCCCGGACCTCTTCGAGCCACCTCATTTCTCGATCTCTCCTTGCCGTTGACGTGACGGCTCACAGCGAGGCGCAGTCGGAGACAGGCTCCGCGGTGCGGAGTTGGACGGCTCTGGATCCGATTCGGTTTGTCTCCTGTGGAGCTAGCACTCGCGGGCCGGCGCGAGATGCCGATGCAGGAACGTCACGATGCGCGGCCACAGGTCAGCCGATGCCGCCGCGTTGGCGCGCGAGGTGCCGCCGAAGTCGAACGACATTGGCACCACCGGATGACGTCCGGACGTGCTCGTGGCGGGAAGATTCGGCGGCAGGCAGGCGAAGTGCCCGGCTGACGGGTAGCGGCGATGCTCGAATTCGTATGAAAACGCCGCCGCGTGCAGCCGCTTCTCGGCAACCTCAGCGAGCCGCGTGGACGCCCACAGCTGATCGTCTTCGCCGGACATCATGAAGATCGCCCCGCGCGTGCGTTCCACGCGTATGGCGACGTCGTCGATGCCCGTACCGGCAGAGTCCAGTGCACGCAAAATCGCGGGTGCTCCCGCGAACGGCGTGCCGGCAGTAAACGCCGCCCCTGCTTCCTGGAACGTGAGCGGGTCGCCCGGCGGCGGAAAGACCTGAAACGGCACGCCGCCAAGCGTCCACGCGGACCTGCCCATCGCCGAAAAGTCGGCGCCGATCCCCCCGCCGGTCACGCCGCTCGGCACGAGCGCAACGACCGCCGCGACGTCGGGGAACGAGGCCCCAAGGAGGAGCGCCGCCTCTCCTCCGCGCGACATCCCGAGCACGCCCACCCGGGCGGAGCCGACCTCGGGTCTGGCCCTCAGCCAGCCGACGGCTTCGGCGAAGTACTCGAGCGGAATCTCGATCATCTCTTTTGGGAGATCGTCGTAGGCGAAGTAGGGGAGCGAGAGTGCGGCAACGCCGTGCGCGGCGAGCAGCGACGCGACGAACGCCCAGACATTGCCGCCGTCGGAGCCGCCGAGCACGATCACGCCGGGTGAGTTCGCCGCGCCGTGCCGGGCGAACAGCGTCCCGCGCAGTCGTCCGTCGCGAACCGGTGTCCGAACGACATCCGCGGCGACCAGCCGGCGGGTGAAGTCGACCGCCGCGTCCTTGCCGTCGACGGTCGCGGTCAGCGTGTAGGGGAGCGGTACGAGTTGCGACAGCACGTCGATCATGCTCACGACGTCGGATCCGGCGTCGAAGCGGGCTGACCAGAAAAGACCTGCGGGGTCGACTCCTGCGTAATCGCCAGACGCGGGTGCATGAATCGCAACATCCACCCGTCCTTCGGCCGAGGCGACGAATTCCGCGCGCGCTTCGGCTCGCAACGTGTGATTGCGCAGACGCAGATGCACTCGTGAGCCCGGCTGGAGTCCCGTCACCTCGATGGCGATTGGCTGACCGAGCAGCGCATCGAGCGGCGTCACCGAGATTCGCGTCATTCCATGAAGGCGAGCGACTGGATCAATCGAGAAGAGACATTAGCCGACGAACTTATATCCGAGCCCGCGGATCGTCACGATGTAGCAGGGGCGCTGCGGGTCGTCCTCGATTTTCTGACGCAGCCATCCGACATGCACGTCTACGGTTCCGGCCGATGAGGTGGAATCGCAACCCCACACCTCGTTGAGCAATTCGTCGCGGGTGAGTGGTGTTCCACGATTTCGAACGAAGTAGCGCAGCAGCATGAACTCGCGCACCGACAGGTCCAGTGTCTCGGCTGCTTTCGTCGCTTTCGCTCGACGGAAATCCAGCATCACATCGCCGAATCGATAGCTCTCGCCACCGGGCGCGGTAGACGCTCGAGATTCCTTGATTGCCCGGCTCAGAAGCGGCTCGATTCGCGCGAGCAGTTCGGCAATCTCCACAATCTTGTGCGAGGGATCCGATCGTCGCAAAGTAACGCTCCTTCGCATTCGTCACGACAAGTTGTGTGCCACTAGCAACAGTGCGCCGATTGGGTGTTCCTCTTCGACTTTGCGACTGCCGCAGTGGAGTCGAAGTTCGAAACTGGAACGGCGATGTTCGGGAACGCACAGCTGTCATCGTGGTCGGCAGCGACGCGTCAGGCCGGCATCACAATGGGACGTCACCCGCTGGTGTGGTGGATCGGCGCGCGTCTCGTGGCCACACGCGAGGAGGCCTGCGACGAGCATGTGGTCGCGGAGACGGCAGAACCCCTCGCGTACGCCGAAGGCATCGTCACGGTGTGCCGACGCTACGTCGAGGCACCGCTGATGAGCGTGGCCGGCGTCGGAGGAGCCGATGTGAAGGCGCGCATCGACGCGATTCTCTCGAATCGGATCGGGTTGCGCGTCACGTTACCGAAGCGGCTCGTGCTGGCAACAGCCGCGGTAGTGACATT
>JBOGIQ010000529.1:0-3056 GCA_050742535.1 Vicinamibacterales bacterium | reverse complement strand
GCGCGCCGAAGAAGTCCGCCTGACGGCGGACACTACATGAAGCTAATCACCGGCAGCCGCCGCCGTTCGCGAAGCAGGCGATCGGCCGCCGCCCGGCGGGATCGTTCGAAGACCGGCGGCGCCATCCGCTCGCGGAACGGCGCCAGCTCCTCGTCTGCCTCGGCGTCGATCCGCTGCAGCAGCTCCGCGCCGCTTCGCGCGCGCGCGGCATCCATCAAGTCGGCATCGAGCGCGCTCAGGCGCTCGAGAAACACCGCGCGTGTCTCACCGCGCAGTCCCCTGGCTCCAGCCCGGGCCGCATCCAGCTCCCGTACCAGCCCATCCAGCACGTCGTCCAGCGAGCGGTCCTCTCCGCCACGCAGCATCGTCAGTCGCGCGATCACACGATCGAGGTGGGCCGGCAGCGATCCGTGCCGCGGTGACAGATCGGTCTCAGCGTCCGCTTCATCGGCCTCAGCCTCGCGCGCCGGCACTCCAACCGCGCGACGCCACTCGTCGAAGAGATCGAGGACGTCCGCCTCGCACGACTGAATATGCACCGGACGCCGTCGTGCGCCCTTCGCGTAGTAGCGCTCGAAGTAGCGATCGATCCCCCGCTGGGCAACTTTCAGCGGTACTCCACGGTCCGCCCACCCGCACACCTGCTCGAAGGCTGGACCGACGATCCGTATCAGGTGCCCATCGTTCTTGCGGCAGAGATAATCTTCGAGTTGGCGGCAGTACGCAGCCACGTCCGTTACAGCCACCGCACTTCCCCGGAGATGATCCTGACCGTTCCGGAATCGCTGCGAATAATCAGGGACCCGTGTTCGTCAACGTCCTCGGCGATTCCGCGACGGTCGGCGCCGTCGTTCCATTCAACCGGCCGGCCGAGCGTCCTGGCGGCCCGCACGCGCCAATCCGCGACAACCCGCGCCGTTGCGCCGTCCTGCAGCTGTCGATACCGCTCGGCCAGCGCGGAGAGGCATTCGGCGAAGACGAGCCCGCGATCGACCGGCCGGCCGAGCTCCTGCTCGAGCGACGAGGCACGCCAGCCCACGTCGCGCGGCAGCGCGGCGGTCAGCACGTTGATCCCGAACCCGAGCACCACCCAGGACTTGCCCTCCAGGGTGGCCCCGCCTTCAGCCAGAATACCGGCTATCTTGCGCGCCTCCGGGCCGCCGTCGGCGACGAGGTCGTTCGGCCATTTCAGGTGCAGGGTCAATCCCGTCGCCGCGCGGACTCCATCGGCAAGCGCCACACCGGCGGCAATCGTCACCAGACGCAGCGCGGCCGCCGGCGGCCGAAGCAGCACGCTGGCGTAGATGCCAGCACCGTGCGGCGACGCCCAGTCGCGTCCGAACCGCCCACGGCCCGCGTTCTGCGCGTCGGCCGCCACCACGACGCCTTCCGCGGTTCCTGCTTCCGCCAGCGTCGTCACCACGTCGTTGGTGGAGGTGATCTCGGAGAACCACTGGATGCGTTCGGCGAAGAGGCCCAGCCGTGGACCGGCAGCGGCAAGAGCCGCAGCAACCTCGCCCGGCAGCGGAGCGGGCACCGGAGGACTCCCGAGAGCCGTCATGCAGATAAACGTTATAACGGCTCGATCTCGAAGCTCAGATCGACGGCCGGCGCCGAGTGGGTGAGCGCGCCGATGGATACGTAATCCGCCCCCGTGGCCGCCAGCTCGGGCATGCGCGCCAGCGTGACACCGCCGGAAATCTCGGTCTTCGCGCGCCCGCGGCACTTGTGAACCGCCGCGATGATGTCCGGCGTGGAGAGGTTGTCGAGGAGGACGATATCGGCCCCGGCGTTCAGCGCATCGTCCACCTGCTGAAGTGATTGGGCTTCGACTTCGGTCGGCATCTCCCGGTTCTTCTTCCGCATCCGCGTGACGGCATTCACCACGCCGCCGGCCAGGCGGACGTGGTTGTCCTTGATCAGAATGCCGTCATCCAGGCCGGAACGGTGATTGACGCCTCCGCCGGCGCGGACGGCGTATTTTTCGAGCGCGCGCAGGAGCGGCGTCGTCTTCCGCGTATCGAGGACGATGATGCGTCCCGCCGCGGCATCGACGAAACGCCGCGTCAGCGTGGCGGTTCCGGACAGCCGCTGCAGGAAGTTGAGCGCCGTTCGTTCGGCGGTCAGCAGACCCGAGGCGTACCCCTGATACTCGGCGACGATCGTTCCCGGCTCGCACCGCGAGCCATCGCCATGATGCACGGTGATCGCCACGCTGGGATCCATCTGCCGGAACGCCTCGGAGGCGATTTCCAGCCCCGCGACGACGCATGGGGACTTGGCGAGGATCACCGCGCGGGCCCTCTGCTGCGCGTCGATGACGCCTTCGGTCGTCACATCGCCCCACCCGAAGTCCTCCGCCAGCGCGCGGCGAACCAGCTCGCGATAGACGCCGGGATCGAGCGGCTCGAACGGGACTCGCTTCACGGATGCGATTCGGAACCGCCGGGCTCCTCGGATGGCAGGACGGAGACCTGAAGCGCCTCGCCCTGCTGGAACACGATGGTCGCGGTGTTTGCCGATCCGATCTCGAGCTGCACCATCCTGAGGCTGTTCAGCATGTCGGTGTCGCCGGCGATCGTGACGTTGACCGGGGTCTTGATTTTCATTCCCTGCAGCGACTTCTCACGACGGATCTCACCGTTGGCCAGCTGCGCATCGACGTAGAACCGTGCCTCGGCGCCCTCACCGGCGATCTGCTCCAGCGCCCCGGCAGCCGGCCAGGGAGCACGGTGCACGCTGCCGCTGCGCCACCAGGACCATACTTCCTCCGTGACGAACGGAAGATACGGCGCAAAGAGCCGAAGGTAGGTGTCCAGCGCCACCAGCAGCGCGCCGTTGGCCGAGCTCGCCGAGTCGGCGCCGAAATCGCCGTAGCGGCGCGCCTTCACCAGCTCGATGTAGTCGTCGCAGAAGTTCCAGAACGACTTCTCGATTTCGCTCAGCGCGCTGGTGTAGTCGTACTCCTCCAGCTTCCGCGTCGCAAAGGTCACGAGGCGCGCGAGGTTGAGCAGCATCGCCTTGTCGAGCGGCGCCGTGACGTCGCCTTTCGGCTC
>JBOGIQ010000528.1:0-3057 GCA_050742535.1 Vicinamibacterales bacterium | reverse complement strand
GCCCGTGACAAGGTGCTCATGGGCGTCGAGCGCAAGTCGGTAGCCATGAGCGAGCACGAGCGCGTGACCTGCGCCTATCACGAAGCGGGGCACGCGGTAGTTGCAGCGCTGCTCCCGGACGCCGATCCGCTGCACAAGGTCACGATCATTCCGCGCGGCCGCGCGCTGGGCGTGACGATGCAGCTGCCGGAGGCGGATCGCTACACGCACTCCAAGCCGTTCATCGAATCGCAGATTGCGATCCTGATGGGCGGGCGCGTCGCCGAAGAGCTGTTCCTGCGGCAGATGACCAGCGGCGCCTCCAACGACATCGAGCGCGCCACCGAGCTGGCGAGGAAGATGGTCTGCGAGCTCGGCATGTCGCCGCTCGGGCCGGTTCACTTCCGCCGCCCGGCGAACGGCTTCGACAACGACAACCGTGCCGCCGGCTTCAGCGAAGAGACGGCCCGGCGCGTCGACGACGAGATCCGCAGCCTGGTGATGCGCGGCTACGAGACCGCGCGGCAGATCGTCGAGCGGCAGCGCCCGGCGGTGAAGGTGCTGGCGGAGGAGCTGCTCGAGGTCGAGTCGGTGGATGCGGATCGGCTGCGGCAGATCGTGGCGCAGCACGTGAAGGCGTAACGCCGTTCACCCGTCTGGGTGCTCGGATCACGGCTCTCTGATGGCGGAGACTCCCACCGTCTCCGCCAATCGCGCTATAGCGAAGCTGTCCCCGGCGGGGCGAGTTGACCTCATACGGCACCTGGATTCATCGAGCATCTCGAACCGCAGACCCCGGACCGCAGACCCGAACCGGCGAACTCCGAACCGAACATCAGAACACGAACCCGGCACCGGGCACGCGGAAGAGTGAACGGTGGCCGGTGTTCGCGTGAACGATAATTGTTCATGCGCATCCGCGTACTCGTCGTCGGCCTCGGGCCAATCGGCGCCAGCATCGCGCGTCAGGTGATTGCGCGCAAAGGATTCCAGCTGGTTGGAGCCGTCGACATCGATCCGGCGAAGGCCGGGTTGGACGCAGGCAAGGTGATCGGCGTCGAACAGACCCTGCGCGTCAAGGTGACCAGCGACATCGGCAAGACAATCAAGTCGGCCAGGCCCGATGTCGCCGTGCTGTGCACCAGCTCCTCGCTGAAATCGGTCATCGGGCAGTTCGAGGAAGTCCTCAAGTACCGCGTGCCGATCGTCACCACCACTGAGGAGGCGGCGTATCCGTCGCGGTCCAATCGCCGCCTGGCCGCGCGCCTCGACGCGGCGGCGCGCAAGGCAAAGGTGGCGGTGCTGGGTACCGGGGTCAACCCCGGCTTCACCATGGACGCGCTGCCGATCGCGCTCACCGCCGTTTGCGAGCGCGTCACGTCGATCGAGGTGCTGCGCGTGCAGGACGCACGCGTTCGTCGTCTGCCGTTCCAGCAGAAGATCGGCGCCGGCCTCACGACGGAGGAGTTCGCCCGCCGCGTCGCCGCCGGAACCGTCCGTCACGTCGGCTTCACCGAATCGATCCAGATGATTGCGGACGCGATGAACTGGAAGCTTGACCGCGTCACCGACGACATCGAGCCGAAGATGGCGGACGCCGACGTGGCGAGCGAGCTGCTGTCGGTCCGCGCCGGCCAGGTGTGCGGCCTCATTCAGCGTGGAACCGGCTACGTTGGCGGCGAGCCGCTGATCCGGCTGCGGCTGGAGGCCTATCTGGGCGCCCCTGAATCGTACGAATCGGTGCTGATCGAGGGTTCACCGCGGATTCATTCGCGCATCGAGGGCGGCGTGCACGGCGACATCGCCACCGCGTCGATGGCGGTGAATTCGATTCCGGCGGTGATGGCGGCGCCGCCGGGTTTCAGAACGATGCGCGATATGCGATTACCATCGTTCCATGGCGGCGCATAGCCTCGTCATTCGGGAGGCCCTCGAACAGGACGTTCCCGGAATCCTGGCCATCTACAACGACGTCATCGCGACGTCGACCGCCGTGTACCGCGAGGATCCGGCTTCCCTCGACGATCGCCTGCAGTGGTTCCACGCCCGTCGCGAGCAGGCGTATCCCATCCTCGTTGCCGCCGGTGATGCCGGCATTCTCGGGTTTGCCTCCTACGGCGACTTTCGCAGCTGGCCGGGGTATCGCTTCACCGTCGAACATACCGTCCATATCCGGACCGACGAGCGCGGACGCGGTGTGGGAACGATGTTGATGCAGGCGTTGATCCGGCGCGCGGTCGAACAGGACAAGCACGTCATGATCGGCGGCGTGGATGCCGACAACGAGCCGTCGCTGCGATTTCACGAGCGGCTGGGATTCGTCCGCGCCGCGCACCTGCGGCAGGTCGGGTTCAAGTTCGGCCGGTGGCTCGATCTCGTCTTCGTTCAGCGCATCCTGACCACCACATGACCGATTGGCCTTCGGAGATCGTGCTGCTCAAGCTGCCCGAACAGGATCAGGACGTGTCGCGCCGAAGCGGCGAAGCCGCGAAGGCGGAGCGGTTCGTGATGATGGATCGTCACGAACTGTTTCAGACGCTTGGCACCGTCTCGCGCGAACGGTGGATGGAGAACTTCGCGCAGCTGCTGCAGCAGCCGCAGCTCGACGAGGCAGGCGTGCGCGAGGCGCTGCTTCATCGTGGATTTTCGTCGCGTGATATCGACGATCAGCTGGCGGCGGCGCGCCGCAAATACGAGGTGATGACGTCGAAGCCGACCTCGTGGGAACACATCACGCGAATTGGCTATCGCAATCCAGACGGTCAGCAGATCGTCCGGAAGACGAATGCCGGCGGACCGCAGGGACAGCGCATCTTCGTGCTGCGATGCACGGTCTGCGGTCATGAGTACGGCGCATATGGGATCGATGCCGACATCCGCCGCTGTCCGGCGTGCCAGGAGGGGCCGTCCGGATTGCCCGTGCCGCCCGAGGAATGAGCGCGTTCGACCTGGTGGTCTTCGACTTCGATGGCACGCTGGCCGATTCGGTCGGCGGCATCGCCGCCTGTCTGAGCGCGGCGTTCGAATCCTATGACCTCCAGCCGCCGCCGCCCGACGAGGTGCGCCGCCGAATAGGGT
>JBOGIQ010000527.1:0-3057 GCA_050742535.1 Vicinamibacterales bacterium | reverse complement strand
CACCACCCCGACGCGGCTCTCCAGCCCCACGCCCGCCCGCCGCAGCGCCTGCGCCACCTGATTCGCCCGCGCGTCCAGCGCCCCATACGTCAGCCGCGTCGCCCCGCACTCCAGCGCCACCGCCTCCCGCCGCGCCGCCACCTGCGCCGCAAACAGCGCCCCCAGACTCGCCTCCGGATACCCCGGCCGCGCCCCACGCCCCTGCCCGACCAGCGCCTTGCGCCGTTCGGCATCGAGCAGCGGAATGGCATCGATGCGCTGATCGGGGTCGGCGGCGAGGGCACAGAGCATGGTTCGGAAGCACTCGGCCAGGCGTGCGACCGTTGCGCGCTCGAACAGCTCGGCGTTGTACGCGAACGCGACCGTTGTGGCGCCGGGCGTCTCCGCAACCTGGACTTCCATATCGAACCGGACCGTCTCGCTGACGCCATGACCAGGACCGAACTGAACACCGGCCGACTTCGGCGGATCGCCGTCGCCGTACACCGCGCTGAATACGATCTGGAACAGCGGGTTCTGACCGAGGTCGCGGCCGGGCGCGCACTGCTCGACGAGCAGCGCGAACGGCAGTTCCTGATGCTCGTACGCGCCGAGGCAGGCATCGCGAACGGAGACCACAACATCGCGGAAACACATCGACCGCTCGAGCCGCGTGCGAATCGGCAGCACGTTGGCAAAGCAGCCGAACAGCGTTTCGAGCGCCGGATGGCGACGGTTGGCGACCACCGTGCCGACGGTGAGATCGGTGCCACCTGTCCAGTGATGCAGCAGCACGTTGAACGCGCTGAACAGCGTCATGAAGAGCGTGGCGCGCGAATCCTGAGCAAGCGTCTTGATGCGCGCGGCGGCCGTCGAATCGAGCTCGACGCGTTCGACCGCGGCCCGGACTGAAGGTACCGCGCGGCGCGTCCGATCCGGGATCAGTGCCGTCGCACGCGATCCCTCGAGTTGCCCGCGCCAGTACTTTCGCAGGCTGTCCAGCGTCGCGTCCCGCAGGTACGCGCGCTGCCAGATCGCGTAATCGGCAAACTGCACCTGCAGGGGCGGCAGCGGCGACGACCGCCCTTCCATGACCGCGGCATAGAGAGCCGCCAGCTCGCGGAGAAACAACCCGATCGACCAGCCGTCCGTGATGATGTGGTGAAACGACAGGAGCAGTTCGTGCCGATCCGCCGCGAACCGGATCAGGCGTGCGCGGAAGAGCGGGCCTTCGGCAAGAACGAAGGGAGCCTCGCACTCCGCCCGTCTGCACTCCGACGCCAGTTGCTCCTGCGCCTGCGCCGTAAGGCCACTCAGGTCATCGAGCGGCAGAACAACCGGAGACGCCTCTCCGACGATTTGACCCACCGCGGCGTCTTGCGAGACGAAGACCGTTCGCAGCGTCTCGTGACGATGGACCAACTCGGAGAGTGCGCGGGTCAGAGCGACGCGATCCAGCGGTCCCGCCAGCGGCACTGCCAGGTGCACGCCATAGGCAGAGGGCATCTGCAGCTGCGTGACGAACCAGAGCTGCTCCTGCTGGTAGGACGCCGGCAGCGTGGAGCTGCCTGGTTGACGCGGCACCACGGCGACGGCCGGAGCCTCCCTCCGGGCCGCGTCGATTCGCGCCCGCAAGCGCTCACGCTGAACGTCCGACAGCGCAGCGCCATTTCGTGTGGTCAGGGTCATCGATCAGTCGTTCGCCGAGTGGGTACACCACTCCACGGGGTCCAAGAGCAAGGCTGTCACCAAACAGCGATCGCGATCGGTTCGTACCGAAATGCCGCTTCACCGCCGCCATCGTGGACTCTCGAGCAGCGCGGTCGCCGTCACAGTCGCCACGCTGGACGATATTTGTCTCCGTTTTGCCGCGCTTCGGATCATCCTTGTCACCGTAACGTGCGCTCTTGCAGCGGTCTTGGCGAGCACGATCTCTGCTAGAGTCACAGCCGATGAATCGACGACACGCAGCGGTCCTCGCCGCTGCACTGATCCTCTCCAGCGCTCTGCCCGCATCGGCCCAAGGCTTTTTCGACAACTTTCTGAAGCCGGAATATCTGGTTCCGGTCACGGAGTTTCCCGCGACGTCGGGCGGCGACCTCCTGCTCACGTACTACCAGGTGCCGATTACAGCGGTGCCCAACGGGGAGCTCCTCGTCATTGGCGAGTTCCCGCGCGCGCGCTATTTTTCGATTACGGCGTACGACGATCACGGCGCCGTGATCGGCAAGCTCGATGACTACCAGATTCAGCCGTACGTGTCGTCGGGCAACCCGTGGCACGTTGGTGGTCCAGCAGGCGCTGAAGACATCCTCTACGCCGTGACCGTACGGATTGGCACCCCCGCCGCGCCAGCTCCCGCATCGCAGTGCCAGACACCGGTCAGCGTGCACCAGAACGTGCTCGACGCGACGGTACGGCACACCGCGACGTCGTTCTACTCGAGCGCGCAGAGCGGTTACACGACCTTCGTGCCGAGCTTCGGCACCATCACGCACGAGGACGCGCCGACGACGTCGGGCATATTCCTGCTGATCCGCTCGTACATGCGTGCCAGCCCGCTCGGGTCGAGCGCGGTCGATCTGCGAAAGCCGCTCGTCTGGGTCCGCGCCGCGAGCACGGGCTGCCCGGCACGGCTTGCACCTGTCGGCGAGTCGCTGCCCGCCTCGTCGTGGTTCACGCTGAACTCCGTTCTTCATCTGGATCAGGCGTACGGTCACGTGCAACATGAGTTGGATCTGGGTCTGACCGCACCGTACGGCCTGGACCCGCGCGGCGAGGTTGGCTGGACCGGCCGCGAGGAATACACAGCGGGCGGCGCTGTCGGCCGGTATCTCACCACGCTGGCACCGCTCGACCCGTCGCTGCTCAGCTCACAAGGCCGGGTCATGCGCCTTCAGTTCCGCAAGCCGGCGATGCCGTGTACGCCGAACCCGTGCGCGCTGACCGGAAACGAGCAGCTCCGCTACTGGAGCACCACGTTCGAGGATTCGATCGGTCGATCGCTCGGAACCCTCTCCGATGCCAGCCTGCTGCCAAACGCCGCCGGCTACGTGACGCTCGTGGTCAGCTTCGGCA
>JBOGIQ010000526.1:0-3061 GCA_050742535.1 Vicinamibacterales bacterium | reverse complement strand
TGTCGCCCTGTGTGCGATTACGCTGGTGAACGCGCAGGGAAATCGTGGTGTCGATCCGTCGGAACGGGAGGGCTGGAGTCCCTATTCGATCGGCCTGTGGGGCGACCTGCCCTATTCGCCCGAGCACGAGCAGACCGGCGTGCCAAACCTGATCGCCGACATGAACGCCCAGCGTCTCGCCTTCACGGTGCACGATGGCGACCTCAAGCAGGGCTCCAACAGTCCGTGCGACAACGCGCTCTACGCCCGCTCGCTCGCGTACTTCAACGCGCTCGAGGCGCCCGCCATGTTCACGCCCGGCGACAACGACTGGACCGACTGCGATCGGCCGAACAACGGCGGGTTTCCCTCGCTGGATCGGCTGGATTACGAGCGGTCGGTGTTTTTCAGTACACCGTACTCGCTGGGCCAGCGGCAGATGCCGCAGGAGGTACAGACCGAGGCGCTGTGCCGTGGTTTCGGCGGCACGATCGTGCCATGCGTCGAGAACCGGCGCTGGACACTCCGCGGCGTGACCTACGCGACGATGAACATTCAGGGCTCGTGCAACAACCTGTGCGATACCGCGCCCGATCCGGCGGAATACGCCGCCCGAAACCAGGCGGTCATCCAGTGGATGCAGCAGGCGTTCGCGGCGGCGCAGGACGACGGCTCCGCGGCCGTCATGCTGATTTCACAGGGGAATCCCGGATGGGACGAGAGCGACGGCACGCGTGCGCCGCGAAGGAACCCGACGACGCTCGTGCAGACGGACGGGCAGCCGGACGGATTCCGGGAATTCCTGCTCGCGCTGCGCGCAGAGGTCATCCGGTTCCGCCGTCCCGTCCTCTACGTGCACGGCGACTCGCATTACTTCCGCATCGACAGTCCGTTCCTGGACGGGCAGGGCCGCCGGCTCGAGAACTTCACCCGGCTCGAAACGTTCGGCAACAACCCGAACAACGGCAACAACGACGTGCGCTGGGTCAAGGTGAACGTCGATGCCAGAACGCGCGAAGTCTTCTCGTACCTCTCGCAGATCGTCCCCGGCAACCGCGTAGCGGTGCCCGCGCCGTAGCGGGCGTAACGTGACACGTGGCGGCAGCGGCCGTGCGCTAGCATGACCGGATGCCAGACGGGCTCTCGGGCACGGCAACAGCGTTCTTTCTGTACGACGTGGGCGATGCGATCGACCTCGCCCGCGTTCGTACGCTGATCGACAACACGGCCCCTGCCCAGCTCCCGAAGGTCAGCGCGTCGCAGATCCAGTACCAGCAGCCGCCGGTGATCATCGACGTGGCAACGCTGGGCACCGTCGAGGCGGACGGCTTCCGATGCCGGATGAAAGCGTTCGACTATGGTGTCGTGTCGGTCGCTCTCACGCGCGGGCTGCCGGATACCTGGCCGGCGTTGATCGCCGACGGCCGCGCGCTGCACGAGAGCGCGTCCGCGGCGGCAGCCGCCGAACGCCTGTGCCGATCCTTTCTGGATCGCGTGGCACCGGCAGTGTCCCGGCCCCGCAGCACGTTCCTGTCCGAGGACTACCTGGTCTTCCACGTCACGGCGGCAGCGTCCGAGCCCAGCGCCGACGAATTGATCGCGGGTCACGGGCAGGCCATCGCGCAGCTGCTTCGCGCGGAACACGCACCGCTCAGCCCCCAGGAGCGCGAGGAGGTCCTGCGCCACCGCATCTCGTACCTCGCCAGCGATCTCGTCGTTCCGACCTGGAATGCGGCCTTCATCTACGACACCGAGGTAGGCGCGCAGGGCACCGTCGAGCTGCTCGAGTACGCCAATTCACAACTGCTGCAGTTCCGCTACTACGACCAGCTCCTCGACACGGAGCTGGGGCGCATTTACGCGCAGCTGCAGGCGCGCGGCTGGGCCCGGCCGTGGCTGGGACGCAGGTACACGCGCGCCGCGCACAACGTCCACTCGCTCTTCATCGACGTCAACGAGCTGACCGACAAGACGGAGAATGCGCTGAAGTTCGCCGGCGACGTCTACTTCGCGCGTGTCTTCGCGCTGGCGGGCGCCCGGCTCGGCCTCGATCAGTGGAAGGCGAACGTTCGCGAGAAGCTGCAGACGCTCGACGACATCTACCGGTTCGCCGTCGAGCAGACGTCAATGGCCCGCGGCGAGTTCCTCGAGCTGACGATCGTCCTGATCCTCGTCCTCGAGCTGGTACTGTTCTTCGCCGGGATCATGAAATAGGCGTGCACTCCTATCGCGGTTCGACCTCGGGCTGAAAGACGATGCCGGCGCGCCCGCGGGCGAGCGCGGCGGTGCGGTGCGCCTCCGCCTGCAGGTGGAACTGAACTCGAAACGGCGGGTCGCCGGCCGAGGGACCGCGCCGTTCGTAGCTCCCGTCAGGACGCAGCCACCGCGCCTTCACCGTGTCGCGGAACATCATCCGCAGCGCGTGGATGACACGGGCGCGATTCTCCGCCGACTCCACGGGGAACATGAGCTCGATGCGCCGATCGAGGTTGCGCGTCATCCAGTCCGCGCTCGCCAGGTACACCTCTTCGTCTCCGCCATTCAGGAAGTAGTAGATGCGCGAGTGTTCGAGGAAGCGATCGACGATCGATACGACCTCGATATTCTCGCTGACACCCGACGCACCAGGGATCAGCGTACAGATGCCGCGGACGTTCAGCCGGATGCGCACACCGGCCGCCGACGCCGCATAGAGCGCATCGATGAGTTCCACGTCCAGCAGCGAATTCATCTTGGCAACGATCTCGGACGGCTGCCCCGCCTCCGCCCGCCGCCGCTCGCGCTGAATGAGCTTGAGCAGGCGCGCGCGCAGACCGGTCGGCGCCATGATCAGCTTTTTCAACCGCGGCGGATCCGAGTAGCCGGTCAACGCCGTGAACAGCGCGGTGGCATCCTCGACGAACGGCTGCGACGAGGTCATCAGCCCGAAGTCGGTGTAGACGCGTGCGGTCTGCTCGTTGTAGTTGCCCGTGCCGAGATGCACGTATCGGCGGATTCCTTCGGGACGCCGCCGCACGATCAGGCAGATCTTCGCGTGCGTCTTGTAGCCGCGCAGACCGTAAATCACATGCGCGCCGGCCTC
>JBOGIQ010000525.1:0-3070 GCA_050742535.1 Vicinamibacterales bacterium | reverse complement strand
GGTTCCCACTCACCTATCCCGTCGCTGGCGGACTTCCGATCTTCCTCGGCACCTACGTCGCGGACTTCAGCTACAAGCGCAACGGCGTGCTCGTCGTCGAGGACGCGAAGGGCAAGCCAGGTCGCACACCGATCTACCAGTGGAAGCGCGCGCACTTCGCCGCACAGTACGGCTTTCCGATCACGGAGATCACGGCATGAAATAAGATGACCGAGCAACACGTCACAACGGAATGAGTAGATCATGCAACCAGTGAAGGGCGCACGCGAGCGCGTGCTGGCCAACCGCACGAACAGCGACGGGCCCGATCTCGATGAGGCCGAGCGCCGTGACCACGATGAACACTTCGGATCGAAAGGAGCAGACGATGATGACGTTGACCGATCTCAGGAACCGCCTGAACCACCATCCGCCCAAGGGGGACCAGGAGGCGAGGTATCAAGTCCTCCGGCAAGCGACGTTGCAGATGGGCCGACAGGTCCTGGCCCTGACGCCACCGAGCCCGGAACAGACGGAGGCGATCAGCTTCCTGGAACTGGCGCTGATGAAGGCGAACGCGGCGATCGCGAGGAACGAGGCGTGGACGAAAACTGACGCCTGGAAGCTCGTCGATGCGTCGCCGGGCTGCGCGATTCACGCAGCTGCGCTCGACCGCGCCGGCGGCGACCGCGACCAGACGCATCAGGAAGCCGAGCTGCGCAAGCGGGTCGCCGACATGCAGGCGCGCGACGGCAGCCTGCAGGAACCCGAGGGCCCCATGAACGCAGCGATGGGCGCCGGCCGCATGGCACTCGGTGACAGCGAGCCCGCCGATTCCGATTCCCGGTTCGCCGGCCAACCGCTCCCCTCGAGGGGCGGCGGTTCGCCAATCACCACCCGCTATTCGTGATTCGCTAAAGGGAGCGCCGCGCGACACCGAGCGATCTTCGTGTCGGTGTCCGCGGCGTTCAAGCAGAGCGCCTGCAGGTAGCTCTTGATCACGGCATGGTCCTGGTTCCCCTGCACCACCGCCGGAGCCATCTGCCAGACGAACACGTAGATCAAGGCGCAGGCCACGAGCGCCCACAGCCCATGTCGGTTCGTCAACTTCCACACCACGGCAGGCCAGGTTTTCGGAACATCACCGTTGTCGAGGTTCGCGGCTTCATTGAGTCCCAGAGACAAGCGTCACCTACCTTCGATGAACTCTTCAAGCTCATCCCCGCCGCCAAACTCATCACGGAACTGTTGACGTTCCGCTCGAGGGAGCTGTTGTTCGAGACGTTCGAGACGCGTACGACCGAGGGTCCGCAGGAACGCACGCCGTTGCGCTGGCGACATCATCGCGAGCGCTTCCTGGAGGCGTTCGTCATCGCCGCGCTGAATCGCGATCGTGGCCAGGCGTCGCGCTTTGGCGCCGACGTCCTCGCGGGCCCGTCGGCTGCGGTTCACAGCCTCGGAGGCCTCGCGCGCCGTCCGGCGCTTCTTAGTGATGCGCGTCGATCGCATCCCGACAAGTTCGCCCACGTCCTCGATCGCCTGGTGCGGGTCCACTTCACCGCTCGGCCGGATCCCGGTGTGCTGGCCCATACCCTCGCGCGCGATCTCGACGCCGCGCTGCGCGAGCTTCGTCGGATACCGACCGAACAACAGATACGCCAGATCACCGTAGAGGAACGAATCGAAGTCGTGGCCCACAACTTCGTGGCCCATGCGCTCGCCGCCGGCGACGGCGCTGATATGCCCGACGACGTCGGACACGGCACGGCCCGCCCACGTCGCCCGCGCCACGCGATCGGGACGGAGACTACCCGGCTGCGTGAGGTCGATGCCGAACGGACGACCACCGGAGACGAGCAGATCTTCGAAGTCCAGGCCGGTCCCGCGCGCGAGCATCATCGCGCCGAGCAGCGCGACGACGGCCGCGCGGCCGCGCGCCTGCGGATCGTTGAGCGCGTCGATGACGTTCTCCATGAACAGGCCCGGGTACTTCGTGAACGGCTTCATCGAGCCGCCGATGGGGCCGCGATGAAACGGGTTGTTGCCGAGCGGGCCCGTGTGCCCCTGCGTCTTCCGCACGACGCTGCGCGCGAACTCGTCGGCCGCCTCCGGCACGCGGCCCGTGCGCAGCGCATCGCGGAGCGCGCCCTTCTCCTCGAGCGCCGCCAGGTAGCTCACGCGACGGTTGTAGTTGTCGGTGCCGCGCAGCGGCCGCGACGAGTCCTTCACAACCGTCTTCGCCACCTTCAGCACACCGTCGGCATCGGCGATCACGCGCAGCGGCCGATCGTCCGGCGCGTTCGTTTCCTCGTCGACGAGCGAGCGCAGTTCGATCTCGCGAGACAGCGCGCGGCCCTGTGGCGTGCGGGCGTAGCGATAGCCACGCCTCAGTGACGTCGGCCGCACGAACAGCGTCGTGAGGATCGGCTGCGTCAAGTTCTGGATGGCCGTGTCGAGCGCGTAGCCGATCAACGTGCGATAGACCACCCACGAGACGGTGCGCTCGACGACGTCGGGCTTGACGCGGAGCTCGCCCTGGCCCAACTCGGTTTCGAGTCGATCGATCGCGGCGAACGCCTGCTTCACGCTCTTGTAGTTCGAGAGCTTGCGTCCGACCTCGCGCGCGCGGCGAGCCTGGTTGACGAGGCCTGGCTGAGTCGTGCGCCCGACCTCCGCATCGATCGTGGCCGCGGCCGCGCGCAGTGACTCGCCGACTTCCTTGAACGTCCGACGCAGTGACTCGCGCGCGTCGACAACAGCCTGACGCGCAGTTGCTCGTTCACCGGAGGACGGCTGCAGCCGACGTACGGCGTCCGCGTGCGCGCGCTTCGCGGCCGCCAGAACATCCGCGGCCTCCTGGAGCGACGCGCGGCCGCCGGCGAAGGACTGCGTCACCGACGCATGGAGCGGCGTCGGCGCTTTGCGCGCGGAGAACCCGGTCGCCTCAAGGACGCGCGATCCAACTTCTGTCACGAACCGTTGCCCGCGCGTCGGCACGCCGGCGACGCTATCGGCGAGCTTGTTCAAGTACCAGGACTTCCGTTTGAAGCCCTTCGTCTTCGCCTCCGTGGACAGCTCCCGGAGCTCGCGC
>JBOGIQ010000524.1:0-3072 GCA_050742535.1 Vicinamibacterales bacterium | reverse complement strand
CACTACTTTGTCAGGTTCGTTCACTCTGAACCGCGGTCTGTGAAATCGGTCTTGTACTGACGCGCGGAATCCCGTACGCTGCCGGCGTGACGACGGGGCCCGCGCGGGCGCTGCTGCGACGCCTGGGCCAGTACCTCGATGGGTTTAGTGCCTGCTTCAGTCGCCAGCCGCAGCGGGAGGCGGCGAGCCAGTATCTCGACGGCCTGCTCAACGACAGTGAACGGAAGTCCATGCAGGCGATGCATGGGCGGTTGAGCGATCCAGGCCAGTATCAGGCGCTCCAGCACTTCATCACGCACTCGCCGTGGGAGGCGGCACGCGTCTGGACCCACCTGCGTACGGTGGTGCCCGTGCGGGCCGGGATTCTCGCGATCGATGACACGGGCTTTCCGAAGCAGGGGACGCGCTCGGTGGGCGTGCAGCGGCAGTACTGCGGCGCGCTCGGCAAGATCGGCAATTGCCAGGTGGCGGTCTCGAGTGCGTTGATTGCGGCGGGGCGCACGTGGCCGTTGGCGTTCGACCTCTACGTCCCGGCGTCGTGGATCGACGATGCACCGCGCCGGACGGCGGCGGGCATTCCGGCGACGCTGCAGTTTCGGGAGAAATGGCGCATTGCGTTGGCGCAGGTACGTGCGATTCTCCAGGCTGGCTTCACGATCACGGGCGTGGTGGTCGATGCGGACTACGGGAGCAACGCGCAGTTCCGCGCCGGTTTGGAGCGCTTGGGGCTCTCGTATGGTGTCGCGATTCGCGGGGAGGTGGCGTGCGCCGTGGTGGGCGTGGCGGGCACGCAATCCGCGACGGCCATTGCGCAGTCGGCTCCTGAGGACGCGTGGGAATCCGTGACCTGGGGGACGGGCACCGCCGGTCCGTTGACGGCGCGGTTCTGTGCGCTGCGCGTACGACCGACGAAGGGGCGCGGCGACCGGTGGTTGCTCTGCGAACGACCCGCCACCGACGAACGGAAGTACTACCTGCTCCACCTGCCGGCCACGACGGCGCTCGTCGACCTCGTCGCACTCGCCCGCAGCCGCTGGCCGATCGAACAGCAATATCGCGAGCTCAAAGACGACCTGGGGCTCGATCATTTCGAGGGCCGCACCTATCAGGGCTGGGCCCATCATGTCGTCCTGCGGATGTTGATCATCGAAGTCCATCCCACGCGCGAACGTCTGACCTTCGCAGACAAAACTCTGCGCGCGCATCCCGATCAGCATGCCCCGAATTTGCGAAGGTCGATGAGTCTCGCGCGTCGTTGGTGGCGCGAGATGTGCAGCTATTCAAAGAGAAGAAGTAGAAGCGGAGACGCAGCGTGTGCAACCACGCCACGCCTCCTAACCGGCAACCAACTCTCGATTGGCCACCGGCTCCTGCCATTATCGCAGGCCCGTTGGCCCTCACCCGCAGACGCGGGAAGGAGGACCACATGGCGACACCATCCCCGGCAACATTCGCAACCCTGCTCGAACAGGCGGTTACCGACCCCGGCATCCTGTCGAGCGCATATCGGAACTTCCACCAGTACAGCATCGGGAACCAGCTACTTGCGTGGGCGCAGTGTATCGAGCGAGGCATCCAGCCGGGACCGATTGCGACGTTCCCGAAGTGGCGGGAACTCGGGCGATTCGTTCGCCGGGGCGAGAAGGCGATCACGCTTTGCCAGCCGGTGACGGTCAAGCGGACGGTCGAAGACGATCAGCACCAGGATCAGGAGATTGCCTTTACCCGATTCGTCTATAAGCCGCATTGGTTTGTGCTGGCACAGACGGAGGGCAACCCGCTCGCCGAGCCTACGACGCCAACATGGAACGCGGAGAAGGCTCTCAAGAGTCTTGGCGTTACGGAAGTTCCTTTCGACCACATCGATGGCAACTGTCTAGGCTTTGCCCGTGGCCGGTCGATTGCGATCAATCCGGTGAATCCGCTGCCCCACAAGACGCGGTTCCACGAACTCGGGCACATTCTGTTCGGTCACGCTGCGGAGGGCGAACAGTCGGACAGCGAGATCACTCCGCGCAACCTGCGTGAAGTCGAAGCCGAATCCGTTGCGCTCCTCTGCTGCGCGGCTCTCGGTTTGCCGGGAGTCGAGTACTCACGCGGGTACATTCAAAACTGGTGGGGGCAGGGCAATCCGATTCCCGAGCGTTCGGCACAACGGATCCTGAAAGCGGCGGACCTGATTCTCAAGGCGGGACAGACCGAAGCGGTGGCTCTCTCATGAGAGCCGCCATTTACGCCCGCGTCTCGACCGTCGAGCAGCAACCCGAAAACCAGTTGGAAGAGTTACGGCGGTTCGTGACCGCTCGCGGTTGGACAGCGGTCGAGTACGTGGATCATGGGATCTCGGGTGCCAAGGATCGGCGTCCCTCGTTGGACCGAATGATGGCGGACGCCAAGTGGCGGAAGATCGATGTCGTCGTCGTGTGGAAGCTCGATAGGTTCGGCAGGAGCCTCCAGCACCTTGTAAACGCCATTCAGGGCCTCACGGATGCGGGCGTAGGGTTTCAGTCGCTCGGCGAGGGAATCGACACGCAGAGCGCCACGGGACGGCTGATGCTCGGCGTCCTCGCCAGCTTTGCGGAGTTTGAAAGGGACCGTATCAGAGAAAGGGTGCTGGTCGGTCTACAACGGGCGAAGTCGCAGGGCAAACGACTCAGGCTCGGCACGCCGCGCGACAACATGCTCGACATGGCAGCGCGCGGACGAGCAAAGCGCAATCCTTCGGGGCGAGGAGAACTCCAACGCTCGCCTGAGTGACGCCGACGTGAAGGCGATCTGCAACAGTTGGAACGCTGCCGAGAAGACTTGGGGACTTCAGACCGCGTTGGCGAAGGAATACGCGGTCAGCCAAACCACGATCAGCTTGATTGTTCGGGGCGTACTCCGACCGGTTGCCGGTGATCGCTGATCCCGTGTAGCCTCTCTCACACTTGAGCCGGTAATCGTTAACCCGCTCGGGAGCGTGATTTCTCGCAAGTCGTTGAACGCGCAGAATTGCTGATCGAATCGAGCTTGCAGCGATTCGTAATCAGCAGGTCGTCGGTTCAAGTCCGACCGCCGGCTCCATTAAAT
>JBOGIQ010000523.1:0-3084 GCA_050742535.1 Vicinamibacterales bacterium | reverse complement strand
CGGCACGCCACTGCCCCATGTTTTCCTGCGGGTTGTTGACGTTGGCCGCAACGTGACCGCCGGCGAGCTGCACCGCCACCTCGCTGCCGGACCTGAACGGCACGTAGGCGAACGCCACGTGGCCGATCTTCTCGATCTGCCGCACCAGGACCTGGTCGGTGTCTTTCGACGCCGTTCCGGCAATCGCGAGGTGCTTGCTGGCGCCGCGTGCCGCCTCGAGGAACGTCGTCACGTCCCGGTACGGCGCGGTCGAGTTCACCCACAGCATGAACTCGTCGAAGGCCACGGCGGCCACCGGCTGCAGATCCGACCAGGCGTATCCCACCGATGACCCCAGCGGCAGCAGCCAGACGTTGTTGGTCGCGAAGACCACCTTGTGCGGATTGCCACCGGCGCCTTTCGCGTAAACGAACGCCTCCGATCCGGAACCGCCGCCTTTGTTGGTGACGATCACCGAGCCATCTATCAGCTTGTATTTCTGGATGATCGACTGAACCGTGCGTGCGAGAAGGTCGCTGCCGCCGCCCGGACCCGCGGCGACGACGAACTCAATCGGCCGATTCGGCGCCCAGTCGCGATGTACACGCACGTCGGTCGTGGAACAACCGAGCACAACAAGTAGTACGCCGGCGACTGCTGTGACTTCCGCCTTAAGGCGGAAGCTACGGGATGTTGGCAATCAGCGTCCCTCGTTCGCCTCGAACGAATGCGCCAGATCGGGATAACCGTTCATCGCCAGCCGTGCCGACAAGCCGTCACCAGCGAAGCTGGCGAGGTGCCACCGCTGCTTCGGCACGTAGACGATGTCGCCCTGTTCGGCGATGAAGGTGGGAAGCCCTTCGATCGTGTAGCGGATCTGGTTCAGCAGGATGAACCAGAATTCCGAGCTCTCGGTGTGGAAGTGTCCCTTGTCCGTCGGTGCGGGTGGCGGGATGCCCTTCCCGAGGATGATGTTGGCGAATCCGCGATCGTCGACGACGAATTGGCGTGTCTTGTCCGTGCCCGCGACGACGGCGTTGAAGTCGACCCAGGGCTTGTTGCCGTTGTCGTAGGTTCCGCGTCCCGCGACGCGCGCGCGGACGAACTCCATGCCGGCGACGGGAACCGGCTTCTCCTCGATCGGATACATCTTCCTGGCGCGCGCAATGTTCACCTCGAGCCGCAGCGACGGCCGGTCGCCCACGGTCTCCATCGTGTACATCGTCCGGTACGGCACCTGGACGATGTAGCCCTTCGACGCGGTGAACGGTTCCTGGCCGTCGATGGTGAAGCGGATCTGGCCATCCTGAACGACCCACCACTCGCGTGTGTCGGTGTTCATCCGCCGCGGCGTCTTGCCACCGACCGCCACCGAGATGTAATCGGCGCGCAGCGTGTCGTCGTCGACCACCGTCTCCACCCAGTCGGCTTTGCCCTTGTGCTTGGCGAGCACGTCAACGAGCTTCGTGTGCGGCTTGTGCGGCGGCGTCCAGTCGCCCGGCTTGACCGCCTTCGGCGACCAGACGATCTGCGGCGCCGGCCCGCGCTGCGCGAGGAGATCGGACAGTCCGAGCGGGACGAACAGAACAACGCCGAGTGCGACGATGACAATGCGCGCCATTACGATCCGCCTTCCCGATTGATCGAGCGAACTTCTTTGCCGGCGATATACACCGAGCGAATCTTCCGGCTGTTGCTGATGTCCGTCAGCGGGTTCGCGTCGAGCACGACGAAGTCGGCCCACTTCGTCGGTTCGAGCGTGCCGAGGTCCTCGGCGCCGAGGAACATCGCCGCGCGCCGCGTTGCCGCATCGATCGCCTGCGCCGGCGTCAGGCCCGCCTCGACCATCAGCTGCAGCTCCCAGTGCTGCGAGTAGCCCGGGAAACGCCCCGGCGGTCCGGCGTCGGTGCCCGCGGCGAACGGAACCCCCGCATCGGCAAGACGCTTCAGGTTTGCCTTCGCGTTCTCGAAGAAGGCCGGAAACTTCTTGAAGTTCGGATTGCCGGCGATCGTCTTCTGACGTTCCGGGCTCTTGATCAGTTCGACGGTCTTCGCCGACACGCCACGCGTGAAGAAGGGGTCAGCGGCGAACTCCGGCGTCGAGCCGTAGGCGAACATCGACGCCTCGCGCGACAGCGTGGACGCCACCTGCCAGGTGCCGTGCTTCTCCATGCCGTCGATGAGCGCCTGATCGATCGGCTGGTCGCGCACCATGTGCACGAACCCGTCGATGCCCTGGTCAACGAGCCGCTTCGCGTCTTCGAGATAGAAGACGTGGGCCAGCACGCGCGCGCCGCGCTTGTGCGCCGCGTCGATGATCGCCTGCGAAATCGCCGGCGGCATCTTCGGCATGGTGCCGAGCTCTGAATCCAGCCACAGCTTGACGAAGTCGGCGCCCTTGTCCAGCTGCGCGTTGACGTACGCCGTCGCCTCCTCCGGAGTCGCCACGGCATCGTTCACGCCGGCGAGGCCGCCATAGCCGCCCTCGAACATCAGGCCCTGACCGGCGGAGTACACACGCGCCATCGAGGGCGTCGCTTTCCGCAGCTCGTTGCGCACCGGAAAGATCGTGTCCTGGTCGGTGCCCATGCTGACGATCGTGGTGACCCCGTACGACGCGTAGGTCTTCAGGTCGTTCTCGATGCTCTCCCGCGTGTGGAACTTTCTGTCCTGAACGAGATCGACCGTGTTGCCGACGTGCGCGTGCATGTCGATCAACCCGGGGATTACGAACGCCCCGTTCAAATCCTTGACCAGCGCACCGGCGGGTGCCTCGAGGGTCGCCTGCGGCCCTACCCACGCCACGCGGCCCCCCTCGACGACCATCGCCGCCGGCGACAGAACCGCGTGGTCGCCGCCGTCGATCAGCGTGAAGTTGCGCAGGACGAGGGCATCGCTCGCGGCCGGCGCCCCGATGCGCATCGGCATCGAACAGCTCCAGCTGGCGCCGCCGCTGCCGCTGCAGCTGAGCGCAAGAATCCCGAGGAAGAGTGCGAGGCTACGAAACTTTGGTGCGGGCATCTTCGAGAATGCGCTTCGCGCGCGACGGGTTGAAGACGCCGCAGGAGCAGAACCGCGTCAGCGTCGCGGCGCACTGCTCCGGCG
>JBOGIQ010000522.1:0-3095 GCA_050742535.1 Vicinamibacterales bacterium | reverse complement strand
CGCGCATCTCGTTTGGCGCGTTCAGCTGCACCAGCGAGGACAGCATCGCGGTCACCATCACCATGCACGTGCCGGCGGCGAAGAGCAGCACGGCGTTCACCCAGAACGATCCAGTCAGTGCAAAGAGCACGATCAGCACGCCGAACGTGAATTGCACCAGCAGGAGCGTGCGCCCCATGTGGCGGAATCTGCCGAGCCACGCGACGACCAGCGCGCCGACGGCCGCTCCGGCGCCTGCGAAGGCCATCAGATATGTGTACAGGTCGATGTCGCCACCCAGCACGTTCTTGGTGAAGACGGGAAGAAAGGTCAACAGTGGATTGCCGAGGAACGTCGTGGCAAACCCGAGGACGGCCAGGCCGATCAGGCCGGGGTTGGCGCGGACGAACGCGAACCCGCCTTTGAGCTCCTGGTGCATCCCGGTTGTCGACGGCGCCGGAATGTGCCGGATGCGCAGCGACAGAATCGCGACGATGACGGCAAGAAACGACAGGCCGTTCAGGCCGAAACACACGACCATGCCGAAGGCGGCGAACGTGGCGCTGGCGGCGAGCGACCCGACGACACGCGACAGCTGGAACTGAATCGAGTTGAACGCGATCGCGTTCGGCACGTGCTCCTTTTCGACGAGCGACGGCAGCAGCGACTGATACGCCGGACCGCCAAACGCCTGTGCCATGCCGGTCATGACCGACAGCGCGAGGACGTGCCAGATGCGTACGACGTCGAAATACACGAGCGCCGCCAGCGTAAACGCCGCGGTCATTTGCACGTACTGCGAGGCGAGCAGCAGCTGGCGCCGGTCGCGTCGGTCGGCGACCACGCCGCCGATGAGCGTGAAGAGCAGGATCGGCAGCTCGCCGAGGAAGGAATCGAGGCCGAGGAAGAACGCGGACGAGGATCCAGCGATGGTCAGCACCAGCCAGCTCTGGGCGACCTTCTGCATCCAGGTGCCGATCGTGGAGGTAAATGCGCCGAACCAGAGAACGCGGAAATCCCGGTAAGTCAGCGCCGCAGCGATGCGGCGGAGCGCCGTCACGCTCCTCAGCTTAGCCTTTTCTTATTTATGACTCTTTCGACACCGGACGTAAGCCGGGCACCCGGAGACGTGCGTAGCGTGAGGACAGCAAGTGGATGGCGGCGGCAACGACGCGCCGCGCGGTGAACGATCGGAACCCGCACATCCGGCACTCGAATAACCGGACGAACAGCACGCGTTCGAGGAGCGTCCGGGGGACGCGGACAAGTTCATCGTTCAGGCAGCGTGGACATTGCAGCATGAAACCCTAAGCGCCAACCACGGGGCGCGGCCAGTGCAAGGCGTCCTCGACGATCCGCGTCAGCGTATCGGGAGAGAGCGGCTTGCGGAGAAAGAAGCGGAAGTCGTTGGGCTCCAGGTCGCGTGCATCGGAGCCGGTGACGATAACGACCGGGATGTCGCACGTTTCCGGATGCGCCCGCAGTTCCTTGTATACGTCGTAGCCGCCCACGGTCGGAAGCATCAGATCGAGGACGACAACGTCAGGGCGATCGCCCTCGATTACACGCAGCGCGCCGAGACCGTCGGCGGCGGTGATCGTGCGATACCCGGATGCAGCCAGTGCCTGGCGATACATTTCGCGTGTCGCGGCGTCGTCCTCGACGACGAGGACGGTGGCAGTATTAGTCAACGACATAACCGGACGAATGATTCGCCCGCCAACCATAACAGGAATACTTCCGCCCTTAAAGCTGAGCATTTCAAAGATTCACTAAGCTCTAGCTTGTATTTTCGCTTCTTGTTCGCCTATAGTCGTGCGCTGGCGAACATATGGAGAATAACGCGCTGGCGCGCATTGAGAGCGCACTTCGGGAACGGAAGCTCGATCGAACCCTGACGACCGTGCTGGCGCCGCTCGAACGCAGCGATGCGGCGGCGTTCATCCCGTTCGGGGTCGAGGCGATCGACGAGGTGCTGCGCGGCGGACTGCCGCGTGGCCAGGTTTCCGAGATTGCGGGCTTGCCATCCTCCGGCCGCACCACGCTCCTTCTTCAACTGCTCAGCGCGGCAACACGCGGGGGCGAAATCACCGCGCTCGTCGACACCTGCGATCGGCTCGACGTGGCCAGCGCGGCGGCCGCCGCCATCGATCTCGATCGTCTGCTGTGGATTCGCGGCGAGTCCTTCGACTCGCTGCGCTCGCTCAGGACAAGCCCGGTTGATCGTGTCGTCGACCGCGCCATCAAGGCGCTCACCCTCGTCCTGCAGGCCGGCGGGTTCGCGGTGGTCGCCATCGATCTCGCGGATGTGCATCCGCGTGTGCTCAAGAGCCTGCCGTTTACCACGTGGCTGCGCCTGCAGCGCATCGTCGAAGGGAGCGACACCGCGTGCCTGCTGGTGACGCCGGAGCCGCTGGCGCGCAGCGCCGGCGGGCTGACGGTGATGTGCACGGGGCGGACGAAATGGAGCGCAGCGCAGACACAGAGCGGAGCGACCCAGCAGACCGGGCAAATTCACCGTGTGACCGGGCTTGAAACAGAGATTCGGGTTGTGTCGCCACGCCGGCGGGTTGACGGGGATGCCCGCCTGGCGGCGGTGGCGACTGATGGCCCATGGAGATGAGTCGTGTTCGGTGCGTTGTATGCGGCGGAGGGGACGGATCAGACCGTTCTCGAGAGTGTGGCGCGCGAATTCTCGCCGCGCATCGAGGTCTGCGGTCCGCGCGAGATCACGCTTGACCTGAGCGGCCTGGTGCGGCTGTTCGGCGATGCGCGGACGATTGCCCATGAAATGCGGCGGACGGCGGCGGACCGCGGGCTGCGGGTGCGCGTCGCGATTGCGGGAACGCGTACGGCCGCGCGCCTGTTCGTCCAGCATCGAGCGGGGATTACGGTCGTTGAGCCGGGGACGGAGGCGGACGCGTTGTCAGCGTTGCCGCTGTCGTTGCTCTCCCAACCACCAACCACTAACCACCAACCACCAACCACTAACCACCAACCACCAACCACGACATTGCGGCAGTGGGGTTTACGGACGCTCGGCGAATTCGCGGCGCTGCCGGCTGACGAAGTGGCAGCCCGGCTCGGACCCGCGGGCGTCGAGTGGCAGCGCATGG
>JBOGIQ010000521.1:0-3095 GCA_050742535.1 Vicinamibacterales bacterium | reverse complement strand
CGCCAGTTGAAGCAGGTGTTGCGCACGATGCGAAGGAACCAGGCACGCCCGTTTCCGCCGGTGAACGTTCGAAAGTAGCGAAAAGCCCGAAGCGAGGCTTCCTGCACGACATCCTGCGCGTCGTCCTCGTTTCGCGTCAGCCAATACGCCAGCCGATACGCCGCATCGAGGTGAGGCAGAACGACGTCGTCGAAGCTTTCGACGAGCGCCGGGGCGGGTTGATGCGCTCCGCTACTCATGGAGCGCCCGGAGAATGTGTGCGATCCCGTCTTCGACAGTGGGGTAGTGGAACGTGAAGCCGATCCCGCGCAGCCGGATATTCGAGAACGCCGCGTGACCCCGCGCGTGGTCAGCCAGCGGCCCTCGGATGAGGCCGGCGGCCCGCGCCGGAAGGCGCCGCGTGCGCAGTGGACGGTGGGCGATGCGGGCAAGCGCCTGCGCGAATTCCGACATCCTGATCGGTTCGTTGTTCGCGAGGAAGTAGCGGCTGCCGATGTCCCCGTGCTCGGCGAGGTGAACCAGCGCGCGGGCGCAGTCGTGCACGTGAATCGGCGAGACCCAGGGGCCGGCCGCGCCGAACTGCAGGACACGGCGGCACGCCATCACCGGATCGACGATGCGCTCACGGAACCAGGAGCCGTTGCCGTAGACGCAGCCCGGAATCGCGGTGACGATCGGCATGCCGGCGATCAGGTAGCCGTCGATACGATCGAGCGCGGACGTGACCCGGTTCCGCTCCGGTGTCATCCGGATTTCGTCTTCGGTGACGGGGCGTACTCCGGTCGGCCGGTAGCCGCGTGAATCCGCGACGTACACGATCCGGCGCGTGTCGCCGGCTGCAACCGCGTCGAGCAGGTGTGCGTCCATGGCGGTGCGCATCCGTGCCGCTCGCTCGCCGGAATGCCAGAGCCGGTGCTCCGTCGGCAGGGTGCGCGGCGGGATATGGAACACCCAGTCGGCGGCGGCCTCGTCCTGCCACTGCCCTGGCACCGACAGGTCGCCGGTAACGGCCGTCGCCCCTAGGTGGCGAAGCTGACGCGCCGATTCCGTGGATCGCGCAAGTCCAAATACCTCACAGCCACGGGCGACGAGCACCTTGACCAGCTCCCTGCCGATGAAGCCCGAGGCTCCGGTGACGAACACCGTCGGTTGCCCGTTGCCTGACATGCGCCCAGTCTGGCGAACGCGTCCGATTGGGGCCACCGACAGCCCTCGCACAACGCCCGTACGGCGCGCGTACGAGTGATGTGCGGGCGCTGTCTGTGGTCAGCAACGAGTCCGCGCCGCAGACTGCCACCTCGTCGAACCGGCCCGCTGCGTCGAATGAGTGACGCCGGGCGGAACGCTTTACGCCGACCGTCCGACTTCTCGTCGGCGAAATCCAGTTGATAGGAGACGGCATGAGTTCGAACACAACACGCACGACACGAAACGGAATGTTGCTGACGCTGGCAAGCCTTGGCCTGGCGTGCCTGGCGGCGACCGGCATCGGCGCACAGAACGGCGGATCGAATGGCGCCGATCGCGAGCCTGACTTCCACTCGCTGCAGGGACGCGGCGACATCACGTTCCTGCCGGCTCCGCTGCAGGATCGCCTGCTGGAGCTGGCCCGGCGGCCACACTCGTTTCTGCCGCTGACGGCCTTCGGCGAGGCGGAGGAGGCGAGTCAGCTGTTCGGGTATTACCTGCTCGATACCACCACAATCGCGCCAAACGTCTTCACGAGCATCGTTGCCGGCATCAACGACAACGGCGTCATTCCGACCGGTGCCAACTTCGCCAACGGCGGACTTCCAACGTTGGGCGCGGTACGCATGACGCTGGAGCCGAAGCCGGGCCTGCCGACCAATCCGGCCGATCCGCGGGCCTTCATCGACATGTTCACCGACATTTCGGGTCTGTTCGTCATCAACAACGAGTCGGGTTGGTACGAAGGGTGGATGACGTGGGACCTGCGCGTGCCATCGATTGCGGAGCCGCTCGGTGATGGCCGCGCGCGCTTTGGCACGATGACGCCGGCCGACGCGGCGGTCCTGGCCGCGATGGGCGCTGGCAACAATGTTCCCGCGCCCGGGCGCCTGTTCACGCTCGACGGCGCCGCAGCGCGCTTTGCGAGTGCCGGAGGGACGATTCCCGGCAACACGGTCTCGCTGTCCGTGAGCATCGGTGCGTTCAATGCCCTGCAGCAGAGTGATGTGCACGCGTATTGGGAGTTCAACCGCGGCACCAACTGGGTCTTCCCACACTACGAGCTGCCGTTCACGGGCGGACTGCCGGGTACGTTTCCGGCCCTTCAGTACGGACTGCAGTCGGTGATTCCCGGGTCGGGACCGTTCGGCGTGCGCAACACAGCGGCCACGCACGGGGACGACCCCGACAATCCTCGCGATCCAGATCGCTTCGAGCCGGTCAGCTCCGGACAGACCGAGACGCGCAATCGCTTCATCCCCAGCGGGCTCGCGGCCGAGATCTTCCGCGACGTGTTCGCGCGTCCGGTGTCGTTCCTGCCCGGCGTCACGGACGTCGGCGAACGGCTGCTGCGCGCCTATGCCCTCGAAGTCGCGAGGGTCGATCAGAATGGCGATGGCGCCGTCTCCTTCGCGGAGGCCGACGTCGACGGCCGCTCGGACGGTCTGCCGAACACGCGGCTCTACCTGTCGGCGACGTCGTTCAACCGGTTCTTCGTGACGCGCGAGATCAACGATGGGCTGCTGGCGCCGCGCTTCGAGCCGAGCCAGCGCGCGTGGGTGCTGAGCGGGTTCCTGACGCAGGTGCAGCCCGCCGTTCCTGCATCGATCCCGCAGGATGCCGACCTCCGCTGAGCGGGCCGCCGGTTTCGCGATTCCTCGAACAGGTCCCCTCACACACGAGCGAGTCCCTCTCCGGGTATCCGCGGATACCCGGGAGGGAACCGCCCGTCATCGGCGCTGTCGCATGGTCCTTCCGTGCGGCTCAGCCCTAACATAAGATGAGCCCGCCGTGAAATCTTGCGCGCCGGCATCATTTGGCGCGCAACTGAAAAGTCTGCGCGAGGCCGCTGGCTTTACGCAGGAGGAGCTCGCCACGATCGCGGGGCTTTCTGTTCATGCGATAAG
>JBOGIQ010000520.1:0-3122 GCA_050742535.1 Vicinamibacterales bacterium | reverse complement strand
GGGCGGACGATCTGCCCATCATAGGGGCCGAAATTGCGTTTTTGGGCTGATTTCCAGCTAAGTGGCGTATTCGGGGGCCGATTGGCGCATCCGGCTGGTGGACGGCTTAGCCGACCTTATTGGTCGGATTTTTACGTAGCTGCTCAATTGGGCGTGATGCCCCAGGTCAATCACCCGTTTCGAAGTACGGCGCGTCAACCGGTTTGGACTCCGGGGAGCCTCGCTGACGCAGGACGATCGTGAACCCCACCATCGCAGCCAGCGAAAGAAACTCGCTTTGCCAGTTCTGGAACGATTCAAACCAGAACTGCGAGGAACCGGCAAAGTCCCAAAGTCCGATCGCCGTCTCACCATGACTCATCCGTTCCTGGTTGAACGCCTCGAGTCCCGTGCGGGCATGAAGTGCAAACGACACGAGGAACAGGAGTGCGAACGCGATACTCAAGGAGTTCTCGTACAGTGTCAGGACGATGCCCCCTTTGCGAACGGGCCAGGGAGCCCTTTCCTTGGTCGGCGAATCGCGCGGGTCGAGGTCCACCAGTTCGACGACGTCCGGTCGCTTCGACTCCGACGACCCAATCTGGAACAACCACGCCGTCAGCAGGACGTAGAACGCCATCTGCAGAAACTCACTCTCCCAGTTCTCGAACGTCGCCTCGCCGAAGTGGCCGGTGGTGAGGTATTCCGTGAGTGTCACGCTGGGCTGTTGATGGGAGCGCTGCTCTTCGTTGTAGGCGTACCAACCCGCCCACGTCTGACCAACCATGCTCACGAGGAACAGCGCCAGGAGCGCGATCGACAGGCCATGGTGATGCCAGATTGTCCGGAGGCGGCCGGCCGATACCGGCAGGCGGTCGCCGCGGTGTGTGGGGGAGTCCCTTCGTAACGGGACGCTCTTTCGCGCGATCGTGCTTCCCATGTTTTCGGGAAGTGCAATCGGCGAACCGGTCCGGGTAGCGAGCCGCGCCGGCTCGTCCGTTTCGGCCCCTCTATCTCATGCGCGTGGCGCATGAAAATCCTCAGATCATTGTATTTCCGTAATGCTGCCCGGAATTGCAGAATATGCCGACCATGTTTTTGCCAGAGGTGTCCCCTCCCGCCGGTCAGGGTCTGTACAACCCCGGCGACGAACGCGACGCGTGCGGCGTCGGGTTCGTCGTGCATATGAAGGGGAAGCGCTCGCACGACATCGTGCGGAAGGCGCTGCACGTCCTGATCAACCTGGAGCACCGCGGCGCCTGCGGCTGCGAAGCGAACACGGGCGACGGCGCCGGCATTCTGGTTCAGCCACCCGACACGTTCTTCCGGAAGAACGTGTCGTTCACGCTTCCGGCCGCTGGCAGCTATGGCGCCGGTCTGGTCTTCCTGCCGCACGACGAGCGCGACCGCGGCAAGATCAAGGAGCTGATCGCGAAGATCGCCGAGGAGGAAGGGCAGACGGTGCTCGGCTGGCGCGACGTACCGACCGACAACCGGCTTGTCGGCGACAGCGCGCGCGCGACGCAGCCGGTCTTCGAGCAGGTGTTCATTGGCCAGAGTGGGCCGGGTCCCGCCGGAGCCAGCAACGCCAGCGGCGGACGCGGCGACGCGGCGGCGCGCTTCGAGAGAAAGCTGTACGTAATCCGCAAGCGCGTCGAGCACGACGTCGATCGGCTGAAGATGAAGGCGCTCTCACGCCGCTTCTTCTACATCGTCTCGCTGTCGGCGAATCGGCTGATCTACAAAGGGATGCTGCAGGCGCGGCAGCTCGAGCCGATGTTCCCGGATCTGTCGGACCCGAGCCTCGAAAGCGCGCTGGCGCTCGTCCATCAGCGCTTCAGCACGAACACGTTTCCGTCGTGGCCGCTGGCGCATCCGTATCGCTTCATCGCGCACAACGGCGAGATCAACACGCTGCGCGGGAACATCAACTGGATGCGCGCGCGCGAAGGCCTGCTGCAGAGCGATCTGTTCGGCGACGATCTGGCCAAGCTCCTGCCGATCATTCGTGAAGGCGGCAGCGATACCGCGACCTTCGACAACGTCCTCGAGCTGCTCGTCATGGCGGGCCGGTCGCTGCCGCACGCCATCCTGATGATGATTCCGGAGCCATGGAGCAACCACGAATCCATGAGCCCGGAGCGGAAGGCGTTCTACCGCTATCACGCGTCGCTGATGGAGCCGTGGGACGGCCCCGCCTCGATCGCCTTCACCGACGGCTCGGTGATCGGTGCGGTCCTCGATCGGAACGGACTTCGTCCGTCGCGGTACTACGTGACGAAGGACGACCTGGTCATCATGGCGTCCGAAGTCGGTGTGCTCGACATCCCGCCCGAGGACGTCCTCGTCAAGGAGCGCCTGCACCCGGGGAAGATCTTCCTGGTCGACACCACGAAAGGCCGCATCGTGGACGACGACGAGATCAAGGGTGAACTGGCCGCCCAGCACCCGTACGCCGAGTGGCTGCAACAGCACATCGTCGACATCAACGATCTGCCGCGGGCGCGCGCGGAGCAGCCCGAGCACCAGACCGTGTTCAACCGCCAGCAGGCGTTCGGCTACACGCAGGAGGACCTCCGCGTCCTGATCGCGCCGATGGCGACCAACGGCGAAGAGCCGCTTGGCTCGATGGGCACCGACTCTTCGCTGGCAGTGCTGTCGAACCGTCCGCGGGTGCTGTACGACTACTTCAAGCAGCTGTTTGCCCAGGTCACGAACCCGCCTCTCGACGCCATCCGCGAGGAGCTGGTCACGGATATGGCGTCGACGATCGGGCCCGAGCGCAACCTGCTGAAGCCCGAGCCCGAATCGTGTCTTCAGATCACGATCAAGTACCCAATCATCCACAACGAGCACGTGGCCAAGCTGCGGCACCTGCCGCCGAGCTCGCCGTTCCGATCGACGACGCTGTCGATGCTGTTCGATCCGGAATTCGATCCGGAGAAGGCGCCGGACATGGGCGGCGCCGGCCTCGAAAAGGCGATGGCCGACCTGTGCCGTCGCGCCAGCGACGCGGTCGCGGCCGGGTTCAACATCCTGATCCTGTCGGATCGAGGCGTCGGCCCGAAGATGGCGCCGATTCCGAGTCTGCTGGCCACGGCGGGCGTGCACCATCATCTGGTGCGCGAAGGCACGCGCACCCG
>JBOGIQ010000519.1:0-3140 GCA_050742535.1 Vicinamibacterales bacterium | reverse complement strand
GTCGTGGACGATCTTTCCGCCGACCACCGACATCACCGAGCTCGTCTTCTTGATCGCTTCGTCGGGCACCGTGAAGTAGTCCTGATTCAGCACGACGAGATCGCCGAGCTTGCCGACCTCGATCGAGCCGAGCTGGTTTTCCTCGCGGAGGAACCAGCCGTTGCTGGCAGTGTACAGCTTCATCACCTGCTGGCGTGTGATCTGCTGCCCATCGTTAATAAGCTCGCCGCGCGCGTTCTTCCCCGTCACCGCGTAATACATGTGGAGCCAGGGATTCATCGGCGCGATCTGCATGCCGTCGGAGCTCATGCCGGCCGGGATGCCGTTGTTGACGATCATGCGAAACGGCGGACCGTTCTGCTTGGGAGAACCGGCGAGGTAGCGCCAGCTGGTCAGCGACAGGCCTCCGCCAATCGCCTTCAAACGATTGACCCATTCCTCGGTGATGAAGGGCACATGCGCGACCACCCAGCGCAGGTTGGCGATCGAGTTCTCCTTGTGAGCCGCTTCATAGTCCTGGATTTCCTGCTGAAAGTCGGTGGGGCCGAGAGAATGGACTTCGGCCCGCCAGCCGGATCGGGCCAGCAGCTTTGCCGCGTCCTGAAACGACTTCGGTCCGGCGGCAATGAACTCGCCGATGCCACCGGTCCGAATCATGTCGTCGCCGAAGAACGGGATCGTGTGTTTCACGCGCTCGCGCAGGGTGGTCAGCTCCGGCGTGTCGTCCTGATGCAGGTAGTTGATTCGGAGTCGTGCAGGGAGGCGGCCCTCGCGGTGCAGCGCCACGAACGGCAGCTGCATGGTGTAGTTGTCCTCATGCGCGGCGCCGTCGCTGGGCGTGTTGGTCGCCTGGAAAACACCCTGATCGAGATGCGTGGTCACTCCCAGGCTGAGCCCATAGTTCATGGCGTCGATCGCGCCCCGCCGCCGCTCGGTTTCGTTGAGCAGCGTCTGCCTGAGGAGCAGCAGGGCGCGGCCGGTTGCCTGCGCTCCTCCCGCAATCGCGCCGTCCGCACCCACCGGTATCGGAGGCGTCTGGCTGTCAAAAACCTTCTTGCCAGCGCTGTTCGTGGCCGACGGCCCGCTGAAGCCCTCCGAGATGAAGACCGGATTGTTGGGAGCGGTTTTATCGAGCTCCGCGAGCGTCGGTAGGCGCGCCATCCCGGGTGGCGCAACCAGATGATTGCGATGGAATCCGCCGATGGTCGTGATCCAGACGCCTTTCGGAGCGCCTGCCACGCGTGCCGCGATGATCGACTGCACGTCGGCAATCGACGCCGCGTTCTCCAGCGGGGTGTGGTACCCGGGCCGGTTGCCCATCGCGACGATGTGATTGTGGTTGTCGATGATGCCCGGAACCACCGTGCGCTTGCGCAGGTCGATGATTCGACGTCCGGCGGCAGGCCGCGGCGCAGCGCCGCCGACGGCGGCAAATCGCCCGTTGCGGATGGTCACCGTCGCAACCACGGTGTTCTTCGCATCCATCGTGTGGATGCTGCCGTTGATGAATACGAGCTCCTCGACCGTCGCGGGTTGTGCCAGGACTGCGCCGACGGCGGCCGCGAAGCCTATCGCCGCGGCAACACCGAGCCCCAGCAGTCGTTTGCGCGATCCACCCTTCGTCGTGTCGTCAGCCATACGGTTCCTTCGCTGGAAATCCGGCTGAAGCCGGACTCCACGGTCGTAGTGTCCGCCTGCAGGCGGATCGGTGTTGCGGAGTATACGTGCAGTCGACGCGCGTCAGGAGACCCGCGTGGCTTGACCGCTCGTGTCGAAGCGGACCGTCACTGCCTGCTTCGCCGCTCCGAGCGGCTGGCCGGAGCGGCCGTTGATCGAATACGACAGAGCGGCGGGGTCGCCAACGCGCATGGTGATGTCGCGCTGACCGGAGAGTGTTTCCGTCTCACCCGGCTGCATCAGGCGGGCAAACGCGAGCTGACCATCAACAACCGCCCGGACCCAGCAGGGACCCTGCGCGCGCATCGCTATCTGAATGCCGCCGCCGGTGGTGGCGACCGGAATTGGCGAATCGGCCGGCGGTTCGAGGCGCGGAGCTGGCTCGGCCGCCACGGCTTCCGGTTGTTCATCCTGCGAACCGTACCGGTTCACGCTGATCAACCCGATCAGCAGCGCCACCGCGATGAGCGCATAACCCCATCGCTGACCGAACTCGGAGAAGTCGGCAGCAAACGAACGCCATGGGATTCGCCGATCGACAACGTCGGCTTCCCGTTCGTGGCTGGGCTCCACCACCACCGGCTCGGTCATCGAGCGGTATTGCGCGACTGCTTCATCAGGATCCACACCGACCTCCCGGGCGTAGGTGCGGATGAACGATCGGGCAAAGATGCCGGGAGGGACGTTGTCGAAATCGTTTTCCTCGATGGCGCGAAGCGTTCGCTGAGGGATCCGTGTGCGGGCGGCCAGATCTCGAAGCGAGAGACCGGCATGTTCGCGAGCGTTCCGGAGGTCGGTACCGAGATCCATAAGGGGCCCTGGCGTGCCCACTGTGCAAGGACCTTACCGGCAGGCTTGTACGCCGTTGCCGATGTTTACCGGGAGCGACGTAACAGCCGTGCTGGCATCCCCACCCTGAAAACGACACCACGAGGCCCGCATGACCGACCACGCTACGCACGCCGGTTCGCCTTTTGCCGCAGAGGTTACTCGCCGCTGGTGCTAGCATTGCCCGGTCGGGATTCCGAATTCATGAAAGGGGAGCCATGAAGCGCTTTCTCTCGCCTCGCCTCGCACTCATTGTCATGGTCCTGGCGGTCTTTGGTGCCGTTGTCGCCTCCGCGCAGCGGACGCCGACCGCGGCGGCCGCAATGACCACGGCGGCCACCCGCTTCCTCGAAGCACTCGACGCCGGGCAGCGGAAGCAGGCCACCTACCCGCTGGAGTCCGAGGAATACCTCCGATGGAACTTCATTCCGACTGAGGCGTTTCCGCGGAACGGACTGACCCTCGGAGCGATGAACGAGACGCAGCGGAAGCTTGCGCACGATCTGCTCAGAAGCGGCTTGAGTGTTCGCGGCTACGAGACCTACACGGCCATCATCGCGCTCGAGGACATCCTTCGAGTCGTCGAGGGCGCACGCGCTGGCGGGGGTCGCCCGGGCGGCGGCGGTGCCGCACCT
>JBOGIQ010000518.1:0-3183 GCA_050742535.1 Vicinamibacterales bacterium | reverse complement strand
CACGGGCGGCGGGAACCAGCCGGCGGGTCCGGCCGGCATCGGCACTTTGCCGGCCCTTATCGCAGCGGCCTGGCTGATCGGGACCAGCCCGGTGCGCCCACGCCCCGGGGGCGGTGTTGCCAGAACCTGTTGCTCCTGCGCCCAGTCGCCGGCGAGATTTGGTTTGCCGTCCGACAGGCGGAACGGCCGTTTCGCACGATTGACCGATTTCGCGTCGCTCAGCTGCTGATAACGCTCGAGCGTCGGCGCAGTGCCAAGCGTCATCGTGTCAACTGTGCACGCGGTCGGATCGTCGCGATGCGGGCTGCCCGTCACCCTGATGGACGCCCCCCGCACGAACATCTCCGGCGACCAGCCCGAGCGCCGGAGCACCGTCGCTCCCCGAGTCTCGCATTTCATCGCGATGACCTTACCGTCGTCACCGACGACATCGAAGTAGATATATGTATGCGGGTTGACGAAATCGACCCGCGTCACCTTGCCCTGGAGCTCCACCTTTTGCCTTGGATCGTAGCGGCCGGCGCCGTGGTGCGCGGAGGCGCGTTCGACGAGCAGCGGTACCGTGAGCAGGGTGGCGACGAATACCGCCTGTATCACTCTTGTCATGTTGTCCCCTCGGTGTCCCGGACGGTCCGACCACGCCGCGACATTCTCTCACTCTTGCGACGTCGTCTGGCCGAAAGCGCATAGTCACAGCGGGGCGGGGCACTCATATTCTGAGCGCCGCCGCATGGGTGTCGACCGATGCGGTGCAGGTGACATGGCAGGCACGCATGACAGACGACGAGTGGCGTGAGTGGACCCGCGAGTATCGTGTCCGGTATGAGGTCCGGCCATTGGTGGCCATGCAGCGCGACCAGCAGGTGCAGATTGGCTTCGAGGTCGAGCTCGCCGCCAGCCTGCCCGCCCGGACGACGCCTGGTGAATCGCGCGAACCAGCCATCCGGAGCGTCATGACCACGCTGGGCGACCTGGCGAGACTGGTTCTTCCCGCCGAAGGCACGCTGGCGCGCTCCGACCTGGCGCCGTCGCGCGGTCTCGTTCAGTTGTCGAAGGAGCCTGAGGAGACCGGCTTCCGGCCGGAGGTGCGCCGGGCCGTCAAGATCGTTCACCGCGACGACCTGTGGCGGCCGGTCGAAGAGGGAGAACGGGAACTGCTCGTACCGTTCGAGCGACGCTTCAAGGAACTGGGGGTTCGATTTCAAGGAGGCACCTGATGTTTGCAGTGATTCGCCACTATCACTTCGACAAGAACGACAGCGCCGCGAAGGCGTCCCTCACCTGATGTGAGCAACGCTTCATACACAGAGCCTCCTTTTGCGCCGCAGCGTTCCGTGGTAAGAGCGTCGCCGTTGGGCAGATGGCTCTCACCAGGCCTTGGAATGGAAATATGGGTTGATCAGGGATCATCCGATCCGCTTCGCTTTGGCCTGCTTGCAGATGATCGTCGGCTGGGGCGCTTTCTTTGCCCTCGGGGTTCGCCTGAAACGTTATCGCTAATGACCAGGCGGTGTCAGAACATCGCCGGCGACTTGCGCCACAACGCGAGCAGTGCCTCATTCAGCGGTGCTCCCGCGAACTGGACCTCGTGGCCGGCCCCCGTGACGACCATTCGAGAGGCGCCTATCCGTTCAGCCACGTCGTCGCAGATGGCATCGAGTGCTTCACTGTGTCCGCCCGAGACGACGAGCGTTGCGAAGCTCGCCGATGCCAGTTCAGTGAGCGGCAGTGCGGGGTCCCAAGGCGGTCGGCCCTGCCGAAGCACCGGCACCAGCGGTACCGCAGCGTCGAGCAGTTCCTGTGAAAGTGCGTCCGCGCTGCCGACGATCTTCAGAAAGCGCACGACCCATTCATCGTCGGGAAGATCCTGCTCCCAGAGGTGACGAACATCGTCCAGGAACGCCCGCCCCGCCGGATTGCGCTGGCCGAGGCCGAATGCGCCGGGCTCCAGCAGCGTCACCGACAGCGTAGCTTCCGGCCGTCGTGCGGCGGCGCAGAGAACGCCGAGTCCTCCGTACGAGTGGCCGACGAGATGGGCGCCGTCGCCCATCAGGCCGGCGATGTCCTCGCCATCACGAACGAAGTCCTCGCCCGGCGCCACTGGACTTCGCCCGTAACCACGCCGATCGAACACCAATAGCTGAAAGCCCTGATCGGCAAGGGGGCGCTGCGCCTGCCACTCGTCTGTCCCGGTGGCCAGCGAGCCGTGCACCAGCACGACCGGAGTCCCGGTTCCCCACCGTTCGACATAGAGATCGCTCACGCCTCTGCCTCCGCTGGATGTTTGGTTCAACGACGAGTCGGATGACGTCGATGCAGGCGAGGATATCAGCCGAACGCCAGGCCGGCGAAGATGGGGCGGCTTCTGCAAGAATCCATGTATGACTGACCAGCCATCGCTCCGCCACGTCCCCGTCATCGACGTGTCTGCGCTGGTGGCACGCGCGGGCGATCGAACGCGCGCGGCAGACGAGATCAGTCAGGCCTGTCGCTACTCAGGCTTCTTCTACATCGTCGGGCATGGTGTCGACGAGGGGTTGCAGCGGCGACTCGAGGAATGCAGCCGCCAGTTCTTTGCTCAGGACCTCGCCTGCAAGATGGAAATCGCGATGGAGCGGGGCGGACGTGCGTGGCGGGGATACTTCCCGGTGGGAGCGGAGCTGACGTCCGGAAAAGCGGATCTCAAGGAAGGGATCTACTTCGGCACGGAGCTCGCGCCCGATCACCCGCGCGTCAGGAAGGGAACGCCGCTGCACGGCGCAAACCTGTTTCCCCGCACGCCCCCGGCACTGCGAGATGCCGTGCTCGCATATATGAATGCGATGACGCAGCTCGGCCACGTTCTCACGGAAGGCATCGCATTGAGCCTTGGGCTCGACGCCTCGTATTTTGCCGACCGCTACACGCGGCAGCCGCTCACCCTGTTCCGCATCTTCAACTACCCTTACGAACCTGCGGCCGTGGATGACGAACCTCCGTGGGGTGTGGGAGAGCACACGGACTACGGCCTTCTGACTATCCTCAAGCAGGACGATGCGGGAGGACTGGAAGTCAAGTCCCCGGACGGCTGGATTCCCGCCCCTCCTGTTCCGAACTCGTTCGTGTGCAACATCGGCGACATGCTCGACCGCATGACGGCGGGTCAGTACCGCTCGACCGCTCACCGGGTTCGCAACCTCGCAT
>JBOGIQ010000517.1:0-3196 GCA_050742535.1 Vicinamibacterales bacterium | reverse complement strand
GTTCCGGTTCGGGAACCCGAACCACGACCGCGGAACGCGGAACCCCGAACCCGGAACCCGGAACCGGTCACGCTACTGAGGCGTCTAAGCTCTAGGCCCTGACATGTCCCTGATTGAAACGCAGGATCTCTGGAAAACCTACGAAATGGGCTCGGAACAGGTCCACGCGCTGCGCGGCGTGTCGATGGCGATCGAGCGCGGCGAGTATGTGGCCATCATGGGGCCCTCCGGGTCGGGCAAGTCCACGCTGATGAACCTCATCGGGTGCCTGGATACTCCGTCCAAGGGGAGCTACCTGCTGAACGAGAAGCAGGTCAGCCAGATGAACGACGACGAGCTGGCGCAGATCCGGAACAAGGAGATCGGGTTCGTCTTCCAGACGTTCAACCTGCTGCCGCGCGCGACCGCGCTGCACAACGTCGAGCTGCCGCTGGTCTACGCGGGCATGCCGTCCAAGAAGCGGCTCGAGCAGGCCAACGCCGCGCTCGACAAGGTCGAGCTGGCGGATCGCAAGACGCACCGGCCCAATCAGCTCTCGGGCGGCCAGCGCCAGCGCGTGGCGATCGCGCGCGCGCTCGTCAACAACCCGTCCATCCTGCTGGCCGACGAGCCCACCGGTAACCTCGACTCGAAGACCGGCGTCGAGATCATGAGCCTCTTCGCGCGGCTCCACGAGGGCGGCAACACGATCATCCTCGTCACGCACGAAGCCGACGTCGCGGCCCACGCGCACCGGACGATCTTCATCCGCGACGGACAGATCGAGAAAGACACGCGGCAGAAGGCCGCGGTGCTCGCACACGCCTGAAGCAGAAGGCAGGGTTCGAATCCCTGCCTCACCGCCAGTTAAGTTGTTCTAGCGCGTTTTACACTTGTACGTAGTACGGCCGCATGGTACTCCTGTGGCGGAGGAGTGCCGATGGCGGCGTACTCGATGGATTTGCGGACGCGGGTGCTTGAGGACTGCGACGCGGGGATGCGCGCCGACGCGGTGGCGGAGAAGTATCGCGTCAGCGTGTCGTGGGTGAATCGGTTGAAGCAGCGGCGCCGCGAATCGGGGGAAGTGGCGCCTCGCCGCCAAGTCCGGTGGCGGACGCCGATCCTGACGCCGGTGTTGCCCCGGTTGGAGGCGCTGATCGCGGAGCAATCGGACCGGACGTTGGCCGAGTTGCAGCAGGCCCTGGGGACGAGTGCGAGCCTGACGACGATCTGGCGCGCGATCGAAGGCCTGACGATTACGATCAAAAAAAACGGTCCGCGCGTCCGAACAGGATCGCGCCGACGTGGCCGCCGCCCGGACGGATTGGCGCCGCGTCACCGCGACGATTGACCCGGCCCGCTTCGCGTTTCTCGATGAAAGTGGCGTCGCGACGGACCTGCTCCGGCGGTACGGTCGGAGCCGGCGCGGGACGCGCGTCCACGATCACGCCCCTCATCATCACTGGCAAACCAGTACGTTCGTGGGGGCGCTGCGGGTCACGGGTCTGACCGCGACGGGGCTGTTCGATGGGTCGATGGACGGGGACTGTTTTCTCGCCTACCTCGACCAGGTCCTCGCGCCGACGCTCCAGCCTGGCGACATCGTCGTCATGGATAACTTGTCCTCCCATCACGTCGAGGGCGTCCGCGAGCGGATCGAGGCGACCGGCGCGCAGCTCTGGTACTTGCCGCCGTATAGTCCCGACTTGAATCCGATCGAGCTGTGGTTCGCGAAACTGAAAGCGATCCTCCGCACGGCGCGTCGGCGCACCGTGGAGGACCTCTGGGCGACGGTCGCCGCGTCGCTGCCACTGTTTTCCGCCACCGAATGTGCGAACTATTTCCACCACTGCGGCTATACGGCCGCTACGCGCTCATGAAAAACGCGCTAGGAGGCCTCTCGCGCCACTGTTGTCGGGCTCCTGCGCGCAGGCATCGTCGAGCAAGGCGATGGCCTGGGTGACGCCAGCCGGGCCCTCACCCAGCCTGGTGGCCGCGCTGAGGATCGCATCCGACACGAGAGTCGATCGGCTCTGCTCCGTTGCGCGGACGCCGCGCGGCGCCTCCGCCAGCCGCTGCGCCAGCTCCTGCGCCAGCGGCAGCCGTTGCTCGACGAAGATCTCCGGGGGGAACTCGTAGTCACGCGCCCACAGGATCCGCTGATCGCGCGAGCGTGCGACCCTCGCGTGCAGCCGCACGCGCCCGTTTCCCACGCGCTGGAGCGTCGCGTCCACGAAGAAATCGATGCGCGCCTCGCGCAGGTCCTCCATCGTGCGCCGTTCGCCCCGCAGCGGCGCGACCGCCGGCCGGGCGAGCACGGCCAGCGACGCACTCGCGACCCGGTGGACTTCAACAAGCGCCGCTTCCTCCAGGAGCGTGGCCAGCGAGGCGAGCTCCGGGGTCGCGCCAGGCGCCTCGATCGGCAGCACCGCGACTCTCACGGGCTCGCGGGCGCGGACGCCGTACCAGACGACGGCCGCAAGCGCCATCGCCAGACCGGCGGCGACGCCGGCGATCTTCAGCCGTCGCGGAGTGGAAGCGACGTCGACCGGGTGCGCCTGTTGGCCAAGCGGCGCGACGAACCGGTATCCCTTCCGTGGAACCGTCTCCACGAACCTGGGCGCCGCCGGACTGTCGCCCAGCGCGGTGCGAATCTGACTCATGCAGGCGTTGACGGATGCATCGAAGTCCACGAATGTGTTGCCGCCCCAGAGCGCGTCGCGAATCTCGGCGCGGCTGACGACCTGGCCGGCCCGGCTGACGAGCAGCTCCAGCAGATGCATCGCCTGCGGCGGGAGGTGCACGCGGCGGCCCGAGCGTGTCAGCTGGCTCTGCGAGCGATCGAGCTCGAAGGCGCCGAAGCGGATGAGATCGGAGCTCACGAACCTGCGATGCGCTGGAGGATCCGAGCCGCCGTCGGGCCCGCGTCCGGCGTGCACGAATCGCAATTGCGCAACACGACGACACCCAGCTTGGTCGGACGGTGCACGAGCGCGGCGGCGTGATACCCGGCCGTCGAACCACCGTGGCCCAGGAACACGAGGTCGCCGCGACGACTCGCCTGGAAGCCAACGCCGTAACCGGCCGAAAACGTCGGGCTGGACGCGAATACGCGCGCGTAGTTCGCGTCCTGCGTTTCTTTCTTCAGGATCGCCGCCGGCCCTTCGCCGAGCTCCCACGCGACGAACTTCGTGAGGTCGGTGACCGTGCTGAAGAG
>JBOGIQ010000516.1:0-3204 GCA_050742535.1 Vicinamibacterales bacterium | reverse complement strand
GTCCTGGTGATCGGGTACGACTCGATGCCCCATACCTTGTTCAATATCTCGTCGCGCGTCGCGACAGTGTCGGCGCGCGATGCGAGGAACCTGAGCAGCGCGAATTCCTTGCGCGTCATGACGACCGGCCGTCCGCAGCGATGCGCCGTGTACCTGCCAAAGTCGATTTCCACCTGACCGAATGCGAGCGTTGCCGGCCCGCCAGGCGACACAGACGCCCGGCGCAGCAGTGCACGCACGCGCGCCATGAGCTCCGGGACGGAGAACGGCTTCGTGACGTAATCGTCCCCTCCAAGGTCGAGGCCGCGGACGCGATCGGCCTCCTGGCCACGCGCCGTCAGCATCAGCACCGGCACCTGCACGTCTTCCGTTCGCAGCTTCCGGCACAACTCGAGACCGCTCATCCGCGGCAGCATGAGGTCGAGCACGATCAGATCGGGCTGCTCGTGGTGGTGAAGCGCATACGCCGTTTCGCCATCGGCCGCCGTGATCACCTCGTACTGCTCGAATCGCAGGTTGTCCGCGACCGTTCGCAGGATGCCGGGATCGTCCTCGACGACGAGCACCTTGCTCATGCGCGCGCCTCCAGGGGAAGCAGCACGGAGAACGTGCTTCCGTGGCCCGGATTGCTGACCAGAGCGATGCGGCCCCGGTGCGCCTCAACGACGTGCAGCGCCAGCGGAAGACCCAGACCCGTCCCGGCGATATCCGACGTCTCGGTGGACTGCACGCGGTGGAAGCGCTCGAAAATGCGCGACTGCTCGTCTCGCGCGATGCCAATGCCGTGGTCGATGACGTCGACGAACCCCTCCTCGTCGCGTGTGCCGATGCGGATCTCGATGCTTCTCGAATCGCCCGAGTACTTCATCGCGTTCCCGAGGAGGTTGAGCATCGCCTGCGTCAACGCCTCCGGGTCGGCACGCAAGGTCGGCTCGCTGCCGTCGCTCGAGATCGTCAGGCTGAAGCCGGTCTGCGACAGCGGGTACTCCATCGCTTTGGCGGCCGACCGCACGACGTCCTCGAGTCGCGTGTCCTGCAGCGCATAGGTCTTCCCGCCCCGCTCGATGCGCGAGAAGTCGAGCACGCTGTCCACCAGGCGAGTCAGACGCTCGCTTTCGCTGACGATGGTCTTGAGGTAGTCGGAGGTCGTTTCGGGGCTGCCGGCGCGGCCCAGCAGAAGTGTTTCCGCATGGGCGCGAATGGACGTCAGCGGTGTCTTCAGTTCATGCGACACACTGGCGACGAACTGCGAGCGCATCTCCGCTGTTTCCGCCTCTCGATGCATGTCACGAAGCAGCAGGTACCCCGCGAGGAGCGCCGCTCCCAGTACGACGCCGAGCATCGAGCCGTACAGCACACCGGGAACGGGAGGGACGGCGAAGCGGGCCGCCGGCCATTCGACGTGAAGGTCGACGAACCCATCGCCAAGCGGCACGGCGCTGCCGGTGGGAGTCGTACGCAGTGTGATGTCCGCGGGGAGGATCTTTCCCGCCGACACAGCCATGACCAGCGGCTCGGCGAAGGGGGTCGGCGACACCAGCGTCAGCAGCCAGGGTTCGTCGCCATATCCAATCCAGGAGAGATCGCCGGGCGCAAATCGCGATGCGCGCTCGAGCTGACCCAGCCGATCGTGCGTGTCCTGAGCAAGAGCGGAAATCTGGGCGGCGTTGTGAATCTCGATCGCCACTGTGCGCAGCGCTTCCGCGGCCGCCGGGCCCGGAATCCTCCGCAGCAGCGACTCGAGGAGCAGCGCCTCGTTCGGCGAGCGCCACACCGGGCCGCAGGAATCCACGCACAGCGACTGGGGCGGCCCGGCCACGCGCAACACGAACTCCGCCACCGGCGTATCACCACGGCCGCTCGCGACGAGGCGTTCAGCCGCATACAGGGCAAGCGGCACGCCGTCGGCATCGAACACATCGCCGCATTCCCGCAACGCGGCCTGATCGCTGCGCTCGGCGTCGGCGGTGACAGCCGCCTTCAGATATGCGCGCCCGAGCGACACCCGCGCGGAACACCGTTCCGACGCCGTGCGCGCGGCGTCCATCGCCAGGCGGTAGAAGACGGCCGCCGCTGACGCGTCGCCGTCGCGAAATTCCCGCAACTCCCCGTCGCGATGGGCCTCCGCGAATTCCGCCGTCCAACGCGGCGCGCTGCGATCGGCCTCCCATGGTGGAACGATGCGGTTATCGACAACGGGTGCGACGAAGACGATCGGGGAGTCCGGAGGTAAACGTCCGCCCGACTCGCCGAGGACGCGGTTGACCTCTTCGAGGCGAAGCGCCTGGAGACGCGCCGCCAGTTCGCGCCGCAGCTGGTCGAGCGCTTCGCGCTGCTGTTCCGACGCACGCCGCGCCGAGAGTTCGCGTTCCTGGCGAACGACGCGAAACCCGAGCAGCATCACCGCCGCTGTCGGAATCAGAATGGCGGAGAGAAGGAGTGCGATCCGTCGCGTACGCCGACGCTGATCCGCGGAGCCCACGGGCCGTATTCTAGGTCCCGGCCGGCTCGGCTTTTGTCATGAAAATGTAAGATCCGGCGTCCCCTCAGAACATCCCGCGTCATCGACGTGCTCTGTTCGACATGGCTTCTCCTCCTACCTCCTACCTCCTCGGCTCAAACAGCTCGATCGGATTCCCGTCTGGATCCTCGATCTGAATCTGGCTTCCGGCGGGACCGGTTTCCATCTCATTGCGAAAACGCAGGCCGGCGCTCTTCAATGCGTCGATGCAACCCGACAGATCCGCAACGCGCAGGACGATGCGATTCCACCCGCCGGGCTTCTGATCCTGACCACCCGGCATCGGCCGCGAGCCGGACGCACCGGGACCGCTGAGCAGAAGGTGTGTCTCGCCCAGCGACACAACCGCGAACGCCGGAGGTTGCTGATGGCCCGGCGTGAAGCCGAGGTGCTGCGTATAGAACGCGATGGAACGATCGACATCCTTTACCTGGTAGCGGATACCGTGGACGCCCTTGATGAACGTGCTTGGGGTCGACGGGGACGCAGAGGTCTGCGGCATGTGTTCCTCCCTTACCGCCGGGCTGAATGGCAGTGGATCGATCTCCGGGATGCACCTGCCGTGCCGACCGGGTTGCCTGAGTGGCATGGGTCGCCTGAGTGGCCTGGGTAATCACGCAGGCAACGCAACCCAGGCAACCTAGGCAACCCAGGCAACCCACCGCGCACTTTCGGTCTTGACC
>JBOGIQ010000515.1:0-3221 GCA_050742535.1 Vicinamibacterales bacterium | reverse complement strand
CACTCACGGCCGCGCAGGCCGGCGCTGGACGCGCCGTCGTCCGCGCGCCGTTCGACGGCATCGTCGTGGCGCGGGCACACAACCCGGGCGACATGGTCGTGTCGACCACAGATCCAATCCTTCGCATCGTCGATCCGCGGCGGCTCGAAGTGATCGCCTCGATTCCGCGCCAGGATCAGTCGCGCGTCGTCACCGGTGCCACGGCGCGCGTCGCCGCCGCCGGTACCGAGCAGGTGCGATTGACCGTCGCCGGCCGCGCGGAGCGGGATTCGACCGACGATTCAGTGCCATTCCGGCTCGTCTTTACGGAGTCACCGACCCTGGGGGTCGATATGCCCGTGCAGCTGGATATCGACGCCGAGGCACGGACCGACACGGTCCTTATTCCCACGGAAGCGCTCGTTCGCGACGGAAACGAGGTTGCCGTGTTCGTCGCGGCGGACTCTCGAGCCGAGCGCCGGCGTGTCAAAACGGGCATCGAGGACGCGGCGCGCACGGAAATCACTGAAGGTGTGCGGGCGGGTGAATTGGTGATAACCCGGGGGCATGTGGGGCTGTCCGACGGGGCTGCCATTACCGTGGCGACGGACCGATAGACGTTACACTGATAGTTCCCCCAGGGAGCACCCGTGGTTTCGACACTGAAGCATGTCCTGAAGCGGCGAGTTGCGGTCAATCCGGCTAAAGCCGGACTCCACATCCTCGCGATCGCGCTGCTCGTCGGATCCGCCGTCGGTCTCGACGCGCAGTCCAAGAGCTTCCTCTGGAAAGTGCAGTCGGGACCGCGCGTGATGTATCTTGCCGGATCCGTTCACGCGCTCAGCGCCGACGTGTATCCGCTGAGCCCGGCGTTCACGCAGGCGTACAAGGCGTCGGACACGCTGCTCGAGGAAATCGATCTCGAAACCGCCGGCCTGCTCTCGCTCGGGCCGATGCTGCTCTCCAAGGCGATGTATCAGGACGGCCGCACCTTCGACAAGGTCGTGTCGAAGGAGACGCTCGATCTGGTCACGACGCACCTCAAAGGCATGCCGATGGCGGCCGAGCTCATCCGCCCGATGAAGCCGTGGATGGTCATGCTGATGTTGAGCGCCATGCAGATGCAGCAGGCCGGGCTCGATCCGAACCTGGGTCTCGACAAGTACTTCTTCGATCAGGCCAAGGCCGACGGCAAGACGGTCGTCGGGCTCGAAACGGCGGAATCGCAGATCGATCGCTTCGACAAGATGCCCGAGGCGCTGCAGGAGCAGCTCCTCCGCAACACGCTCGACGAGATCGGCATGCAGAAGGGCGAGCTGGCCACTATCGTCGCCGCGTGGCGCCGCGGCGATGCGGCCGCGCTCGAGCGGGATGTCATGAACGGCCTCAAGAAGTACCCCGCCGTGTACCAGTCGCTGATCGTCGAGCGCAACAACAACTGGATGCCCCAGCTCGAAAAGTGCCTCGCACGGACGACACCGTGCATGGTCGTCGTGGGCGCCGCACACGTTGTGGGCCCGGACGGCCTGCTGGCGCTGCTCCGGCGCAAGGGCTACCGCATCGAACAGCAGTAGACACGGCCATTCGTAACACTGGGCACCGTGACCCTCTTCAACTCCTCCGCTTTCGATCTCCGCGCCTATCTCTATCGGATTGGCGTGGACCACCGGCCGGCGCGCGCTGATTTGGCGACGCTCCAGGAGCTGGCGCTGCTCCACCCGTGCGCGATTCCGTTCGAGAACCTCGATCCGCTGCTGCGGCGACCCGTGCGGCTCGACATCGCGGCGATTCAGGACAAGCTGGTGCGCGGCGGGCGCGGCGGGTGGTGCTTCGAGCACAACCTGCTGCTCGGAACGGCCCTGGCGGCAATTGGCTATGAGGTCACCGGCCTGTCGGCCCGCGTCGTCTGGAACGTTGCGCCCGGTGTCGTTCGTGGCCGCAGCCACATGGTGCTGCACGTCACGCTCGACGGCGTCTCCTACATCGTCGACGTCGGGTTCGGCGGTTCGACGCCGACGGCACCGCTGAAGCTGGTCGAAGGGCTCGAACAGACCACGCCGCACGAGCCGTTTCGTCTGATGCCGGTGAGCCGAGGGTGTCTGCTCGAGGCCAAACTCGAAGGCACGTGGAAGGGACTGTACTCGTTCGACCAGCAGCCGCAGGTGCTGGGGGACTACGAGATCCCGAACTGGTATCTCTGCAACCACCCCGAGTCGCACTTCCTCGACCGCGTGGTGGCCGCCCGCGTCGACCGCGATCGCCGCTACGCGCTGCGGAACACCGACTTCGCGGTCCATTTCCCCCACGGCGTGACCGAACGCCGTGTGCTCGGCGGCGCCGGTGAAATCAGGCAGGTGCTGACGGAGACCTTCCGGATCAACGTCCCCGACTGGCCGGAGGTTGACGAAACCTTTGAGCGTCTGGCGCGCAGCTCTCCCGCAACCACGTAGTGTCTGCCTTTCTTGCCTATGTGCACTCGTTCCGGAACGAGTGCCAGTAATCGATGGACTTCGACAAGGAAGAGCGTCGCAGCGTCCGCCGTGACGTCGCTGTGTGTCTAGGGTACGGACTGCTCATCGCGACTGGGTTCAGCGTTTGGGTGTTCGTCTTGTACTTGAGGCGCGGTGGTGCACCGTTCGAAAAGATTGAGACTACGCCGTTGGCGGTGATGCTCCTGTATTTTTGCGCGGCGATTCTGGTTAGTCCAATCGTCGGCCTGCTCCTGCCAGTCGCTCGCGCGGGACGTTCTGGTGCGGCGCTTGTGGGCACAGTGGCTGCCATACCGTTCTACGCGATGGCACGAATCACTCTAGAGGGATTTACGTCGTGGACGCTCGGCGACGCACTTGTCATCCTGATCCTTGCGTTGTTCGTTGGCGTGACGGTTGGGTTGGCGTACAGGCGCATCTTCGGTAATTAAAGGTGCACCTCCAGCCCCAAACGTAGTGTCCGCCTTCAGGCGGACCAGCGTCTGCCGTGAATCATTCTGACCTGGAACTATTGAAGGCGAGCATTAACAGGATTGTCCGGTTTCACTGTAAGGATGGTGAGATCGTCAACGGTACCGTCTACTTCGTTTCCGAAGAAGAATCGGACGTCATCTACGACTTGATTACTTCGAATCGGATGACCCGGTACGAAGCCTTTGGAAACTCCGCTTACCGGATGCCGTTTGAGGAGATCGATTTTGTGACGCTACCGGAAAGCTGACGCGCCTCTGGCACGCTAGTCCGGCGAGGGCC
>JBOGIQ010000514.1:0-3224 GCA_050742535.1 Vicinamibacterales bacterium | reverse complement strand
CCCGCCTGTTCATACATGCGCCAGTTCGCGCCCAGCTCGTCGTACTTCTTCCGCTTGGCGGAATCGCCGAGAACCTCGTAGGCCTCGTTGACCTCCTTGAACTTCGCCTCCGCCGATTTGTCACCCGGATTCACGTCCGGGTGATACTTCCGCGCCAGCTTCCGGAACGCTTGTTTGATCTCCTTCTCGGAAGCGGTCTTGGCGACGCCCAGCGTGGAGTAGTAGTCCTTGAATTCCACGGCTACAGTCCTACGGCCTCGGTCAGCCGGCGGATCTCCGTCAGCAGCTGGCGCCGGCCGGCGCCGCTCGTCAACGCGCTTTCGTCCATCAGCGGACGAATGCGCTGCATCGCCTCCGCGACGACGAGCAGACGCTGAACCCCGGCCAGGTTGATCCCAGACTCATCGACCAGGCGTTTGATCAGCCGCAACCGTTCGAGCTCCTCGCGTGAGTAGAGGCGCATGCTGCCGATCGTCCGCGACGGCTGCACCAGCCCGAGGCGCTCGTACTTCCGCAGCGTCTGCGGATGCATTCCCAGCATTTCCGCAGCCACGCTGATGAAAAAAAGTTCCTGCTGAGTAGTCTGCGTTCCCATGCCTGCTCAACCTTGATACAACACGAGTATAGCCATTGATACGAGTCGAATCAAGGTTGATGCCAGCCCTCGAACGGCCGCGCCCGGCTGCTGCGATACGATCGGAACTGCCGCTTGGACATTTCCGCTTCCGATCTCATCACTATCGGCCTTCTCGTTGGTCTCGAAGGGCTGCTCAGCGCCGACAACGCGCTGGTGATGGCGATCCTGGTCCTCGGCCTTCCCAAACGTCAGCACAAGCAGGCGCTGCGATACGGCCTCGTCGGCGGTTTCGCGTTCCGTGTTGCGGCCACGCTGCTGGCGACTTATCTGATTCGCATCGGCTGGGTGAAGCTGGCGGGCGGCCTGTATCTCATGTACCTGACCTATACGCACTTCTGGGGGCATGAAGACGGAACCGATCGCCGGATCGCGCCGCGGGCGAAGCCGTGGTTGGGAATGTCACCGTTCTGGGCGACAGTCGTGCGGGTCGAACTGATCAATCTCGCCTTTTCCGTCGATTCGATTCTCGTGGCGGTGGCCATGTCGCCGAAGCGGTGGGTCGTGATCAGCGGCGGCATTCTCGGCATCGTCGCCATGCGAGCGGTTGTCGGCCAGCTGATCGTCCTCGTCGAGCGGTACCCGGCGCTCGTTGACGGCGCCTTCGTCATCATCGCGTGGGTCGGCCTCAAGCTCGGGATCGACTATCTGCACGAGAGCGGCCGCATTGCGTTCGAAATCTCCCAATGGGTGTCGATCGGCCTGGTCGTCGTCATCTTCCTCGTCGCGCTTGCGTACGCGCGGATGCAGGGGCCGGCACAGCGCGTGAGCACGCTCACCGAGAAGGCCGAGGAGATTCTCGAGGGCCGCGAGAATTAGAATCTGATCGTGGACACTCTCGCGCTCCAACTGCCTTTCGGACTGACGTTCGACGAAGGCGTCACGGCTTCGGATTTCCTCGTCATCGGTTTGCTCGTGGTGCTCGAAGCGTTGTTGAGCGCCGACAACGCCATGGTACTGGCAGTGCTGGTCCTCGGACTGCCGAGAGAACAGCAACGCAAGGCGCTGCGCTACGGGATCGTCGGAGCGTTTGCCTTCCGCATCGTCGCCATTCTCCTCGCGGTCTGGCTGAAGGACATCCAGTTCGTCATGCTGCTCGGCGCGGCGTATCTGTTGTGGCTGCCGTACCACCACTTCGCCGGCCACGCGGACGCGGCAGAGCGGCGGAAGCCGCGGCCGCCGACCTCCTGGCTGGGCATGAGTCCGTTCTGGTCCACGGTCGTCAAAGTCGAACTGACGGACATCGTGTTCGCCATCGACTCGATTCTGGTTGCGGTCGCGTTGTCGAACAAGACGTGGGTGATCATCACCGGCGGGATTCTCGGCGTCGTCGCGATGCGGCTGGTGATCGGCCAGCTGCTGAGACTGGTGAACCGCTACCCGGCGCTGGTGGACGGGGCGTTCGTCATCATCGCCTGGGTGGGCATCAAGCTGATTCTCGAGTACCTGCACTCAGCAGGTTACGTCGCGTGGAAGATTCCGAAAGAGATTTCGCTCGGCCTCGTGGTGGTGATCTTCATCATTGCGTTCATCATCGCGAAACGCGAAGGACCGCAGGATTCTCCGTCTGCGGCCGACCGGGCAGAGGACATCCTGACGGAGACCGACGAGCGCTAGCGCCGCACCGTCGGCGTGAGGGTCGTCTCGATTCGCTTCCCGGCGCGGGTGTACACGACCTTCACCGCCTGATCGATCTTCAACAGCTCGAGCGCGAACGTGTAATCGTAGATGTTGGTGATCGACTGTCCGGCGATCTCGACGATGACGTCGCCCTTCTGCAGTCCGGCCTTTTCCGCCGGCCCTCCAGCCACGACGCCGCCGAGCAGCAGGCCTTTGACTTCGGCCGTGTAATCCGGGACGGTGCCGGTAAACACCCTGAGGCCCGTCCGGCCTGCCGTCTGTGACGACTGCTCGACCCTCGTGAATTGCGGCGGCGCGTCCACATCCAGCAGCTGCCGGGTGATCGCCGCCGCGAGATCGACGACCCGATCGAGATCCTCGTAGTTGATCTTGTCGGCGGTGTCCGATGGCTTGTGGTAATCGGTGTGTGCGCCTGTGGTGAAGTTCAGACTCGGCACTCCGGCTTCGTTGAAACTGCTGACGTCGGTTGGTTGATACGGATCCGGCTGGATAGTGATGTCGAACCCGGCGCGGACGTTCGCGCGTTCGATCATCGATGCCCAGACGGGGCTCGAGCCGGTCGCCTGCGCCGCCAGCTTGTTGTTGGTCATCCGGCCGACCATGTCGAAGTTCACGTACGCGGCCATCTGCGATACCGGAACAGGCGGCATCGCCACGAACTCTTTCGATCCGATCAGACCGATTTCCTCGGCCGACCACAGGGCAATCAGCAGATTCCGCTTCCGCTGCGGCTGCTTCGACAGCGCCTCGGCCAGCGCGATCACGGACGCGGTGCCGGAGGCGTTGTCATCGGCGCCAACATGCGCCTGGCCTGCTTCCTCTCGAGAGGCGAGGGAGTTTCCACCGATCCCGCGTCCGAGATGGTCATAGTGCGCGCCGACGACGACCCAGGGATTCTGCACGCCTGCCGTTGAGCCCGTGGCGGGAAGGTAGGCGAGGACATTGCGGG
>JBOGIQ010000513.1:0-3234 GCA_050742535.1 Vicinamibacterales bacterium | reverse complement strand
GTCGCGGCCGTCGTTCTTGTCGCCGGCGTTCCGTCGCTTGCTGCCGCGCAGCAGGACGGCAAGCTGGACGCGGTCCTGCGCGATCGTTCGACGCGCCTGGCCGGCTGGTCGCGGGTCATCGTGGAGTTCACCGGCGAGCCGGACGTTCGCGTCTTCGGCCGCGGGACGACCGGGCGCCGCGTCGGACAGCAGATGCAGGCGGGCGAAGTGGAAAACACGGCACTCGCCAGCATGGCCGCCGACGGACGGGTGAAGAAGGTCTGGGCCGATCGACCGGCGTTCCCGACGCTCGAGCGCACGGGTTCGGCGGTGGGCGCCGCCCTTGCCCGCGAAGAGTTCGGCCTTACCGGCCGCGGTATCGGCGTCGCGGTGATCGACTCCGGCATCACGTCGTATCACGACGACCTCTACACCGACCGCAGCCACAACGCCGACACGGCCATCGTTCACTTCAAAGACTTCACGCGCCCGTCGAGCGGCAACAGCACGGATGAGGCGACCGACGACTACGGCCACGGCACGCATGTGGCCGGCATCATCGCCGGCTCCGGCGCCGACTCGGATGGCCGCCGTACCGGCGTTGCGCCCGGCGCCGACCTGGTCGGCCTGCGCGTGCTCGACGGCAACGGCAACGGATACATCAGCGACGTGATCGCGGCGATCGACTACGCGATCGCGGTGCGCTCGACCTACAACGTCCGCGTCATCAACCTGTCGGTCGCCGCGGCCGCGACCGAGTCGTACTTCGACGATCCGCTGACACTCGCCGCGCGCCGTGCGGCGCAGGCGGGAATCGTCGTCGTCGCCTCGGCGGGCAACCTCGGGCGGAACGCCGACGGCGCGACGCAGTTCGGCGGCATCACGTCGCCCGGCAACGCGCCGTGGGTCCTCACGGTCGGTGCCAGCAGCCACAACGGGACGGCGCGCCGCAGTGACGATGCCATCGCCGCGTTCAGCTCGCGGGGTCCGACGTGGATCGACTTCACGGCCAAGCCGGACGTAATCGCGCCGGGCGTCGGCATCGAGTCGCTGAGCGCCGCGCAGAGCACGCTGTACGGGCTGTTCACCAACTATCTGCTCGACGGCACGGTGCATACGCCGTTCAAGCCGTACCTGAGCCTGAGCGGCACCAGCATGGCGGCGCCTGTCGTCGCCGGCACCGTGGCGCTGATGCTCGAGGCGAACCCTGCACTGACGCCGAATGCGGTGAAAGCGATCCTGCAGTACACCGCGCAGGCACTGACCGGCGAAACGCCGCTCGCGCAGGGCGCCGGGCTGCTGAACGCGAAGGGCGCTGTCCGGCTTGCCGCGTTCTTCCGCGCGGGCGAGGGCCTGGGCACGATGTCGGACGACATCGCCGGCGAGGTCGTTCCGTGGGCGCGCCACATCATGTGGGGCAACTACCTCGTGACCGGCGGCCTCCCGCTGCCGGGCAGCAACGCGTGGTCCGTTGACGTGTCGTGGGGCGCTTTGACGACGCCATCAGGCGCGTCGGTCGTCTGGGGCACCAACATCGTCTGGAGCACGCGCGGCGACGGCAACATCGTGTGGAGCACGGCCCGCAACGGCGAGGACGGCAACATCGTCTGGAGCACCGCCGGCGCCGATCAGAACATCGTGTGGAGCACCGGGCGCGACGCCGACGGCAACATCGTGTGGAGCACCGCCCGCGACGTCGGCGACGGCAACATCGTCTGGAGCACGACGGGACGCGGCGACGGCAACATCGTCTGGAGCACCCGCAGCGGCGACGGCAACATCGTCTGGAGCACGGCCTTCATCGACAACATCGTGTGGGGCACCGACTGCGGCGGGCGCAACTGCCGCAACGTCCGGTGGGGCGACCGCACGGGCGACAACGTCTGGGGCACCGCGCGCGGCGACGAAAACATCGTCTGGAGCACGCGCGCGCTCGAGGACGCCAACATCGTGTGGAGCACGCGCTCGTGGGGCGACGGCAACATCGTCTGGAGCACGGGCCGCGATTCCGCCGACGGCAACATCGTCTGGAGCACGCGCAGCAGCGACGGCAACATCGTCTGGAGCACCCGCGCCGGAGGCGACTCCAACATCGTGTGGAGCACCCGCGCCTCTGATCCCGACAGCAACATCGTCTGGAGCACCAACATCGTCTGGAGCACGAACATCGTCTGGAGCACGTCGCTGCAGGACCAGGTGGTCTGGTCCGCGCCCGTGCGGTAACGGCATCGAGGACGCAATGAGAACGCGCATCACCATCATCTGGCTGCCGGGCAGGTCGCGCTAGGTCACGGCCGTGTCCCAGTTGTCATACTGGCTGATCGCCAGCGTGCTGCTGGTCGCGACCTTCGGGTACCGCACCTACCGAGCGAACCGCACGCTCGCGGGACGGCTCGAGGAGGAGCGTCAGCGCGCGCGGCAGATGAGCGAGCTCCATCTCGCCACCATCGAAGCGCTGGCGCTCGCGATCGACGCCAAGGATCAGACCACGTACAACCACGTTGGACGCGTCGAGCTCTACGCCAGCTCGCTGGCGCGGGCGCTCGACATGTCGGAGGTCGACCAGCAGGCGGTCAAGACGGCCGCGCTGCTGCACGACATCGGCAAGCTGGCCGTGCCCGAGCACATCCTGGCCAAGCCGGGGCCGCTGACGCCCGACGAGTTCCAGAAGGTCCGCATGCATCCGCAGATTGGCGCGGACATCATCAACGCGGTGCCCTTCCCGTATCCCGTCGCGCCGCTGGTGCTCCACCACCACGAGCGGTGGGACGGGCGCGGCTATCCGATGGGGCTGAAAGGGGAACAGATCCCGCTCGGCGCCCGGATCCTGTGCCTCGTGGACTACTTCGACGCCCTGACCTCGGAACGGCCGTACCACAAACCGCTGTCGATCGACGCCGCCGCCGCGCTGATCCAGGAGGAAGCCGGCAAAGCGCTCGATCCGCTGGCTGTCGACGCGTTCCTGGGCATCCTGCCCGAACTTCGCTCGCAGATGGAAGGCGCCATCATGGAGCGTCCGCGCCCGATGCCATCGATGCCGGCGAGCGAGGGCGCGCCGATCGCCGGTTCTCCGCGTGCCGCGGCGATGTCACGAGCGTCCGTCTTCGAGGACATCGCCGTCGCCCACCGAGAGATCTACGCCCTGTACGAGCTGGCGCAGTCGATGGGGACGACCCTCGGTGTCACGGAGACCATGGGCCACATCGCGTCGAAGCTCAGTCGCGTCGTGCCTTTCTCGGCCTGCTCGCTGTTCCT
>JBOGIQ010000512.1:0-3239 GCA_050742535.1 Vicinamibacterales bacterium | reverse complement strand
CCCGGTCCGGCGGGCGACGACTGGGCGCTCAACGACGAAGCGATCGCCAATCTCGGCCACATGCAGATGAAGAAGACGCATGACGCCGCGTTCGTGATCATCGAACGTCTGTACGGCGCCCGTCCGCAATTCAACTACTACATCGGATCGTCGCAGGGAGGGCGCGAAGCGCTGACCGTCGCGCAGCGCTACCCGGCCGATTACGACGGCATCGCCGCGAACGTGCCGATCGTCGGTTTCTCGACGCTGATGCTCGCCCCCGAGCTGATTCGCATTCAGGAGAAGCCGCTCGCCAACTGGGTCACCGCGGCGAAGGTCAACGCGATTCGCGGCGAGTTCATGCGCCAGTGCGACACGCTCGACGGCCTCGCCGACGGCATCATCAACAACTACATGGCGTGTCGCGCGATCTTCGACGTCACGCAGGGCAAGCGCGGACGTCACCCGTGGGCGGCGAAGCGCTGCCCCGGCGACACCGATCCGAATCCGGCCGACACCACGGCCAACGCCTGTCTCACCGATGGGCAGATTTCGACGCTCGAGTTCACCTACTCCCGCTACGCCTTCGCCGCGCCGCTCGCACACGGGACGAAGACATTCGGAATGTGGGTGCCGAACACCGATCCGTCCGGAAGCGGCCTCATCGCGACCACCCGGTTCAAGGGACAGGAAGGCGCCACGGAGACCGCCGCCAATCATTCGCACCTCGGAGTGCTCGGCGTCACCGGCTTCCTGATGAAGAACATGACCGGCAATCCCCTCGACTACGTCGAGGGCGGCCCGCTCGGCCGGCGGCGCGAGGAGCTCTCGCGCGTCCTCGACTCGACAAATCCCGACCTGCGGGCGTTCGAGAAGCGCGGCGGCAAGATGATCGTCACGATTGGCACCAACGACACGCTGGCCTCACCGGGTGCGCAGCTCGATTATTACGAGGCCGTGCTCGACAGGATGGGCCGTCGTACGGTCGATCGGTTCGCCCGCCTTTTCGTCATGCCGCAGGCCGGCCACGGCCTCAGCGGCACGAGCTACAACGTTGACGGCACTGGAAAGACGATTACGCCCGCGCCGATTCCGAATCAGTATGATCGCAACGCGCTGCTGTTCGACTGGGTGGAACGTGGAACGGCACCGCCCATGTCCGCGGTCGTCAGCGCCGGCGAACGCAGCCTGCCGCTCTGTTCATATCCGTCGTATCCACGCTATGTGAGCGGGCCAGCCAATGCGGCCTCCTCATACCGTTGTTCGCAGTAATGCGGGATGTCACTCGCACTTGTAATTGAGGAGATGTGAACATGGCTAGACGAGCCGCAACATCGGTCACCCTCTCGGCAGTGATTAGTGGGCTGGTCCTGTGCGCGGCCACGCTGATCGCGCAGACCGCGCCGACGTCCCTGACAGCACCTGAGGGCTTCGACGTCCGCAAGCCGGGCATTCAGGCCGGCCGCGTCGAACGCATCGAGTACGACTCGCGGGTCACCGGCAACAAGCGTCCGGCGGTGGTCTATCTACCGCCGGGCTATTCGGCTGCCCGTCAGTACCCGGTGCTCTATCTCCTGCACGGCATCGGCGGCAACGAGAACCATTGGACGCAGTTCGGCAAGACCGACAGCATCCTGGACAACTTGATTGCCGACAACAAGGCAGTGCCCATGATCATCGTCATGCCGAACGGCCGCGCCTCCAATGAGCCGTCGACGATGTTTGGCGGACGCGGTGGGCGTGCGGGCGGCGGCGGAGGGACTGATGCGCCGGGCGCGGCGCCGGCGGGCCAGGCACAGCCTGGAGCGGCGCCTCCCGCCGCAGCAGCACCTCAGGGCGGCGCCCAGGCCGGGGCCGCGCCAGCAGGTGCCGGCCGCGGTGGACGCGGAGGCGCCGGGATGGGCGTGGAGTTTACGGCCTACGCCGCATTCGAGCAGGAACTCATTGGCGATCTCGTGCCGTTCATCGAATCGCGCTACTCCGTACAGGCAGATCGGGAGCATCGTGCGCTGGCGGGACTGTCGATGGGTGGCGGGCAGTCGCTGAACTTTGGCTTGGCGAACCTGCACACGTTCGCGTGGGTTGGCGGTTTCTCATCCGCTCCGAACACCGCGCAGCCGGCACAGCTCGTACCCGATGCCGCGGCGGCGAGACAGCAGCTGAAGCTGCTGTGGGTCGCGTGCGGCGACAAGGACTCGCTCTTCAACATCAGCGAAGGCGTGCACAAGTATCTCGATGAGCAGAAGGTGCCGCACGCCTGGCAAATCGACCTGGGCGGTGCGCACGACTTCGTTGTCTGGAAGAACAACCTCTATCACTTTTCCTCGCGCCTCTTCAGATGAGATTTGCCCGGGAAACGCGACTACCGCGTTTCCCGGAACATCCAGCGCCGGACTGACGCCGATTTCGGGGAGGCCCTCCGCGACTTCCACAGTCTGATCGAGTACGCTCGGCCCTATGCTCGACCGACGAACCGTTCTCGCCATGCTCCCCGGTCTCGCCCTGGCTCCGCGACTGCTGGCGCAGGGACCGTCCACGAAGCCCCGGTTTAGAGTGAACGGTCTCAGCCAGATCACGCTCAGCGTGTCGGATGTGCAGCGGTCGGTGGCCTTCTATCAGGGGCTGTTCGGCATGCCGATTCAGGCACGCCAGGGCTCGACCGTCCTGCTGCGCATCGGCAGCGGCCCGCGCTTCCTCGCGCTGAAGCCGGTCGAAGCCGGCGAGCGTCCGAGCATCAGCGCGCTGGGCGTCGGCGTGCACGACTTCGCGCTCGACCGCGCGCTGCGGACGCTGGCGTCACACGGCGTCGTCGAAGCCCCGGCCGCAGCAACGCGTCCAGGGCCAAGGCAGGCGCTGGTGCGCGTCCGACGATCCGATGCCGGCGGGTCGGCAGCCGGTACGCGCGAGCTCTTCGTCGCCGACCCGAGCGGCATCGTCTTTCAGCTCCACGACGTGAGCTACTGCGGTGGCTCGGGGCCGGAAGGCACGACCTGCCCGGCGGCGGAACCGTCAGCCTCGAAAGGCCTCATGGCGCTGAGGGACACCAGCCACTTCACCATCCGCGCGACCGATCCGACAACCGTACCTTTCTATCTGGACTTGTTCGGCTTCGAGCCGCTGGCCTACCAGGCCGCCACGCCGGCATGGCACGTCGGCACCGGCGTGCACTTCCTGATGTTCATTGGCGGCGGGGGGCCGACGCGCGGCGGCGGCCCGGCTCGAGGAACCGGACCGCGAGGCGGGGGTGCGCCGGGCGCGCG
>JBOGIQ010000511.1:0-3240 GCA_050742535.1 Vicinamibacterales bacterium | reverse complement strand
GTTGGAGCAGCCGCCGGCGTCGGGATCGGCCTCGGCATCGACGCGGCGATTCGACCGAGGCTTCTCTATCAATCATCCGTTCCCGCGGCGCGCGCGTCGATCACGCCGATCCTGCACACCTCAGCACAAGGCGTTCGAGTCGCACTGCGCTGGTAACCCATAACTTTTCGCGCCACGCGCCAGTTACTCTCATTGACTGGCGCGCGTGGACGTGAGCACCGACGACGAACGGCTCTTAATCGAGGCGGCGCAGGCAGATCCCGCGCGTTTTCTGGAGCTGTACGACCGCTACGTCGACCGTGTCTATGCCTATGTCAGCCGCCGGGCCGGCAGCCGGGCACTGGCGGAGGACGTCACGTCGGAGGTGTTCGAGCGGGCGCTCACGCACCTGCCCCGCTTCGAGTGGCGCGGCGCGCCGTTTACCGCCTGGCTCTTCCGCATCGCGGCGAACGCGCTTGCCGACCACTGGAAGCGCGAGGGGCGCACCTCGCCCGACCCGCCGCCGGATGTGCCGGACGAACGTGAGTACCAGGATCTCGAGCGGCGTGTGAGCCTGTTTCAGCTCGTCGATCGTCTGCCCGAGGTGCAGAGGCAGGTGATTCAGATGCGGTTTGTCGAAGAGCGCAGCATCCGCGACGTTGCCGCGGCGCTCGATCGATCCGAGGGCGCAGTGAAGCAGCTGCAGCTGCGCGCGATCGAGAACCTGCGGAAAGGCTTCGGACAGCATGGCTGATCAGCCGCTCAGTGATCGCCTCGACGGGGTCATCGACGCGCTGGTCGCGCGCGGCGATGCCACCAGCTCACTGCGCGATACGGCGCTGGCGCCACTGGCGCGCGTGGCGGCCGAGCTGCGGCACTACCCGAACCGCGATTTCACAACGCGCCTGCGGGCGCAACTCGAACGGAGAACGAACATGACGACAGCTGTCGGCAATCCGGCTGAAGCCGGACTCTACTTGCGGGAAGGATTCACGACTGTCACGCCGTATGTCTGGGTGCCGGACCGCGGCTTCGCGGACTTCGTGGCCCGCGTGTTCGACGCCGTCGAAACGAGGGTGGCCGACAACCCGGGCCACGGCATCCATCGCGAGATGCGGATCGGCAGCTCGATGCTGATGATTGGCGAGTCTGGTGAGCCGACTCGGCCGAGCCGTCCCGTCGCCTTCCACGTGTTCGTCGACAACGCCGATGCGACGTTTGCGAAAGCGATCGCCGCCGGCGGCACCTCGATCGGCGATCCCGAAGACCGGCCGTACGGCGAGCGTTCGGGGTTCATCCGCGATCCCTACGGCAACAGCTGGTACATCGCCCACCCGCTCGGCTCCGAATCGCTCGGCTCTCACCTCCGCAGCGTGACGCCGTATCTGCTCGCGCACGATGTGCGCGGGTATATCGAGTTCCTTGTGCGCGCGTTTGGCGCCGTGGAAGAGGTCGTTGTCGACCATGGCGGAGGGGCCATCCCGTATGCCCGGGCGCGAATCGGCGACGCTGCAGTCGAATTCGGGAGCGCCGACCCGATGCCTGGTTCTTATTTCCTGTATGTGGCGGATCCCGATGCCGTGTACGAACAGGCGCTCGCTGCGGGAGCGAAAGCCCTGGCACCGCCGGCCGATCAGCCCTCAGGCATTCGGATTGGATACGTAGAAGACCCGGTGGGGAATCACTGGTATATCGCGCGGCCGGCCTGACGCTATTCGCGCTCGAAGACGGCGGGCCCGTTCATCCAGTACGCCGCGACGGCAGCCGCGATCGCGACTAACGCGTACGCACCGCCACCGAGGAAGTACGAGATCGATGCCAGCACGCCGGCACCTTCGAGGATGAACCAGACGAGAAGTGCCTTCGGGACCACGGCGCGGTCAGTCCAATAGGCAGCAACGGTCTGACCGCCGCGGCGCCGAGGAACGAGCGGCTTGAGGAGCATCACTGCCGCTCCGAGCATGACGGCGCTGACGCCCGCAATCGCATACGCCGCGAGGTTCGACCCCGGCGGCGAATCGCCGACCGAATGCCGCGCGATGATCATGGCGACGGCCATGATCGCCAGCCCGATGCCCAGCAGTTTGTGCAGCAGCGCGGGATTGGCCTGCGTCGCCTGCGGCGGCCGCGTTCCTGTGTAATCGGCTGACATTGGGCCGTCTTCTTCGAACGTCTCGAACGATTCGAACGATTCGAACGATCTATTTAACGCGCTTGGCGGTGGCCTTTTCGGCCTCGAAGTCCATCAGGGTGCGGGACAGCTCGATCTGATCGGCAGACGTCATCTTGCCGGTGTAGTTGAAGGCGAGCGGCATTCCCATGTAGGTCGTGTTCTCGACGAACGTGAGGGTATCGCCGTCGATCTTACCGTCGATCTTGCCTTCGCCGGTGAGACTCCCCTTCGCGGTTCCCGCCAGCGTCGTCCCTTTGACGATGAACTCGTAGGTATAGACCTGCTCGCCGACCTGAGTCATGAAGGTCGCCGACCAGCGGCCCGAGGGATCGGCAGCGCGCACGCCGACGCTCCAGATCGTCGCGAGCACGATAGCCGTTACGGTAACAAAGCGTTTCATCAGATCCTCCGGAGGTCCGCCTGAAGGCGGACACTACGATCGGTCACTTTTTCAGCAGTTCCCTGCTCAACCCTTCCGCGCACGCGAACTCACGCAGCTCGTCGTTCGGCGGCAATGCTTTGCGATACGTGCGGACGGCCTGCCAGGGTTCCGTCAGCGCCTTGGGGTCCCGCACAGTGATGCGATCCTCGAGGATCCCCGGGCTGGTGAACCGGATCCGCTCGCTGACGGTCATGGCGTCGCTGTGCGGCGTGAATCCCTCGATGAACGAGTCGGGGTGCAGCGCCACGGTTTCCACCACCAGCGTGTCCCCCTCCCACCGGCCCGTCGAGTACCCGGCGTACGTCGGGTCGTCGAGGTGCCGTGGCGTCGGCTTGCGGCCGTCCAGGTACACGCGCCGCATCGCGTCGTTCAGCTCGCTGAAGAACGTGATGCGATCCTTCGTCTGCTGGATCTCCATGCCGTAGGCCATCCCCATCATGGCCGGCATGCCCGGCGGGAGACAGCGGGCGTTGTTGTCGTATTCGTACGAACCGGAAATGCGCGACTTGCGCATCACCTCCCATTTGGCCAGGTACTCGGGCGTCAGCTTCGGCGCGTCCGCCGAGCGCCCCTGCGATCCGTCCGACAGCGGCGCCGACTGCGTCGGCCGCGGCGGCGGCGCGCCGCGTTGCGCGCCCGCTGGCGG
>JBOGIQ010000510.1:0-3246 GCA_050742535.1 Vicinamibacterales bacterium | reverse complement strand
ATGAAGGCCGACAACCGCTCCTGATCTTCCTCAGCGGCCTTGCTCTCGCGCTTCGGGATCAGCAGCTTCTCCGCCTCGAGGACCACGACGACACGCCTGGGCACCATCATCGGATGGGTGTTGGCGGCGTCGATGACCTGCGCGACTAAAACGTCGGCGCCGTAGAACCCATCGACGTTGAACGCACGCAGCCCTTCGTCGACCAGTTCCTGAAATTGCGCGGCGATCTCCGCCTTCTCGACTTCGTCGGCGCCAATCAGGACATAGAGCGGTGCCGTCTCGCCGGAAGCGATGTCCTTGCGCAGCGCCGCGGCAGTTATGACCGGCAGATCAGAAAGCCTCGAGGATGGAAGACACGACGTAGCGCGCGAGATCCGTAGCCAGGCGATCGACCGCCGGCCCTTCCTGCTCGATGAGCACGGCGCCCTCGAGCTGCGTGCCGCTGCGCGTCCGAACGTCGTATTCCTCGCTGAACGTCAGCGCTTCATTCGACCAGAGCACCTCACCGTTTCGCGAATCGGTGAATTGCACGCGCATGGTCACGGTGAATCGATATCGCGACGCCGACGCCAGCTGCTGGTCCAACCCGACCGGCTGGCTGACGAAGCTGGTAATCGCACCGGACAGCACGGCGTCGGCGCCTCCGGGAGCCGACCGGATTTCGTATTTCCTCCCGCGCTCGATGAATTCCGTCCGAACCTTCTCGGTGATGACCTGATCGATGCGCTGTATCGGCGTACGGTTTTCAAGCAGCGGGATCCCGACCACACGGATGTCAGCCGGCAGGAACGACCCACGACCGGCCAGCGCGTAGCCGCAGCCGGATATCACGGCTGTGCTGACGACGACGAACGCCAGGGCGGATACCTGTTTCATCTACCCCACCACCACCGATACCAGCCGGCCCTTCGCCACGACAACCTTCTTCACGGTCTTGCCGGCAATGTGTCCCTGAACGCCCGGGTCCGCAAGGGCGATTCGCTGCAGCTCGTCGTCGGAGATGTCCGCCGGCACTGTGACCCTGCCGCGCACCTTCCCGTTGACCTGAACGGGAATGACGATCTCCTCCGCTTTCGCCACGCCGGCATTGAATTCCGGCCAGGACGCGGCCGTCAGCCCGCTGTCGTAGCCGAGCATCTCCCACATTTCCTCAGCGGTATGCGGCGCAAACGGCCCCAGCATCCGGATTAGCGCTTCGATAGCCTCCCGAATGACGCAGATCGTCTCCTTGCGCTCGACCTCGCCTGCGTGCTCGACGTCTTCGTCAACCCGCCGCGCGGGTCCGCCGGTAACCGTCTTCTCGCTGAACGCATACAGTTCGTTGACCAGCTCCATCATCGCGGAGACCGCGGTGTTGAGCTGCTGGCGCTGCTCGATGTCCGCGGTGACCCGGCGGATCGTGTCGTGCGTCTTCCGGCGCAGCGCCTTCTCGTCGGGGTTCAGCGAATCGCAGGCGTCGGGACTGTCGATGCCTTCTCCGGCAATCGTCTCGTTCCAGTGGTCGACCAGCCGCCACACACGTGCGAGGAAGCGGAAGCTTCCCTCGATGCCGGCGTCGGTCCACTCGATCTCCTTTTCCGGCGGGGCGACGAATATCACGTACAGCCGCAGCGCATCCGCGCCGTATTTCTGCATCATCGCGTCCGGGTCAACGACGTTGCCCTTCGACTTGGACATCACCGCGCCGTCCTTCAGCACCATTCCCTGCGTGAGCAGATGCGTGAACGGCTCGCTGTGGTCGACAAGGCCCAGATCGCGGAACACGCGCGCAAAAAACCGCGAATAGATCAGGTGCAGGATGGCGTGCTCGACGCCGCCAACGTAAAAATCAACAGGCAGCCAGTACTTCACCGTGGCCGGATCGACTGGCGTCCGGTCGTTCCGCGGATCGGCAAACCTGTAGAAGTACCAGGACGAATCGACGAACGTATCCATCGTGTCCGTCTCGCGCCGGGCCGGACCGTGACACTTCGGGCATTTGACGTTCACGAATTCGGGAACCTGCGCCAGCGGCGAATCGCCGCGCCCGGTGAATTCCGTGACTTTCGGCAGCAGCACGGGCAACTGGTCGTCCGGGACCGGGACGATGCCGTCCTTCTCGCAGTAGATCATCGGAATTGGCGTGCCCCAGTACCGCTGGCGCGAGATTCCCCAGTCCTTCAAGCGGTACTGGACCGTCGCGTCGCCAATGCCGCGCCGCCTGGCGAGCGCAACCATCTTCTTCTGCGCGTCCTCGGACGGCAGCCCGCTGAACTCACCCGAGTCGACGAGCATGCCGTAGGCGTCGGCCGCTTCCGTCAGCGCGTCGCTCGACTGCGGTTTTCCATCGGCCGTGACGACGACCCGGATGGGCAGGCTGAATTTGCGTGCGAACTCGAAGTCGCGCTGGTCATGTGCCGGTACCGCCATGACTGCGCCGGTGCCGTAGTCACCGAGAACGAAATTGGCGACCCACACGGGCACCGTGTCGTTCGTGAACGGATTCACAGCGCGGACACCCGTATCGAACCCGTCTTTCTCGATTTCGCCGCTGATGCGCGCGGCGCGATCCTGCGTGCGAAACGCCTGGACTCTCTTGCGAAACGCCGCGGGGTCGGACGAGCGCTCGGCGAACTGCGCCACCAGCGGATGCTCCGGACCGAGCAGCACGAACGTCGCCCCGAAGATGGTGTCGATCCGTGTCGTGAACACCTCGATACGCGTTGCCGGATCGCCGTCGACCGCGAAGCCGACCTGGGCGCCTTCCGATCGCCCAATCCAGTTCCGCTGCATCGTCAGAACCTTTTCGGGCCATTGAGTCAGGTCGCGGGTCTGGTCGAGCAGTTCGTCGGCGTAGGCGGTGATGCGGAAGAACCACTGCTCGAGGTCGCGCGTTTCAACCGGGGTCCCGCATCTCCAGCAGCCGCCGTCAACGACCTGCTCGTTGGCGAGAACGGTCTGGCAGCTCGGGCACCAGTTGACCGACGAACGGCGTCGATAGGCCAGACCGCGCTCGAACATCCTGATGAACAGCCACTGGTTCCACTTGTAGTACTCGGTGTCGCAGGTGGCCAGCTCGCGCTCCCACGCGTAGCTGATGCCGAGGCGCTGGAGCTGCCCCTTCATGTGCGCGATGTTGGCGCGCGTGGATGCTTCCGGGTGAGTCCCGCTCTTGATGGCGGCGTTTTCCGCGGGCAGGCCGAACGCGTCCCAGCCAAATGGGTGCAGCACGTTGTAGCCGCGCATGCGCTTCGTCCGCGCCAGCAC
>JBOGIQ010000509.1:0-3252 GCA_050742535.1 Vicinamibacterales bacterium | reverse complement strand
ACGTCTGGCGAATTCGTACGCGGCGGTGCGGCCTATGCCGACGTAATCGGCGAACTCCTCGACCGAGAGGAACTGGGGCAGCTCGGCTACTGGCGTCCGTCGATCGATAGCGGCCGAAGGAGGAACTTCGTTGTGTGCGGTAAGCGTTGCATTCACACCGCACAGGCTACAAGCGCCGTGTCCGTCCCTTGTATTTTGGTAAACGAAATCGCGCGGAGTATCGGTGGGTGATGTTTCATACACCACCTGACCGTACGCGACGGAACGATGAGGTCAGATTTTCGGAAACGAAATTCAGGCGAGCCAGTTTGTGCCGAAGATCCAGCGCGTTTTGCCGGCCAGCTTCAATTGTCGCGCGCGCCGTTCCCCTTTAGTCCCACCGGGTTCAATTAGATGCACATGCGACGGATGTTCGCCGAGAATCACGTCGCGTTGAATCGTGAAATTCTCGGCGCGGATCTCACCTGCGGTGAGGGCGCCGATGCTGACGCCCTCGCTGTAGACGCCCATCACGTCTGAGAGCTCGCATTCTTTCGCCACGAACCCTGAGCAAGGCGTCGAATCCCGCCCCGGCACCCGACGTCTCTCATGTACTGTCTGACGCCTAACCCATCGGAGCGGTTCGGGATTCGATCGCCAGCTTGTGAAGGAAGGGATCAAGCTCGGCATAGTTGGGGTTTTACCACAGGTCCGACGCTTTCGAGCCCTCGCTTTCGGGACAGGGTGAGAAATCGCGCATGTTTGGCGAGCTCACGGTAGCCATCCGGTAGCTGGAAATGGGCTGCAGAAAAAAAGGGCCCGGTTTCACGGGCCCTCTCGAACGTTGGTGCGGAAGGGGGGACTCGAACCCCCACGGTATTGCTACCGCCAGCCCCTCAAGCTGGTGCGTCTGCCAATTCCGCCACTTCCGCGAGGAGGGCACGGCACCCTTGAAAGGGTGCCCTACGAGACTGTGACTACTTCGGTGTTGCCGGTGCCGGAGCCGGCTGCGTCGGTGCTGGTGCGGCCGGCGCGGGCGCCGCTGGCGTAGTCGAGCGCGGCGCTGCGCGTCCGCCGACCACCGAGCTCGGACCACGCTGTCCGGCAATGCCGAGATACAACGCGCCGATGACGAACAGTACGGCGCACACGGTTGTCGCGCGCGACAGCACGGTCGCTCCGGCCCGCGCGCCGAATGCCGTCTGGCTCGCCCCACCGCCAAAGGCAGAGGCAATGCCGCCGCCTTTACCCTGCTGGAGCAGCACCACCAGGATCAGCGTCAGACAGACGAGCACGTAAATTCCGACCGCGACGTAATACAGCATTGAAACTCTTGAAAAACGGAAGACCTGATTATACAGGCGCGGGACGGCTCTTCGAAACGATCTCAAAAAATGCCTTCACGTCGAGGCTGGCGCCGCCGACGAGCGCCCCGTCCACGTCCGGCTGCGCCACGAGATCCCGAATGTTTTCCGGCTTCACGCTGCCGCCGTAGATGACCCGGCAGAGTTCAGCCGCTTCGGCGCCGAACCACTGGCGCAGCCGCTGGCGGATGTGAGCATGCGCCTCACCTGCCTGGTCCGGCGTCGCGTTGCGCCCGGTCCCGATGGCCCAGACGGGCTCGTACGCCAGCACGAGCTGAGCGAGCTGCGCCGACGTGACGCCGTCGAGACCCGCCCGGATCTGCCGATCGAGCACGTCGAGCGTTTCGCCGCGCTCGCGCTGATCGAGCGTCTCGCCAACGCAGACGATCGGAGCCAGATCCGCCGCGAACGCTGCGCCGATCTTGCGATTCACCGTCGCGTCGGTCTCTCCGAACAGCGTGCGGCGCTCGGAGTGGCCGATGATCACCAGATCCGCGCCGGCGTCCTTGAGCATCGCCCCGCTGACCTCTCCCGTGAATGCGCCCTCGCGTTCCCAGTAGAGGTCCTGCGCCGCGACGAGCACGTTGCTGCCGCGCAGCGACTCCGCCGCCGCGTGAATGGATGGAAACGCCGGCGCGACGACGATCTCGACATCGGTGATGTCTTTCACCAGGGGACGGAGAGCTTTCACGTGCTTCATCGTCTCCGCGATGGTCTTGAACATCTTCCAGTTGCCGGCGATTAGTGGAACGCGCATATTTTTCAGGTCCGCCTAAAGGCGGACACTACGTCTTGTCCGGCAGCGCCGCAACACCAGGCAGCACCAGGCCTCCGAGGAACTCGAGCGATGCCCCTCCGCCCGTGGAGATGTGCGTGATGCGGCCGGCGACGCCCGCTTTGGCGATCGCCGCAATCGAATCACCGCCGCCCACGATCGTTGTTCCCTTGACGTCGGCTACGGCTCGCGCCACACCGATGGTTCCCTGTGCAAACGCGTCGATCTCGAACACGCCCATCGGACCGTTCCAGACGACGGTCTTGGCGTCGTTCAACGCACGCGCAAACGCTGCAACCGTTGCCGGGCCGATGTCGAGGCCCATGCGGTCACCAATCGCGCCATCGTCGACGCCAATCGTCTGCACCGGCACTCCCGCCTCGATCGTTGAGGCGACCACGTGGTCAACAGGCAGCAGCAGCTCGAGCCCCCGCTGATCGGCACGCGCCATGATGTCGCGTGCGGCGTCCAGCTTGTCGTCCTCAACGAGCGATTTGCCAACGGGCTGGCCCTTCGCTTTGAAGAACGTGTACGCCATCGCGCCGCCGATCAGCAGGCGGTCCACGCGCGGGATCAGATTCTCGATGACCTCGATTTTGTCGGAGACCTTCGCGCCGCCGAGCACGGCCACGAACGGCCGTGCCGGACTCGACACCGCCTCGCCCAGGTAGCGCAGCTCCTTTTCCATGAGGAGACCGGCGCCGGCTTCGGGCATCAGCTTGACGAGCGCTTCAACCGACGCGTGCGCGCGGTGCGCCGCGCCAAAAGCGTCGTTCACGTACACGTCAGCAAGGGCGGCAAGCGCCCGCGCGAAACCGGCGTCGTTCTTTTCTTCCTCCGCATGGAAACGGAGGTTTTCGAGGAGCACAACGCCGCTGTCCGGGGCCGAGCGAACGGCGTTCTCCGCAGCGGAACCGATGCAGTCGTCGGCAAAGGAGACGGGACGCCCGAGCAGCTCGGCGAGCCGTGCAGCAACGGGCTGGAGGCTCATCTCCGGATTCGGCTTGCCCTTCGGCCGTCCGAGATGCGACGCGAGAATCACTCGCGCCGCGCCGCCATCGAGCGCGTATTGAATCGTTGGAAGAGATGCCCGGATGCGCGTGTCGTCGCCGATGATGCCGTTCTCGAGCGGGA
>JBOGIQ010000508.1:0-3255 GCA_050742535.1 Vicinamibacterales bacterium | reverse complement strand
GTTGCCGTGGCGTTCGGTCGAGGAAGCGCTGGCACCACAGCTCGAACGACATCATCGTCCAGAGCTGGAGGTCGAGATCCCGGCCGCGCGCGTTCAGTGTCAGGAGACGTTCGACATGAGCCGCGTCGAAGAACCCTCTCTGACGGCAGACGTCCGAGAGCAGCAGCGCGCGCGAGAACTCGGCCAGGTCGCCGCGCAGCCATGCGGCAATCGGCACGGCGAAACCATGTTTCGGGCGATCGATGATCGCGTCCGGCAGAATGCCGCGCATCGCCTGCTTGAACAGATATTTCGTGGTGCCTCCGCGCAGCCGGTACGCGGCGGGAACCGTGACGGCGAACTCCGCGAGTCGGTGATCGAGGAGCGGGGGCCGTGCCTCGAGGGAATGCGCCATCGTCGCCCGATCGACCTTCGTCAGGATGTCGAGCGGCAGGTAGGTGTGGACGTCGCGGTACTGGATGGCTGCCAGCCACTCGTCTCCGTAGCCCCCGAGCGCGGCGAGCGATTCCGACAGCGGATCGTGCCGCATCAGGCGCTCAACGGCCTCCGGCCGAAACAGACGACGGATCTCGTCGGCGCGGAACATCGATGAGGCGTCGAGGTACCGGCGCGGGCCGTCGAGGGCCAGATGACGGAGGAATCGGCGCCCGCGCATCCCCTCCGGCAGTAGACCGCCGATGCCACCCGCCACCGCGCGCAGCGGACGCGGAAGGCGATCGAAGCGCCGTTCGCGCTGTTCCACGACGTACTTTTCGTATCCGGCGAACAGCTCGTCGCCGCCATCGCCGGAGAGGACCACCTTGACGTGCTCCGAGGCCAGCTTCGACACCATGAAGGTGGGAATCGCCGATGTGTCGCCGAACGGTTCGTCGAGATACCAGGTGAGGTCCTCGACCACCTGCACGACGTCCGGCTGCAACACGAGATCGTGATGGTCGGTCTTGAAGACCGCCGCCACCTGCCGCGCGTGCTGGAGTTCGTCGAACGCGGACTCCGCAAAGCCGATCGAGAACGTCTTCAAGCCGGCTTTCGCCGTCAACGCAACCACTGCGCTCGAGTCGATCCCGCCGCTCAGGAAGGCGCCAACCGGAACGTCGCTGACCTGGTGGAGCGCGACCGATTCCTCGAGCAGCCCGCGCAATTGCTCGACCAGCTCGCCTTCAGAGGCCGTTTCATTCGGCTGAAACCGCAGGTCCCAGTACTTTTCGATGCGCAGCCGGGGGTGTGCGCGCGACGCCACGGCGGTACGTGCCGGCTCCAGTTTCGAAATGCCCTCGACGATGCTGGAGGCCGAAGGCGTCGACAGGAACGTAAACAGATGGTGTGCAGCGCCCCAGTCGATGGCCCGCGGTACATGGGCCAGCTGCAGGATCGGCTTCAGCTCGGACGCGAAGATCAGCTCGGTCCCGCGCTCCGCGTAGTAGAGCGGCTTGATGCCCATGCGGTCGCGCGCCAGGAGCAGCTGCCGCCGGCGTTCGTCCCACAGGGCGAACGCGAACATGCCGCGGAGCGCATCGACACACCGTGCGCCCTGGTCTTCGTACAGGTGAACGATGGTTTCCGTGTCGCTGTCCGTCCGGAACACGTGGCCACGCCGCTCGAGGTCCCGCCGGATCTCGCGGTAGTTGTAGATCTCGCCGTTGAAGACGATCCAGACAGTGCCGTCTTCGTTCGACAGCGGCTGATGGCCGCCCTCGAGATCGATGATGCTGAGCCGCCGCTGCCCGAGCGCGACGCCGTCGCCGAGGTACACGCCTTCGTCGTCCGGTCCGCGGTGAACGATCGCCGAGCACATGGCCCTGATGTCGTGCTCGGCCACCGGCGCGCCGTCCCAGCGGACGATTCCGGCGATTCCACACATGGCTATTTGCCTCCCTGTGGCGCGAGCCGGACGAGGCTGGCGCGAGCGGACCTGACAAGGTCCGCTCCACGTCGGGTAATGGGAATTCGAATCGCCGCCGGCTCGGCGATGCCGGGCGCGTAGCAGAGAACCAGATACGTCACGCCATACACACTTGCGCCAGCCGCAAACGCAACAAGCGGCACGGCGGCCAATGCTGTCGCGGTAACCCACGCAGGAATGGCGGCGACCGCCGCGCGCAGCGTGAGCCGGGCGAGCGCCGGCCACGGCAGCACCTCGCCAAGGCCGGCGTGCAGCAGTCTCGACACACGGACCAGCGCAAACGTTTTCGCCACGACCGTTGCCAGCAGCGTCACCAGAACGGCGCCGACGAGGCCGAAGACGCCCAGGAACCAGCCGATGAGCGAGACCACGAACCCGAGCCTGACGAGGTTCATCGCGAGCAGCCAGCGCGTCTGCGCGTGGGCGCGCAGCACGGCGTCGACCGCGACGATGGCGGGCAGAACGGTCAGCGCCCACACGCTGAAGATCGGAACGCCCGCCTGGAATTTGTCCGTGAACAGCCCTATGATGAACGGCTGCGCGAGCACCGACAGGCCGATGCCGACCGGCAGCAGCAGAAACGCCAGACGTGCGACCGTCTCGTGAAACAGCGCGAGCGTCAGGTGGCGGTCGGCGGAGTCTTCCGCCATCTTCACCATCATCACGCTCGTGGTGGACGTCATGATCAGATCGACAAGCGGAATCGCCATGCACGCCGTGGAGTAGATGGCGAATGTCGCCCGATCGAAGCTGCCGCCGACGACGTATTGGTGATAGGTCACGAGAATCACCTCAACGCTCACGGCCAGGGCGAACGGGAGCGCGTAGGCGAGCTGGGTGCGCCACAGCCCGAAGTCGGGTCGAACGTCGCCGAACGTACGCCTCAGGATGAGCAGCATCACCACCAGCCGCAGCGCGGCAAACGCCACCGCGCCGGTGAACACCGCATCGAGGCTGACGAAGAGCAGCGCCGGGACGACGAAGAAGGCGGTGCGGGTGACGTCGGACAGCGCGTAGGTCAGGGCGGCGTTCAGATGCCGCTTCCTCGACACCATCAGAATCTCGAACACCGTCGTCACCAGCATCAGCGTGAGGAACGTGCCGAGCAGCAGCAGGTAACGGGGCAGATCGGGATTGCTGAAGTGATCGGCGATTCGCGTCCGCGCCAGCCAGAGCAGCCCGAGGCAGAGCAGTCCCGAGAGCGTCAGCGTCAGCGCGGCGTTCGCGCCATAGCGGCCCGCCCGCTGCGGCTGCCGCGGGACGAAGTAGTACAGGCTCTCTGCCAGCCCGAGCTGCGCGAGCCCGAAACACGTGGCGTAGAGAAGGAAGAAGGTGCGATAGGTGCCCAGTTC
>JBOGIQ010000507.1:0-3279 GCA_050742535.1 Vicinamibacterales bacterium | reverse complement strand
GTTGTCGCCTGAGCCATGACCGCGATCTCGCGGACGTCGCGCGGACTGGGTAGCCCCGAGACCACATCCTTGATCCACCAGGCAGAGGCCCCTACGGCACCCCAGACGAGCACGGCGATTACGACGAGGAACGATACGAACAGGTGCCGCTGCGAGCGAACGAGGGCGGCGGCTCTTTCTGACAGGGTCATGCGGTAATCCCATTGTCACATCCGCAATGCGTATGCCATGAGACGACGCGCGCAACCGCTCGAGTCGCTGGGGAAAACGGCTGTTGGACGTCACCTGCTCAGGTCGCACGTGTAGTGAATCGCGTCGCTGAGCTAGCGTGGCGTGTAACCTAACTCAATTCGCGCTGAGCGCCTTCGTGATCGCCGAGCGCAGCGCGGGATCCTCGGGTGTCACCTCGCTCGGGAAGAAGGCCGTGATTCGCCCCTGCTTGTCGATCACGTACTTGCTGAAGTTCCAGGCGGGAAGCTTGCCCGATGTCCCAAGGAAGGCGTAGATGGGCGACTGGCCGGCCCCGCGCTTGGTCACGAGCTTCTCGAACATCGGGAACGTCACGTCGTAGTTGGTCCTGCAGAAGGTCGCAATCTCCTGCGCGGTTCCCGGTTCCTGCCCGCCGAAGTCGTTGCTCGGGAAGCCCAGGACATTGAACCCCTTTCCCTTCAACTCACGGTGGAGCTTTTCGAGTCCGGCGTACTGCGGCGTGTATCCGCACTGGCTGGCGACGTTGACCACCAGGCTGACCTTGCCTTTGAACTGGCCAAGATCGGCCGGCTTGCCATCGAGCGACGTCGTTTTCAGGTCATAGAAAGACTGCGACTGCTGGGCTGACATGGCAGTTGTCACAAGTACGGCAAACAGCGCGGCAAACGTGAACTTCACCATAACCACTCCTGGGCGCGGGATTATAGACTAGTGCTCCGCCCGCGGCTCCGACAAGGCCGCAGACAGGAGGCTGTCATGCGTCCGCGCCTGCTTCTCGCCGTCCTCGCCGCCTTCGTCGTCTCGCTACCTCTCGCACCAACTGTTCGCGCAGATCAGTTCCGCGCCACCGCCGAACCGCCGCCACAGCTCATAGGGACGTGGCGCCTCAACGTCGCGAAGTCGAAGTATTCGCCCGGCCCGGCGCTGCGATCCGAGACGCGCGTCTATGCGCGCAGCGCCGACGGCGTCAAAGGCGTCGTTTCGCGCGTGTACAGCGACGGACGCGCCGAGCGCTTCGAGTACATGGCGAACTTCGGCAAGGACATCATGGTGACCGGAATTCCGGAGTACGACTCGGTGACGCTGCGGAAGGTGGACGAACTGACGTCGGACGCGGTGCTGTCGCACGCCGGCAACGTCTACGGCGTGGCGCGCCGCACCATCGCCGCCGACGGCAGGACGATGACGATCACGTTCGATCGCAAGAGCCAGGAAGCCCGCGTCCACAATGTCGCCGTATACGACAAGGTCGAGAACTAGGTCGGAATCCTGAGACGCGTGCGCGCACGCGCAGCCAGCACCGCGATGCCGGCTGCGAACGCCCGACGATGTTCGCTGGTCCATGGCGGACCCGCCGGGCGCCCCGCGCGGCTGACAAAGTCCTCGACGTCCTCCGGCGCCACACCGAGCTGTTGAGCGGCCCGCGACGCTTCCTGACCACGCCGGCACAGTTGCACGTCCAGCTCGAGGTCTCTCGCTGCGCGGCACATCGCCAGCTGATACATCATGCCGTCGGCGCAGCACGTCAGACGATGCGATTGCCGGACCGTTGCAACCGATTGGGGAAGATCCGGAAACGGCGGCTCACGGATGACGAGGGCAACGACGGTGTGTCCGGGCGCCAGTTCGGCAACAAGCCGCTGTAGTGCAACAGAGCTGCGGCCTGCTATCGATCGGCGGACGCGGGCGATGAGGGCGTCGGCCTCATCCTCGCGCATCGCGCGCGAATCGTGCTCGTAGGGCTGCGTCGGCAGGCCCGCGTCGATGAGCGTCACCCGCCGGCGTTCGACGACAGCCGGCACGCCGTCGCGCGCGGCGACGCACACGAGATGCGCCCAACCCGTGTGTTCCGCCACGCTGACGACACAGGTGGCGGCGCGACCGGGTGCCATCCCGCGCGACATCAGCGCTCGGGTGTCAGCGTCGCCTCGTACTCCGTCGGACAGCCGATGGTCGCGACCTTCACGCCCAGGCGCCGCAAGGCCTCGAGCGCCACGAGCCGCTGATAGGTATTGAAGGTGATGATGTGCGCGAACGTTCCGCCGAAGGAGAACGTCTCCGGCGGCTCGCACAACGCGTCGACGAACGTGTCGCTCCAGGCGTTGCGGTTGCGAACATCGCCGAGGATTCGCGTGAACTCGCGGTCGGCCGTCTCCAGGCGCGTGAGGAGCGCGTCGGGCGTGCCCATCGCTGGCGGCTCCGCGTCCAGGTCCGGCAGCGCGCCGCCCGCCATCGCCGCGGTCCAGATCTCTTTCGTCTGCACGAGACGCTTCAGCAGATCGCGCAGGCTTCGCGCCGGAGCGGGCCACGGAAACACGTTCGGCGAGTTGTCCAATGGCGCGTCGAGCTGCGCGTCGCTCAGTTGGCGCGAGTGCTCCAGCAGCTTGCGGATGTGAAACGAGTCGGCTCCGGAAAACAGGTCGAACAGATCCATCGTTCCTCCTTCTGGGCCGGAAGCCGGGGCACAGAAATGAATGGACGTCGGCGCCGGCAGATGGAAGTGCGTGGCTCCCATCCGCCTGTACAGGCTCGGCGAGACGCGAAAAGCCCGCTGGAACGCGCGCGTGAACGCTTCGAGCGATCCGTAGCCTGCATCGAAGGCAATCTCGGTCACCGGCAGCGGCGTGCGTCCGAGCTGCCACGCCGCCCGCTCGAGCCGCAGGCGGCGGCGCATCGCCAACGGCGTCTCGTCGATCAGCGCGCGAAACACGCGGAAGAACTGCGTGCGGCTGCGGGCAGCCCGGCGCGCCAGCGCGTCCGCGTCGCCGCTCTCGTCAAGCGACTCGACGACGACCGCGGTCAGCCGTTCGGCGTCCGGGAGTGTGCTCATGGCTTCCTGCTGGACGAACTGTAGCCGCGCCCCGGACGGCGCGCCTGACCGCGCGTCCCAAAGTGAGGAGCGCGACGATTCTATTTAAAGAACGGGAAGAGGAAGAGTGGGATGCTGGCGGACAACCTTCGCCTGGCTCCAGAGCGAAGGTTGGCGGGGTGGACGGGACTCGAACCCGCGGCCTCCGGCGTGACAGGCCGGCGTTCTAACCAACTGAACTACCACCCCAAGCTTGTTGC
>JBOGIQ010000506.1:0-3288 GCA_050742535.1 Vicinamibacterales bacterium | reverse complement strand
GCGCTGACGACGCGGTAAGAACAACCGCAGCACTCCGAGGTAGCGATCGAGAAGCTCCATGTGTCCCGTTTTCCTCTATGCCGCTGAACGGTTGCCGACGATACGTGTGACCGACGCACTGAGCGAGTGCCATTCTGCGAGCAGCTCCTTGAGCACTCGCTTGCCGTCCGACGACAGGCGGTAGAACCGTTTGTTGCGTTTGCCTTCCTCGCGCCACTCGCTCACCAGCAGGCCCTGGCTTTCAAGGCGGCGCAACAGCGGGTATAACGTCCCCTCGTCGATCTCGATGCCTCGCGCTGCCAGTTCCTTCTTCAACGTGTAGCCGTAGTGCTCCGTTCGGAGCTGGGCCATGACCGCCATGACCAGGCAGCCGCGGCGAAGCTCGAGACGCAGCGAATCGAACTGTTCGGTGCTCATCTAAACCCTGTGTGACGGATAGTGTATGTCACACAGTATATGACATACAGTAAAACGACCCCAAGCCCGTCGTTGTGACCATTTGCCGTGGCGCGCTCACGCAGCGGCCCGCCGAGACGCCGCTGCCCGAAGGGCACGACAGCTGACTGCAGCAAGTTGGTGCTGCTAGACCCGTCTGGGATTCGAACTCGCCTGGTTCGGGCGAAGACGCTGACGGCGTTGCAGGTAGGGTTGCGGCCTGTGCCGGCTCGATGTCACTCGACATGTCACTCGGCGCGAGCGTCTTCCGAGCTTCACGCCCGCGAAACTCTCAGAAATCACCTCGGATTTCAGCTTCCCCCCGAAGAGTGTTAACAAATCCAGCAGTTCGTTGTCCTCCCACTGGGGAGAGTCGGATGAGCGGTGCTGCGCGTCGAGACCTGGCTGGTGCCGACTTGGGCGAACAATTCGAAAAACTCTTCCGGGAATATCACCGGTTCGTGTACCGCACCGCCTATAGCGTCACGGGCCGCGCGCAGGACGCCGAGGACGTTCTGCAGACGGTGTTCCTCCAATTACTCCGCTATGACCGATCCCCAGTGGTCATGGGCAACCCCGCCGCGTACCTGTACCGTGCCGCTGTCAATGTGGCGCTGAATGTGGTCCGAGCGCGAAGACGTGAGGAGCTCGTCCGCGATGTTGAGGAGCTCCTCGCTCCGGTATGTCCCGCCGACCAGGAGTCGACCGGAGACCTCCAGCGGCATTTGTTGAACGCGATTCATCAGCTCCGGCCTCGCGCCGTCGAGATCCTCGTCCTGCACTATGTGCACGGCTACTCCGATGCTCAAGTCGCCCGGCTGCTGGGAGCGTCACGAGGCACCATCGCAGTCACGCTCTACCGAGCACGCGTGCGTCTCAAGAAGCTGATGCTCCAGGCAATCTCGGGAGAACAACGATGAAACCGAACCTGAACGATATAGATGCGGTGATCAGAACTCACGTCCCGCTGGCCACCGATCACCAGAGCGACTTTGCTGCCGCTCGCGTGCTCCATCGATTGCGAGTCATGCCTCATCATCAGGGCGAGGGACGCGGTCACTCGGACCTCTTCACCCGCAGCGCTTCGTCGGCTTCGTGGAATCGAATTCTGATGACGTCCGCGGTCGCCGCGGCAGTGCTCGTTTTTGCGGTCACGACCTATTTTCCGCGGGCGGAATGGCTCGCGACCGTGGAGGCGGCGGACGGATCGAAGTACACGGTCGAGCCGAACACCCTCGTCAGCGCGAAAGACCCGCGCGGCCTGCAGCTGACACTGAAAGATGGAGCACGCGTCGAGATGCGGTCGGCGTCGGCGCTGTCGCTCGAAGCGGCGGCGGACGGTATCGGTATCCGGCTTCTCGCTGGCGACATCATCGTCAATGCTGTCGCCCAGCCCGGCCGAAGTCTCTCGGTGCGTACGCGCAACTTGTCGATCGCAGTCGCCGGGACGACGTCGCTCGTGAAGACCGTGGAAGGTGGAACGCGTGTCGCGGCGATCGCAGGCAACGTGCGGGTGCACGAACGTGGACTTGAGACCGTGCTGCATCCCGGTGAACAGTTCTCGACGACTCCGACGCTTGCCGCGCGCCCGCTGCGGGATGACCTCACCTGGAGCCGCAACGCCACCGAGCACCTCGCGAAAGTCAACGCGTTCATGAAGGGCGTGGCGCAGACCACGACCCCGCTCACACCGCTGGCGCGGCAGACGAATGTCACCAGCGCGTCCACCTTCGCGCTCGGCGCTTCGGCGGACAGGCAGGCGCCCGCAGCACAAGCCGCCGCGCTCGAATTCGAAGAAGCCTCGGTCAGGCCGTGCGATCCCGACAACGTGCCGGCGGCCGTGAGTGGGCGTGGCGGTGGCGGCCCGAACAGCCTCTACATGACGCCCGGCCGGTTGTATGTGCTGTGCATGACGCCCGCCACGCTGATCCGGACGGCCTATGGATATACAACAGTGACCCAGGAAGTGGGGGCTGGTTCACGGGTGAATTACGTGACGGGCCGCTGGGAGGTTATAGAAGCGCCTGAACGCCAGGAACCCATTGGAGCCGGCGGAGTATTCGGAGCCCCACCCGAAGACGGGCAACGCGTTCGCGGTGGGCCAGACTGGGTGCTCACCGAGAGGTACACGATCGAGGCGGTTGCGGAGGGGCTCGACCCCGGGAACGACGCGTGCCTTCCTCGTTTTTCTAGGGGTGGCCGTCCCTCGTCCCCGAACGGGCCTTGTCGGACGGTCAACGCCACATCGATGTCGGGTCCGATGCTGCGGGCGCTCCTCGAACGGCGGTTCAAGTTGAAGGCGCACGTCGAGACCGAGCAGGTGCCCGCCTTGGCGCTGGTAGTGGCCCCAGGCGGTCTCAAGATCAAGCCCGCGGCACCGGATTCATGTACGCCAGCCGGCCGGCTGGGTGGCCCGTCAGGCCCACCTGGGGGGTATCTGGTGATGAACTTCCCGGGCCGGCCGACGCTCTCGGATGTCCGGGGCGGCCAGAAGCGGGTCTGCGGGTACGTCCTCCATCGCAATGGGCCGAACCGGGTGTTGGTTGCCGGCGGTTCCACATTCAGCGCACTCGCGCAGGTTCTGGGGCGGAGGGAACTTAGGGAACTTGTCGGCCCCGTGCGGGTCTACGACAAGACGGGCATCACGGACATGTTCGACTGGATCTTGGAGTTCGCACCGGAGGAGGACCCTGGCCCCTCCTCCCCGTCCGAGCCCACGAATGTGCCTCCTGGACCGAGGATCTTCGACGCGCTGCAACAGCAGCTCGGTCTGCGCCTCGAGCCAACGCACGCGCCTCGCGACGTCATCGTCATCGATGCGATCGAGAGGCCGTCGCCGAATTAGGGATCGGG
>JBOGIQ010000505.1:0-3293 GCA_050742535.1 Vicinamibacterales bacterium | reverse complement strand
GGTGACGGCCTTGCCGTCCCAGTTCATCACCATCGTGATGTGCGTTCGCTGCGCTCCGGCCGCCCCCCAGTCGCCGGCCCACGTGCCTGTCAATGGATGGCCTTCCTGCGCGGGGGTTCGTGCGCTTAGCAGAACGCAGGCCGCAGCCAGGACGAACGCTCGTGTCCGCATGCGCGGGATAGTAATATTTCCCGCAGGCCATGACCACGGGGGATCGTGGCGCGGACCTTGTCAGGTCCGCGAATCATTCAAAGGCACTTTTTGATGAGTAAACGTCTCAGCGCCGCTGCGGGTGTGTTCCTGGCGGCTCTTCTGATCGGCAGTCTTCCCCAGCTGACAGGCGGTACGGCTGCGCAAACCGCCACGACAAAGATCCCGCGCATGCCCGACGGCAAGCCGAACCTCCAGGGCATCTGGCAGGTGCGCAATCGGGCCTTTTACAACCTCGAGGACCATCACGCCCGGCTCAACATGCCGGCCGGGCGCAGCGTCGTCGAGGGCGGCACGATCCCGTATCAGGAATGGGCGCTGAAGCAGCGCGAGGAGAACTTCGCCAAGCGTTACACCGAAGACCCGTTCAGCAAGTGCTACATGCCCGGCGTGCCGCGGATCATGTATCTCGAGTTCCCGTTTCAGATCTTTCAGAGCAGCACGCACGTGGCGATGACGTTCGAGTGGACGAACGTCCATCGGCTGATCTACACGAACGGCAGCAAGCCGGTGCAGGGCATCGAGTTCTGGATGGGCGACTCGCGTGGACGCTGGGAAGGCGACACGCTCGTCGTCGAGGTGACGAACCATAACGACAAGACGTGGTTCGACTCGTCGGGCAACTTCCACAGCAACGCGCTGAAGGTGACCGAGCGGTACTCGCTCAGCGACGCCGACACGATGCGCTACGAGGCGACGATGGAGGATCCGAAGGTGTTCACGCGGGCGTGGAAGATCAGCATGCCGCTCTATCGCGTGAAGGACATGGATCGGATCCTCGAATACCAGTGCGTCGCCGAAGGCGAGGAGGTCAGCGGCGCTTTCCACCGCGAGCCGCGAACGTGGTATCCGAAATGAGCGCGCGGGAATTCAACGCGCCGGAATGCAAAATGCAAAATTCAAAATTCAAAATTGCGCTCGCCGCGCTCGTCGTTGCGCTCGCCGCGGGCGACGCGTACGGACAGGGTGCGCCTGCCGTTCCTCCGCGCGGACAGGGCGCCGGTCCTGCGGGCCAGGCGGGTGCTGGTGCAGCCGGACGCGGACGTGGGCGTGGCGCCGCCCCTGCACCGGGACCACTGCGCCGGATGCCGGACGGCAAGCCTGACCTGTCGGGCTTCTATGAAAGCCAGGGCCGCGGCGCAAATTACGGCCTCGAGGAGCATGCGGGGGCGACGATGCTCCCGCCGGGCCAGGGGATCGTCGTGGATCCGCCGGACGGCAAGCTCCCGATGCAGGACTGGGCGCGGGAGGAGCTGAAGAGCCGGCAGACGCCGGCGCGTGGCTACGACGACCCGACGGCGCACTGCGTGATGGCGGCAGGCGTGCCGCGCGGCTTCTACGTGCCGTCGCCGTTCTTCATCATGCAGACGCCGACCCACCTGGTCGTGCTCTTCGAACGCATGGCGTGGCGGCAGATTCCAATCGACCCGAAACGCAGGCATCTTCCCGATACCGTCCGCCTGTGGCAGGGTGACTCGGTTGGCCGCTGGGAGGGCGACACGCTCGTCGTCGAGAGCCGGAACTTCACCGGCAAGCCGTGGCTGAACGAGGCGGGCGAGATCACCAGCCACGCGCTGACCGTCGTCGAGCGATTTACGCCGGTGAATGCGAATACCATTATTTACAGGGCGACGCTGACCGACCCGCTCGTATATACGCGGCCGTTTACGGTCGAAGTGCAGTTCAACCGGGACGAGAAGGGCGAGATGCTCGAGGTCGCCTGCCACGAGGACAACCAGGACCTGCAGCACATGAAAGACGTGAAGGATGCAGGTATCGGGCTGGAGAAAAAATAATGCAGAACATTCGCGGCTTCATTCTCTGCGCGGCTGTCGCCGCGGCCGTGTGCCTGGCCGCGGCACCGGCAGTTGCTCATCATGCGTTCGCGGCGGAATTCGACGCCGACAAGCCGATCAAGATCACGGGCAAGGTCGTCGAGATGCGGTGGTCCAACCCCCACGCGTGGATTTACCTGGACGTCGCCGCCGCCAACGGCAAGACCGAGCGGTGGGCGTTCGAGACCGGTGCGGCAAACGGCCTGTTCCGGCGCGGCTGGCGGAAGGAAGATCTGCCGGCCGGCACCGTACTCGTGATTCAGGGGTGGCAGGCGCGGAACGGATCGAACACGGCCAACGCCGGCAGCATCATGTTCCCGGACGGCCGGCGCCTGTTCGCGGGATCGTCGAATCCGAACGCCGAGAAGTAAGGCCTGACAATGCGGCGGACGATACCTCGGCTCGCCGGGCTGGGACTCGCCGTCGCCATCACCACTGCCGTCTCCGCGCAGCAGCCGGCACCGACGTTCCGCGCGCAGGTCGAAGCCGTCCAGGTCGACGTATTCGTCACCGATCGCGACGGTAATCCAGTCCGCGATCTACGCCTCGAGGATTTCGAACTGCTCGAGGATGGCAAGCCACAGGCGATCACCTCCTTTTCGGAGGTGATCATTCCGATCAACGCGCCACCGCCGTTCTCACCTGGTACTCCGCGACCCGACGTCGCGACGAACAGCGGCGGTGAGGGCCGCCTCTACGTCATCGCCCTCGACGAGGTCGGCGCGGACCTGGCGCTGCGGGCTCGGCACTTTCTCACCACGTTCATCGAGCGCCACTTCGAACCAAACGACGTGGGCGTCGTCGTCAACGTCGGCCGCGCGTTGTCGGCGGCCGGGCAGGACTTCACGGGCGATCGCGGCCTGCTTCTCGCGGCCATCAACAGGTTGCAAGGAGGCTTTGGGGCCCCCCCCTCGCCGGACCAGCGCCCGGGAACGTGGCGTCCGGACCGATCGCCGCTTGCGCAGCGATCTCGGGCGGCAGCGTTAAAGGCCCTCATCGCCTCGCTCGCCGGCATCCACGGGCGCCGCAAGGCGCTGATCTACGTCACACAGGAAGTTGGGGACGTCTACAGCGTCATCGACTACAACGGCGGCGTCCGATCGCACGAATTCGACGACCTCCGCGCGGCGATGACCGAGGCCATGCGCGGGGGCGTCGCGATTTACACGATCGACCCATGCGGGCTTACGCCCGGCGGGTTCCTCGGCGAGACGGAAGCAAATGTCGCCGGCGTGTGTGATGCCGACC
>JBOGIQ010000504.1:0-3303 GCA_050742535.1 Vicinamibacterales bacterium | reverse complement strand
GCAAGCGGCATCTGGCGCGTGCGCCCGATGCTGAACCTGATGCTCGAAGGCGTGTTCGAGTGGGCTGAAGAAATCGACGGCGTCGTGACCGGGAGAACCTACGGTACGACCGTGATCCCCGGCGTGCGAACGGGCTGGGACATCGGCGACGCGCAAACGATTGTCGGCATAGGCGTGCCGATTTCGTTCACGTCGGGAACGACCGATGCCGGCGTCTTCGGCTACTTCTCCTACGAGCTCCCGTTCAGGCGCTGACCGTCGCGCGCGAACGCCGCCAGCACCTCGCGCAGCGCGCCGGCGTCGGCAGCCACGCGGTCGTCCGGGCGCAGCCGGTTCTCCGGAAAAGCCTCGTAGCCGAACCCAAACGACACAATGCAGCAGCGCACACCCGCTCGTACTGCGGTTTCGTGGTCGATCGTTGAATCGCCAACGAGCATGGACGTCGCGGGCGCCGCTCCCGCCTCGTGAATCAACGCGTTCAGCGACGACGGATCCGGTTTTCTCGGCATCGGCCCATCACCGCCGACGACGAAGTCAAAGAGGTCGCGCATCCCAAGCGCCTCGAGAATCCGTTCGCTCGGCCGCAGCGGCTTGTTCGTGAGCACGGCAAGGCGGCCCAGCGTCCGCGCAAACCGGACCGCTTCCTCCATACCCGGGTAGACGCGGGTATGCCGCAGCAGACGCGTCTCGTAGATCTCGAGAAAGCGCGGCACGGCCGCACGGACGTCGGTCACGCCGGCGGCGCTCAGTGCCCGGCGGACGAGCACGGCCGCCCCCTCGCCCACCATCCGCGCGATGGCTTCCTCCGGCAGCGGAGAGCCTCCGAGCTCGGTGATCAGCTCGTTCGCCGAGTCGGCGAGATCGCGGCGCGAGTCGACGAGCGTGCCGTCGAGGTCGAATGCGATCAGGCGGTGTAGGTCGCCCACGAGGTCGGCGTTTCCCACACGGTGACGCGCGACACGGGCAGTCCCTGTTCGCGCGACGTGTCGAAAATGAGCTGGGCGATGCGCTCCACGGTCGGATTGCTCTCGAGCAGGTACATCGGCTCGCCAAGCTGCCGCAGCGCCTCGGCAAGCGGGTCGTCCCTGCGCAGGATCATCTTGTGATCGAGCTCACGGTCGATCCACCCCTTGACCACCCGCTTGATGTCGGTGAAATCCGCCACCATGTTCCGTCCGTCGAGCCGCTCGGCCCTGATGTCGATTTCGACGATGGCGTTGTGGCCGTGCGGATGACGGCACACGCCGTCGTAATCCATCAATCGATGGCCGTAGCAGAACTCGATCCTCTTGGTGACGGAGTACATAGGCTTGTAATCGTACTTGGTCCTTGGGCCTTGGTGCTTGGTCCGTCCTGGGTCCTGGGTCCTGGGTCCTGAACTAATGTAGTGGCCAATGCCCACAGCCGTGCTCTTCTCCGCCGGACTGGACAGCGCCGTGCTTGCCGCCGCCGAGGCGCGGAATGGTGGCGTTCATGCCGTGTACGTGAGTTGCGGGCTGGCCTGGGAAGCCGAAGAACTCGAAGCGACCAGCCGGCTGCTCGACGGGCCGGCCTTTGGCGGCGTTGAATCACTCACCCGCCTGACCTTCGACGCGCGTGACCTGTACCCGGCGACGCACTGGGCTCTGACCGGACAGCCGCCGGCGTTCGACACCCCGGACGAGGACGTTTACCTGACGGGCCGGAACATCATGCTGCTCAGCAAGGCGGCGATCTACTGCGCGCAGCACGATCTGCACCGCGTCGTTCTGGCCACCCTGGCACACAATCCGTTCCCCGACGCGACCGCGGAATTCTTCGGCGCGATGAGCCGCGCGCTCTCGCTCGGCCTCAATCACACGATCGAGATCGGCACGCCGTTCGCCACAATGGAAAAAAGTGATGTCGTCCGGCTCGGCGTCGAGCTGGGCGTTCCGTTGGAGCTGACGCTTTCGTGTATGAACCCGCGGCCGGGACGGCATTGCGGTCTGTGCAGCAAGTGCCGCGAACGCCGCGACGCGTTTCTGGGAGCTGGCGTCGACGATCGGACCGAGTACGCGACGGCGCCGATACGGTAGTGCACATCCGTTCCGTGGCGCGAACCCTTCGGGGCGGGTTCGCGCGGCGAGCCTGAAAGGCTCGCCCCACAGCGGTCAACCCTCTATCGGGCGACGATTCTGATCGATCCGTCACCCGTGCGAAGCGTCAGCACCTCTCCGCCGGTGCCGACCCGCCCGCGCATGACACGCCGGCGCTTCCATTCGCCGGCAGGCGCTGTCTGAGCGATGTCTCCGCTTGTTGAGATCGAACCATCGGCTGTCCGCGCGTCAACGTCCGCGTTGAAATCGGGCGGCAGGCGAATCGTGACGCCGCCATCGCCGGAGCTGATCGTCCACGCACGCTGCATCGTGCTTCCAGCCAGCGCATCGATCGCGATTGAACCGTCGCCGGTATGCGCCCGCAGTGCGCCGAACCGGCCGCTCATGTCCACGCTGCCATCGCCGGTACTGACGACCACCATTCCACCGAGCTCGCGCGCCGACACCGACCCGTCGCCCGTACTGACGGTGAGATCGCCGTCGATTCGCTGAAGCCGCACCGAACCGTCGCCGGTCCGCAGCTCGAGCCGGCCGGACAGGTCGCGGGCGTCGATGGAACCATCCGCCGTTCGCGCTTCGAGATTCAGCGTCCGCGGAACCGTGACCATCATGCGAACGCTCGGGGAGCGGTGCATATGCACCAGAAACCCCCGGCGCTCCGGGTGTTTCGCTTCGATCAGCACGTTGCCGCCGGCCTCCGACGTCTCGACCTCAATCACTTTCGCGTCTACCGCTGTTTCAGCGCGCCGCTCGATGTCGAGCAGGATCTCGTCGCGATCCCACGACCGCAGCTCGATGGAGCCGTCGAAGGTCCGAATCGTGACATTGGGACTTCCGGTCAGCGGGATGCGCCTCTGCTCGCGAACAGTGACACCCTGACCATCCATTCCGTGCACGTCGATGGTGCAGGCGGCGCTGGCAAGTGCAGCCGACCCAAGCAGGCAAAGGGCGAGGTTCTTCATGGCGGCTTAGACGCGTCGGCGTGGTTCGATGTTCACCCGGCCGCGAGCGGGGTGTGCGGCCAGACCTGGGTCCCTCCGACGAAGGTCCGAACGACTCGAAAATCACGGTCGAGCACGACGACGTCGGCCTGCGCGCCTTCAGCGATCCGTCCCAGCTGGCCAAGGCCCAACTGGTGGGCAGGGGTGGTCGAGCACATGAGCGCCGCATCGTTTACCGACTGCCCGAACGCCGTGACGAGGTTCCGGAAGGCACGGTCCATCGT
>JBOGIQ010000503.1:0-3305 GCA_050742535.1 Vicinamibacterales bacterium | reverse complement strand
CGTCCGCGGACATCTGTGGGTCGGCAACCCAGACGAACGCGAACAGGTCGCGTTCGGTCATCGAGCGTTTTTGCTGACCCGCAGCCGGCAGGACGAGACAACAAACCGCCATCGCGGCAAGACATGCGCGTGCGGACGGCCGTTTCGGTTGATTAACGCCAGTCATCGATTCCTCGTACAATTTCGGACCCGCACGATGGCTGCAGAGAACCCGGTACGCGTCGGCGATCTGCTCGACGCCAAGTATCGAATCGAGTCGCTCGTCGGACAGGGCGGGATGGGTGCAGTCTATCGCGCGACGCACCTCCACACCACGCGGACCGTCGCCATCAAAGTGATCCGGCCACACCTGACCAGCCGGCCGGAGTTCGTCGAGCGTTTCCGGCGCGAAGCGGAGGCCGCCGGGCGGCTGCGCCACCCAAACGTCGTCGACGTCACCGACTTCGGTTTTGCGGCGATAGACGAAGGGCAAGTGGCGTATCTGGTGATGGAGTATCTGGATGGCTGCACGCTGTCGGACATCCTGGCCGAAGAGCCTCGTTTGCCGGTCGGTTGGACCGTGGACATCCTGGAGCAGGTTGCGTCCGCGCTGGACGAGGCGCACCGGCAGGGAATCGTGCACCGCGATCTGAAGCCCGAAAACATCTGGCTCGAGCCGAATCGCCGTGGCGGGTATACCGTCAAGGTTCTGGATTTCGGCCTCGTCAAGCTCGGACACCTCGCCGATCCGCCTGCCCAGTCTGGTGCCGCGCCGCCGCCGGTGGACCCGGCGGAGGGAGAGACGGTTTTTGTTCCGGCCGCGCAGGCCGATGCGGTGACGATTTCAAGTGACGTCCTGACGCAATTCGGTTCGGTCACGGGAACGCCAACCTACATGTCCCCCGAACAATGCCGCGGCGACGAGGTCGACGGCCGGTCCGACATCTACAGCCTCGGGATCATCGCGTACCGGTTGCTGGCGGGAGAGCCGCCGTTCACGGGTGACGCGGCGGCGGTGATGCGGCAGCATCTCACGGAGGCTCCGGCTGCCCTGCGGACGCGCGCACGTCACGTCCCGCGCGGTGTCGCCCGCGTCATCACGTCGGCGTTGGCGAAGGATCCGGCCGATCGACCGTCGCGGGCGGGTGGATTCGCATCCGCACTCCGGGCTGCGGCGGAGGGAAGTGGGACGCTGCTGCGTCAGGCGCTGGCGCTGTACAGCGAGCGGTTCCCCGTGCTGCTGCGGCTGTCGGTTCTCGCGTACGTGCCGCTGATGCTCTTTCTCATCGGCCTCGCGGTCGTCGACTCGCGGGGCGGGGTATCGGGTGCGGCAGGCTTCGTCATCGTCGCGGGGATGATCGCGCTGAACATTGGTACCTACCTGGCAATCCCGGCGATCGTCGCGCCGATTGTCTTTCAGGCATTCGTCGCGCCGCTGCGCCCCGCATCGGTTCGCGATGCCTGGGCCGCCGTTCGGCGCCGCTGGAAGCCGCTCGCATTGGCGACAGCGATGGTTGTTGCCATTACCGCGGCGTGGTCGCTTCTGCTGATTGTTCCTGGAGTGATTGCCGCTGTCGCGTACGTGTTGTACGCCCCCGTCGTCATCATGGAAGACTGCGGCGCGCGCGAGGCGCTGCGCCGCGCGCGACACCTGGCGCGGCGGGCGTGGAGCACCGTGGTCATCATTACGGCTTTGCATTTTGCCTTGCCGCTGGTGGTGTGGTTGTCCGCGGTTGATATGAACTTCGTGTTCAGGCTGGATGAGAACTGGCAGCCGCTGGAGCTGGGTTTTGCGATCGACGGCTCGTGGTCTTCGGCGATGTATCAACTGCTTGATGTGTTTGTCGCGCCGCTCACGGCCACGATGACCGTTCTCCTGTATCTGAAATCACGACAGGCGGGCGGCGAGCTCCTGCAGGTGCCGGAGTCCGCTCCGGCAGGTCGTCATCTGAGTCGCTGGCAGCGGGCGATGCAGTCGCGCTCGCGTCCCTCGTCTGGAGCGCTCGTGGAGCCGCCCACTCCGAGTCCGGCCGGCCGCTAGAATAGGTAGTTATTCGGAGGGTTGATGAAACGTTCGGCAGTTCTGACGGCGATCGTGGTGGTGGGTCTGACAGTGGCCGGTGCGGCCGCGCAGCGCGGTGGCGGCGGCCGTGGCGGCGGAAACCCCATTCCGCCGACCGGCACGATCGAGAAGATCAAGGACAACCTGTACAAGATTCCCGGCGCGGGCAGCAACACGACGGTGTTCATTACCGCCGACGGTATCGTGCTCGTCGACACGAAGCTGGCGAACAACGGCGAACAGATCATGAAGCAGGTGCGGACCGTCACCGACAAGCCGGTCACCACGCTGATCAACACGCACGTGCACCCGGATCACAACGGCAGCAACGATTACTTCAAGGCGGCGCGGCCCAACGTGCAGGTCGTCACGCACGAGAACACGAAGAAGTGGGTGACGGCCAACCCGAAAGCCAATCGGGCCTGGATGCCGGACACGACCTTCTCGAACGTTGCGAGGCTCGGCAGCGGCCGCGACCGGATCGAGCTCTACTGGTTCGGCGCCGGTCATACCGACGGCGACGCGTTTGTCGTCTTTCCCGCCCTGCGAGCGATGTGCATCGGCGACCTCATGGCGTGGAACATGGCGCCGCTCATCGACCCGCAGACCAAGGGCAGCGTGGTTGCGCTGCCCGACACGCTGGAGAAGGCCCTGAAGGCGATCAAGGATGTTGACCTCGTTATCGAGGGTCACGGCAACGTGAATACGTGGGCCGGGTTCCGCGCCTACACCGAGTTCAGCCGCGAGCTGCTCACGGTGGCTCAGCGGTCGTTGAAGCGAGGCGATACGCCGGAACAGGCGCTGGCCGAGCTCGAGAAGAACAAGAGGCTCGCGGTGTTCATGAAGCAGGAACTGCTGCCGGGTCTTGAATACGGCAACACGCCGAGGGCGCGCGCGCTCATCAACATCAACGTCGCCTACCAGGAACTGAAGGGCGAACCGGTGACGACCAACTTCGGGCCTCCGCGCGGCGGCGGACCTGGCGGCGGAACGCCAGCTCCCGCCAAGTAGGACCAGGAACCAAGAACGAAGGACAAAGGACCATGAAGCGCATTCTGATCAGCATCCTCTGCGCATCCACGCTCCTCGCGGCAGCGAACGAAGACGACCCCTACGTCTGGATGGAGGAGATCGAGGGCGCCAAGGCGCTGGAGTGGGCCAAGGCCGAAAACGCCCGCTCCCTGCCGCAGCTGCAGAACGACAAGCGCTTCAAAGGCATCTATGACGATGCCGTGAAGATTCTGACGGCGAGCGATCGCATTCC
>JBOGIQ010000502.1:0-3324 GCA_050742535.1 Vicinamibacterales bacterium | reverse complement strand
TCCCACGCCTCTGCGCCGGCGGTGACGTCGCGAAGGTACGTCTGTGCCACCTCGTCGCAGGCCTCCCCCGCAGCCGCGATCTTCCGTTGCAGCGACCTTGATTGAGAGGACGTGAGCGTCCGTGGTCCCGGTGCGGCCGCCACGCCGTCGCTGCCGAGGATGAGCGGCGAGTCGGACCCGGACGAACCGCAGGCGAGCGCGGTCAGGGAACCGATAACTAGGAATGCCCGTAACACTCTCATCAGTATGGAATTAATGGTAGCACCACGAGGTATTGGCGACGTTAATGCTTGTGAGGGATCGATCGTTACGCTACCGTAGGTTTTCGGACGTCCGCGGGCCGCGACACGGACGTCTGCAACGACAACACCGCGGCAGAACGGAAGGTACACGTGCGTGGATCGATGAAGTGGCTCGGAGGGATGGCTCTGTGCCTCATGGTGGTCGGCTTTGCAGCTCCTGCGGCGGCGCAGGATACGCCCAAGGCTGAAGTGTCGGTCGGTTACAACTGGCTGACGGCCAAAGCCTCTGGCGACGAAGAGTGGGAGAAGTTCCCGAAGGGATGGTACGCCGACGTCGCTGGCAATATCAGCGACACGCTCTCGATCGTCGGCCAGGTGACGGGGAACTATAAAACCTTCGAAGACGAGTTTGAAGACGAGGAGTTCAAGTTGAATATCCACACGTACATGGCCGGCATCCGCGGGAGTTCGCCTGGCCGCGTGCGCGGATTCGGCCAGGTACTCGTCGGTGGTGTCTCGATCAAGGCGACCGACGAGCTCTTCGATCTGGAGGAGACCGAAACGAACTTCGCCCTGCAGATCGGCGGCGGCGTGAACGTGCTCGGCAGCGGCGGTGTCGGCCTTCGCGTCGGCCTCGATTATCTCCGTCTCTTCGCGAAGGAGGACGGCACTGTCCTTTTCGGAGAGGACGTGAATGGCTTCCGCTTCAACGTCGGCGTGACCTTCGGTATCGGCAGCAGGTAGCAGTCATGGGGGCCAACTTCGGTTGGCCCCTACCCTTCAGAGGTCCGCCTGAAGGCGGACACTACGTACGAGCTTCCCGCAATACCTGCGCTGCCTCTTCCGGCGACGTTGGATTCACATGAAAGCCGGTCGCCCATTCGAAGCCGGCGACCTTCGTCAGCGTCGGGATGATCTCGACGTGCCAGTGATAGAAGTCCGCTGCGGCGGATTCGTGCAGCGGCGCACTGTGGATGAGCAGATTGTACGGCGGCAGATTCAGCGAGCGGTTCATGCGCCGCAGGATGTCGCCGAGCAGCCGCCCGAGCGACGCATATTCATGCCGCGGCGCGTCCTCGAACGTCGACTGATGCCGCTTCGGCAGAATCCACGTCTCGAACGGAAACCGCGGCGCATACGGAGCCACCGCCACCATGTCCCCGTTCTCCGCGATGACCCGCCGGTTCTCCTTCGTCTCCTGCCGGACGATGTCGCAGAAGACGCAGCGTTCCTTGGCCGCGTAGTGCGACCGAGCGCCGTCGATTTCGTCGCGCACTTCACGCGGAACGATCGGCAGCGCGATGAGCTGCGAATGTGAATGATCGAGATGGGCGCCGGCGGCCGCGCCGTGATTCTTGAAGACGATGATGTAGCGGAAGCGGCGATCCTGCTTCAGATCCTGCACGCGCTCGCGGAACGCCCAGAGCACCTGCTCGACGTCCCCCTCCCCCATCGTCGCCAGCGACTCCTGATGGCGCGGCGTCTCGATGATCACCTCGTGGGCGCCGATGCCGTTCATCTTGTCGAAGAGCCCCTCGCCCTGGCGGTCGAGCGTGCCTTCGACGCGGAGGACCGGGAACTGGTTGGGCACGACGCGCAGGCTCCAGCCGGGCCCGTTCGGCGCGCTGCCGTTCCGATGCGCCAGCAGCTCGTGCGGCGTCATGTCCTCGTGCCCCTCGCAGAAGGGACAGCCGTCATCGGGAGCGATGCTGACCGACTCGAGGCGGAAATCGGAGGGGCGCTTGCGCCGTTCGGTGGAGATGATGACCCAGCGGCCGGTAACAGGATCTTTACGAAGTTCGCTCATGCCGTCGCAAGGCCGACCTGAAGGTCGGCCTCTACCAGTTCGATATTGCCCTCTACCAGTTCAATAAATCGACTCGAACGCATTCTGATAAACCTCAACTCGCGGGGGATTCGCCGCGGCGTCGATTGCCACCACGTCGAACCGGCAGGGGCGATCGTCCAGCCTGTGGCGAACGAGGTAGTCCATCGCCATCAGCGCAACCTTCCGCTGCTTGGCGGCGTTGACTGCCACGGCGCCGCCGCCGAAATCGCTGCCCGTGCGGAGCTTCACCTCGACGAACACGGTTGTCTCGCCGTCACGGGCAACGACGTCGAGTTCGCCGAGTTTTGTGCGGTAGCGCCTTGCAATAATTGCGTACCCGCGCTGCTTCAGCGCGGCGCACGCCAGATTCTCCCCCAGTTTTCCAAGAGATTGTCGGTGGTCTTCAGCCATGCCGGCTGAGATAGGCACGCTTTGTACCCAACCACGAAGAGCACGAAGCGATCGAAGGACACGAAGAAAAACCTAAAGATTCTGCCGCGGTTCGTCCGGGATCAGTTCGCTGCAGGCCGTTCGACGGCGTCGATGACGATGATCTCGACCGGGCCGCGCGCAGCTTCCAGCCTCAATCCAAGCTGCTCCTGTATCGCGGTGAACAGCGACGCACCCGAGGGATCGGAAACAGGCTTGAGGCCGCGGCCCCACCCCGGGAACTGGGCATCGTCGGGGACCCAGTCGAGCCGGATGTCGCCGAAAGATCCGGTCAGTGCCGTGCGGTCGATGACCGGCCGATCCATCACGCGAGACAGTGATGCCGCGATCGTGTCCGGAGACCCGCACTTGCCAATCAGCCGGCCGTAGAGCGTGATGAGCCCCGGCCCATCGCCGCACTCACCGGAGAAAGGCTTCATCTTCGGTCCGCCCGGTGCGACGACGAGCGCGTAGACGAGACCTTCGCGAGTGTCCCGATGCAGCCGGACGCGGAAGCGCTCCGCCAGGAGCGCCTGCAGCATCAACCGGAGCTGCGGTTCGGGGGCGGCGTCGCTCGCGCGCGCCTCGATGTCGTAGCGCTCGGAATCAATCCACGCAGGTCCGCCCGCAATCTCGCGCAACTCCACGCGATAGGCGCCCGCGATCAGCTCCTTCACGGTCATCGCCTTGGCGCTGACGCGTCCGTTCGCGATGGCCGTGATGCCAGAAAAGACCAAGGGAGCGTCGGCATTCGGCTTGACCGAGGCGACCTCGAAAGCAGGCGCATCCGCCTGCGCGGCAAACGCGAGCACGGCCCCCGCCAGA
>JBOGIQ010000501.1:0-3329 GCA_050742535.1 Vicinamibacterales bacterium | reverse complement strand
TCCGGCGGCAGCGCCTGCATCAGCCGCCCGCGCGCCGCCACCAGCCGCAGCGCCGTTTCCACCGGGAACACCCCCGCCACGCACGCCGCCACGTATTCGCCGACGCTGTGCCCCAGCACCGCCCCCGGCTCGACGCCCCACGACCGCCACAACTCCGCCAGCGCATACTCGACCGCGCACAGCGCCGGCTGCGTATACGCCGTCTCGTGGATCCGCGCCCCCGCCGCCCCATACAGCACGTCGAGCAGCGGCGTCGCCAGCTCGCCGCGCAGCGCCGCGTCGCACCGCTCCAACGCCGCCCGGAACACCGGCGCCGTCTCATACAGCGCCCGCCCCATGCCCGGATACTGCGCCCCCTGGCCCGTGAACAACCACGCCACCCGCGGCCGCGCGCTCCCGCGCACCGTCCCCCGCACCACCCCGGGCGCCGTCTCCCCGGCCGCCACCCCCAGCAGCCGCATCCGCGCCTCCGCCGCCGACTCCGCCACCACCGCGACGCGCTCCGCCAGCTGCGCCCGCCCCACATTCGCCGTAAAGCACACGTCGCCCAGCTCCGCCGCTCCCGGCTCCGCCAGCGCCGCCGCATACCGCGCCGCCAGCGCCCGCACCGCCGCGTCGCTCTTCCCCGCCAGCGTCAGCACGTGCCCCGGCCGCGCCACCGCCGGACGCGCCCGCGCCACCGCCGGCGCTTCCTCCACCACCACATGCGCATTCGTCCCACTGAAACCGAACGAGCTCACACCGCCGATGCGCCGGCCGTTTCGCGAGCGCCATTCCGACGGCGTGGTCGGAACCCTCAGCGGGAAACGCGCCCAGTCGATGTGCGGATTCGGCGTCGAGAAGTGCAGTTGCGGCGGGAGCGTACGGTGGCGCAGCGAGAGCACGACCTTGATCAGGCTGGCGACGCCGGCCGCTGCCTCGAGATGTCCGAGGTTGGCTTTGAGCGACCCCACGTCAAGGGCGTCGTCAGCCGACCGGCCGCCGCAGAGGACGGCGCCGACGGCATGGAGCTCTATTGGATCGCCAAGCTCCGTGCCCGTTCCGTGCGCTTCGACGTAGCTGATGTCGTCGGCGGAAACGGCCCCGCGCGTCAGCGCGTCGCGAATGACTGCCTCCTGCGCCGGTCCATTCGGCGCGGTCAGTCCGTTGCTGCGTCCATCCTGATTGACCGCGCTTCCTCGGATAATGGCGAGCACGCGGTCGCCGTCCGCTTCCGCGTCCGACAGGCTCTTCAGCGCGACAACGCCACAGCCCTCGGCACGCACCCACCCGTCGGCGCGTGCATCGAACGTCTTGCAGCGGCCATCCGGCGCCATCATCCCGGCCTTCGAGTGCGCGATGAAGAGATCCGGCGTGAGGATGACGTTCACGCCGCCGGCCAGCGCCATCCGGCATTCGCCAGCGCGCAGCGCCTGACAGGCAAGGTGCACGGCGACAAGCGACGCGGAGCACGCGGTGTCGACGGAAATCGCAGGTCCCCGCAGTCCGAGCGCGTACGCGATGCGACCGGACGCGGGGCTGTGGGAGATGCATCCGGTGCCGCGATACGCATCGATATCGGAGAGGCTGCCAGCCTGGCTCAGTACCTGTGCGTAATCGCTCGTGCCGATACCGACGAAGACGCCGGTCGGGGTGTCGTGCAACCCGTCCGGCGCAATCCCGCCATTCTCGAGCGCCTCCCATACCGTCTCCAGCAGCAGCCGCTGCTGGGGATCGAGGCTCATCGCCTCTCGCGGAGTAATGCCGAACAAGGCCGCGTCGAAGAGATCGACGCCCCGGATGAACCCGCCCCAGCGGGTCACTGTCCGGCCGGGCGTGGTGATATCGGGGTCGTACACCGCCTCGACGTCGAAGCGATCGGGCACGACGCTGATCGCGTCGACGCCGTTCCGCAGCAGCTCCCAGAGCTGCTCGGGACTGTCGGCGCCTCCCGGCAGCCGGCAGGCCATTCCCACAATCGCGATCGGCTCACGGTTCTTCTTCTCGAGCGTGTCGAGCTTCTCCTGAAGCTCGAGCGCCAGCAACGCCAGCCGCGCGGGCGAGAGCCTGGAGATACGGTCGACCAGCGCACTCATTTCAGATCGCTCTTCCCGCGAGGCGCTCAGCGAGCAGCCGCTCGACTTCATCGTCCGTCAACTGTTCGATCCCGGCGAGCGTATCGGCGTTCGCATCAACGTCGACCGCACCGCCCACCGTTGTCCACGGCTCGATCGCAAGCACGTCACGGCCAAGGTAGGCCGTGAGACGCTCGAGCGTTGGGTAGTCGAACAACAGCGTCGCGGGGAACGTGCGCCCGTAAGCGGTCGCAAGGGCGCCCCGCAGTTCAACCGCCAGCAGCGAATCGAGCCCCATCTCGGCGAGCGGCCGATCACGCTCGATCGGCGCGGAAAGCGGCAGCCCGAGGATCCCGGCCGCATGTACGTGGACGTCCGCGAGCAGCAGCTCCGCGCGACGCGCGACGGGCGCACCTTTGATGATCTCCAGCAGGTGGAGCGACGCATTCCCCTGCTGGCGATCCTGCGGCCCGCCGTTGCCATTCGCGGTGCAGAACGCCGACAGGCGCCCGGCACGGCCAGGCAACTGCCGGAGATAGGCTGGCCAGTCGATAGGCAGAACCGCGATCTGTGGAGCAACGTCGGCGGCCTCGCCGTCGATAAGCGCCTCGAGAATCTCGAGACCATGCTGTACCGAGACCGCGTCGATGCCCTGCTTTCGGAATCGTTCGATCGTGCCGAGCTGAGCGGCCACGCCAACGTCGGCCCACGGGCACCAGTTGATGCTGAGCGCCGGCATTCCTTGACCGCGCCTGTAACTCGCCAGCGCATCCATGAACGCGTTGGCTGCGGCGTGATTGCTCTGTCCCGCCGATCCGAGGAGGGAGACACAGGTGGAGAACATGACGAAGAAATCGATCGACCGGCGGCTCGTCTGCAGGTGCAGATTCCAGCTGCCCTCGACTTTCGCCGCCATGACGTGCGCGAACCGATCCCACGTCTGCTGCACGAGCATTCCGTCGTCGACGACGCCGGCGGCGTGGATCACACCGCCGAGTGGCGGCAGTTCAGTCTCGATCCGCCGGATTGCCTCCGCGACTTCGCCGGCGCTGGCAACGTCGGCGATCAGCACGAGCACGCGTGCGCCGCCGGATCGCAGTGATTCCACTGCTTCGACAGCGGGGAGCGAGGGCGGGCGGCGCGCGAGGAGAGCGAGAGACGTGGCGCCACGCTCGACCAGCCAGCGGGCCACCTGCAGCCCGAGGCCCCCGAACGCGCCTGTCACCAGGTACGTCGCGTCGGAACGAATACCGGACGCGCCGGCCTCACTGAAGC
>JBOGIQ010000500.1:0-3329 GCA_050742535.1 Vicinamibacterales bacterium | reverse complement strand
CGCCGCGGTGCTCCCCCGGGATGTATCCATGCGCATGTCGAGCACGTCGTCGCGCCTGAAACTGAAACCGCGGTCCGGCGCGTCGAGCTGCATCGACGACACGCCCAGATCCGCCAGCACCCCATCCACCCGGTCAATGCCGCGCGCGTCGAGCACGCCGGTCAGTTCACGGTAGTCGCTGTGAACCAGCTCGACCTGTGCGCCGAACGCAGCAAGGACGTCGCGCGAGCGTTCAATCGCCGATGGATCGCGGTCGAGACCGATCAACCGCGACGCCCCAGCCTCGAGCAGCGCCCGCGCATGCCCCCCGAGGCCCACCGTGCAGTCAACGAAAACCCCGCCGCGTTCAGGGGCGAGATGCTCGAGCACCTCGGCCACCATCACCGGCGTGTGAGCTGGTTGGTGGTTAGTGGTTAGTGGTGGGTGGTCAACCACGAACTACGAACCACCGAAATCAAATTCCGTGCTCCGACAGCAGCAGCGCATCGTCGTCGGTCCATGCCTCGCGCTGGAGCTTCTGAGCGAAGCGCTCCGCGTTCCAGACGTCGATGTAGTCGATGCGTCCGAAGACACGAACCTCGCCGACAATAGATGCGCTCTCGCGCAGGTGCGGCGGAATCGCGACACGGCCCTGACTGTCGAGCTCCCCCTCCTGCCCGTAGTAATTGACGCGGTCGAGAAACTTGAGGCGCGACGGATGGTTCCCGGGCATCTGAGAGAGCCTGCGCTCAATCTCCAGCCAGACCGGCATTGGATAGATGCGGACGTTCTCCCCGGTGACGCTCGTCACGAAGACGTCCGCGCCGTGCTGGTCGTGAATGGCCCCCCGAAACACCGTGGGCACCTTCAGCCGCCCCTTCTCGTCGATCCGGGCGGCCGAGCTGCCTCTCAGCCCTTTTTGGTCCACTTGAGTCCACTAAAATCCACACGGATAGTAGAGCGCGATCGAAACGCTGTCAACCGCAAGATGCTGATCCCGTATGGGTTACGTGTTTGTTTCGCCCTAGTTTCGACGGTCTGTATTTTCGCTAAATTATCGTTTTTACCCTGCCGAATGGAGGTCTGGCTGGCCTGACCCCAACATTACGCGCTCGCGCGGATTTTCGGTCCGTGGCGCGAACCCTGCGGGCCCTGCGGGTTCGAAAATGCGGTTGGCGCATCTTTCGGAGTAGGCTGGCTCACGTGCTTCGTGCGGCCCTGATCGGATTTCCCTCGAGCGGAAAATCCACTCTCTTTCAATTGATGACGAGCGTGAAGGACGCCCCGCGCGGCAAGGGCGACGTTGCGATCGGCATCTCCCGAGTCCCCGACTCGCGTCTCGACACGCTGACGGCGATGTACAACCCGCGCAAGCGCGTGCCGGCAACCGTCGAATTCACTGATTTGATCGCTCCGGCGCGGAGCGGCGCACAGGGCCTGGTCGATGTCGCGGGCTACAAGAACGCCGACGCGCTCGTGCACGTCGTGCGGGCATTTCGCGACGAGGCGGTGCCGCATCCGTCCGGATCGGTCAATCCGGCGCGAGATGCGCAGGCGATGGAAGACGAGCTGCTCCTTGCCGATCTCGGCGTCGCCGAACGGCGTCTCGAACGCCTCGAGAAGGATCTCAAGAAGACGAAGACGCCCGACCTCGAAAAGGAACGCGACATCGTCCACCGCTGCAAGGAAGCGGTCGAGCAGGGCACACCGCTGCGCGCGCTCCAGCTCGCCGGGGACGATCTGAAGCGATTGCGCGGGTTTCAGTTCCTCTCGGCCAAGCCGCTGCTGCTCGTCATCAACCTCGATGAAGCCGACGTCGCGGACGTCGGCTCCGATGCGGCCTCGGCAGCGGCCAAAGCCGGCCTGACGGCGTTCGGCGCCCACGCGGCGACGCGGACGGTTGCGCTCTGTACGAAAATCGAGCTCGAGATCGCGCAGCTCGAAGGGAGCGATCAGGAGGCGTTCCTCGCCGATCTCGGCCTGAGCGAATCGGGCCTCGATCGCGTGATCCGCGGCGCCTACGATCTGCTCGGGTATATGTCGTTTTTCACCGTCGGCGAAGACGAATGCCGCGCCTGGTCGATCGCGCGCGGCACGCCCGCGCAGCTTGCCGCCGGCGAGATTCATACCGACATCCAGCGGGGATTCATCCGCGCCGAGGTGGTGTCCTACGATTCGCTCACCACGCGCGGGTCGATGGCCGCATCGCGCGAGCACGGCGAAGTACGCCTGGAAGGCAAGGAGTACGTCGTGCAGGACGGCGATATCATCAACTTCCGTTTCGCGACGTAATCGCGAAGGGCGCGAAGGAATCGACTTGGCTGATCCCGCCGCTGTCTCGATCGTCATCCCCGCCAAGGACGAAGCGGTGTCGATTGCCGGAGTCGTCCGCGGCCTGCGCGATGCAGCGCCATGGCGCGAGATCATCGTCGTTGACGACGGCTCCTCGGATGCGACGGCGGCACAGGCCCGTGATGCCGGCGCGTGCGTGATTCGGCATCCCTACAACAAGGGAAACGGCGCTGCCGTCAAGACGGGAGCACGGCAGGCGTCCGGCGAATTCGTGCTCATCGTGGACGCCGATGGACAGCACGACGCCGCGGACGCGCGGCGGCTCGCCGCCCGGCTCGGCGAATTCGACCTCGTGATCGGGGCGCGCAGCGCGGCCACGCAGGCGACGCTGACGCGCCGGGCCGGCAACGCCGCGCTGAACTGGCTCGCCAGCTACCTCACCAGCCGGCGCATTCCCGACCTCACCTCGGGGTTTCGCGGCATCCGCCGGGAGATCCTGCGCGAATTCCTCCACCTGCTGCCGAACGGCTTCTCGACGCCGACGACGACCACGCTGGCGTGCATCAAGGCCGGCTACAACGTGACGTTCGAGCCGATCGAGGCGGGCACGCGCGTCGGCGAGTCGAAGATGCGCGTGGCGCGCGAGGGCACGCGGTTCGTGATGATTCTCTTGAAGCTGATCACGATCTTCAGCCCGCTGCGCATCTTCGCGCCGATCAGCGCCGTGGCCTTCGCCGGCGGCGTGATCTACGGAATCGCCAACTTCGTGTCCGTCGGCCGCTTCCCCAACGGTGCCGTCGTCCTGCTGCTCTTTGCCATCATCGTGTTCCTCGTTGGACTGGTGTCGGAGCAGATTGCGGCGCTGCGAATGCAGGGATCAGGGACCCGGGACCAGGGACCCGGAGGCTCCTGATCCCTGATCCCTGATCCCCGATCCCCGATCCCCGATCCCCGATCCCAACTAGAATCAGCCGCATTGCCGACCCCGTCCATCTCCGTCTTCTTTCCCTGTTACAACGACAGCATGACGATCGGCGAGCTGGTCGTCGAAGCGGAGC
>JBOGIQ010000499.1:0-3364 GCA_050742535.1 Vicinamibacterales bacterium | reverse complement strand
GTTCTCGAACGACTCGAATGCGTTCGAAACGTTCGGATCGTTCGAGTCATTCGAGTCGTTCGAGAACGTTCCGAACGTTCCGAACGGTTCGAACGTTCCGAACGGTTCGAACGGTTCGAACGTCTCGAACGTGTTACACGGATTTAACATCGCGGTAACGGACGCGAAATTCCCGAACAGTACCGTGAGTTCATGACGATGAGACGGTATCTGTGTGCCGCCTGCCTGATGGCGGCTCTTGGGGTCGCGGCCTGTGGCCGCGGCAGCCAGCCCGCCGGCGAAGAAGGCGGGGCCCCCACGGGAACAATCATCAGAGTCGATGGTTCGAGCACGGTCTTCCCAATCAGCGAAGCGGTCGCCGAGGAATACCAGAAGGCGAATCCCGGATCGCCGGCGGCGACGGTCGGCATCTCAGGGACCGGCGGCGGATTTCAGAAGTTCTGCCGCGGCGAGACGGACATCAGCGACGCCTCGCGCCCGATCCGTCCAGCTGAAATCGACGCCTGCATGAAGAGCGGCGTCGAATACATCGAGCTGCCGATCGCCTACGACGGCCTCGCCGTTGTGGTGAACCCGAAGAACACGTGGGTTACGTCGATCACCGTCGAGGACCTCAAGAAAATGTGGGCGCCGGAGGCGCAGGGCAAAGTCATGCGCTGGAATCAGGTGCGCCCGAACTGGCCGAACAGGGAGATTCGGCTCTTCGGCGCCGGCGTCGATTCCGGGACCTACGACTACTTCACCGAAGCCGTGGTCGGAAAGGAAGGCGCCAGCCGCGGCGACTTCACGTCGAGCGAGGACGACAACGTGCTCGTCCAGGGCATCGCCGGCGATGAAGCGGCACTCGGCTTCCTCCCCTACGCCTACGTCGCCGCGAACAGGGACAAGCTGAAACTGGTTCCGGTCGAGGATGGGAAGAAGGACAACGGCGACGGACCGATCCTTCCGTCGCCGCAGACGGTACGCGACGGCACGTATCAGCCGCTTTCGCGCCCGCTCTTCATCTACGTCGCGCGCAAATCCGCGGATCGGCCGGAAGTGCAGAAGTTCGTCGAGACCTACTACAACTCCCCGGCATTGATGCAGGAAGTCGGATACGTCGAGCTCACCCCGCAGCTGTACGAGCTGGTCAAGAAGCACTTCACCGAGCGAAAACTCGGCACCGCGTTCGGCTCCGGCGGCTCGCAGGTCGGCGTCACGCTCGAGCAGCTCCTCGCCAGGGAAAAATGACCCGCGAAGGAACGCGGCGATTCGAATTCGCCATCGAATCGTCGCTTTTCCTCTGTGCGGTGCTGTCGATTGGCACCACGGTGGGCATCATCGTGGTGCTGGCACGGGAAACGCTCGCCTTCCTGAGCGAGGTGCCAATCGCGGAGTTCCTCTTCGGTACGGAGTGGACTCCGCTCTTCGCCACGCCGAAGTTCGGCGTGCTGCCGCTCGTCGCCGGCACGGCGCTGGTATCGCTGATCGCGATGCTCGTCGCGCTGCCGATGGGACTGCTCAGCGCCATCTATCTGAGCGAGTACGCGCAGGATCGCGTGCGCCGCGTCGTCAAGCCGATCCTTGAAATCCTGGCCGGCGTCCCGACGGTCGTCTACGGATACTTCGCCCTGTCGTTCGTCACACCGTTGCTGCAGCATTACATGCCGGATCTGCCGTCGCTGAATGCGCTGGGACCAGGGATCGTCATGGGCATCATGATTCTCCCGCTCGTGTCGTCGCTCTCTGAAGACGCGATGCGCGGCGTTCCGCAGGGGCTGCGCGAAGGGTCGTATGCCCTGGGCGCCACCAAGATGCAGACGAGCCTGCGCGTGGTCGTGCCCGCGGCGTTCTCGGGCATCACCGCGGCCTTCATCCTCGCCGTCTCCCGCGCCGTCGGCGAAACGATGATCGTGGCGATCGCGGCCGGCCAGCAGCCGCGCCTGACGTTAGACCCGACCGTTCCGATCGAGACAATGACCGCATACATCGTCCAGGTGAGCCTGGGCGATACGCCGCAGGGCACCCTCGAGTACCGGACGATCTTCGCCGTCGGCATGCTGCTGTTTCTGGGCACCTTCATCCTGAACCTGGCAAGCGCGTGGCTGCGCGAGCGCTACCGCGAGGAATACTCGTGAACGGCACGTCTGCAGCTGCGATCGCCGGCGAACAGCCGCACGGCGCAAGCCTCTGGCGCCGACGCCTGGACGTGTTGTTCCAGGTCGTCGCCCTGATCGTGCTCGTCCTGGCACTCGCCTCGCTCTGCGCGCTGATCGCCGACGTGTGGCGCGACGGCGCAGGCCGCCTGTCCGTGGACTTCCTCACCGGGTTCCCGTCACGCCGGGCGTCCCAGGCGGGTATCTATCACGCGATCACTGGCAGCATCTTCGTCATCCTGCTGACCGCGGCGCTCGCCGTCCCTGTCGGTGTTGCCGCCGCCATTTACCTCGAGGAGTACGGAACCCGGAGCGTGGTTGCCAAACTCATCGAGATCAACATTTCGAATCTGGCGGCGGTCCCGTCGATCATCTACGGACTGCTCGGGCTTGGGCTGTTCGTGCGGGCGATGGCAATGGGCCGCAGCGTGCTGGCCGGCGCCTCGACGCTCGCCCTTCTGGTCCTGCCCGTGGTGATTCTCTCGACTCGAGAAGCGCTCCGCGCGGTGCCGAAGTCGATCCGCGAGGGTTCGTATGCCCTCGGCGCGACGAAGTGGCAGACCATCTGGCACCAGGTCCTGCCCGTGGCGTCGCCGGGTATCCTCACCGGCATGATCCTCGCGCTCTCGCGGGCGATCGGCGAAACGGCGCCGCTCATCGCGATCGGCGCGTTGACCTACGTTCCGTTCGCTCCTGATAGCATCTGGTCGCCGTTTACCGTGTTGCCGATACAGATTTTCAACTGGGTCTCGCGGCCGCAGTCCGACTTCAAGGCCAACGCCGCAGCGGGAATTCTCGTCCTCCTCGTGCTGCTGCTGACGATGAACGGCCTTGCCATCTGGCTGCGCGACCGCTATCAGAAGAAGGTGGCCGGATGAGCACCGCGGCTGCGCGCCCGGTTCCGCCGTCACTCGGCGAAATCGCGTCGCGACACACTCCACCACCCTCGTCGCCGTCCGAGTCGTGCAAGATCGAGGCGCAGCACCTGAACTTCTACTACGGGTCGAAGCGCGCGCTCGAGGACATCTCGGTCCGGATCCGGCCGAACGTCGTCACCGCGTTCATCGGTCCGTCGGGGTGCGGCAAGAGCACGTTCCTGCGGACGATCAACCGGATGAACGACATCATTCCCGAGACACGGGTCGATGGCCAGGTTCTGATCGACAAGAAGGACATCTACGGATCGGGAGTGGACGTCGTCCAGTTGCGGCGACGGGTCGGGATGGTCT
>JBOGIQ010000498.1:0-3377 GCA_050742535.1 Vicinamibacterales bacterium | reverse complement strand
CCTTCGAGATGATCCACGAGACGCGCATCATTCCGATCGACGGGCGCCCGCGACTCAACGAACGCATCAAGCAGTGGAACGGCGAGCCGCGCGGCCGCTGGGAGGGCAACACGCTGGTCGTCGAAACGACGAACTACAACAGCAAGGGGTCGATCGCGACGAGCGCGGCGACGGGCCGGATGCGCGGCATTCCCCAGACCGACGCCCTGCACGTCGTCGAGCGGTTCACGCGCGTGAACGCGGACACGATCGATTACTCGGTCACGATTACCGATCCAAAGGTGTACTCGAGACCGTGGACGGTGCGGCTGCCGCTCAATCGAGACGACAGCTATCAGATGTTCGAGTACTCATGCCATGAAGGGAACTACGCGCTCCCGAACGCGCTCAGCTACGGGCGCAAACGCGATCGCGAAGCTGCCGGCTCGCGCTGAGCAATCTGGCTGAAGCCGGACTCAGCGCACAGCGCTGATGTACTCGTTGACCTGCTCCTCAAGCAGGTCGAGCGGCAGACGGCCGTTCCGCAGCACGACGTCGTGGAAATCGCGGACGTCGAACTTCGCCCCCATCGCCTTCTGCGCCCGCTGACGCAGCTCCTGAATCTTCAGCTGGCCCACTTTGTAGGCCAGCGCCTGGCCGGGCCACGCAATGTAGCGATCGATCTCGGCCAACGACTGCGCCGGCACGTGCAGCTTGAAGTATTCACGTGCCCGGTCGCGCGACCATCCCATCGCGTGCAGCCCGGTATCGACGACGAGCCGCACCGCGCGGAACTGTTCGTTCGCCAGCTGCCCCATCCGGCTCGCGGGATCCCGGTAGACAACGCCGCCGAGCTCGGATCCCAGCGATTCGGCATAGAGCGCCCATCCTTCGCCGAATGCGGTCGTGGAAAACGCGCGCTGGAACTCCGGCAGGTGCTCGATTTCGCGCGCCAGCGCCGTCTGCAGATGGTGACCCGGCACGGCCTCGTGCAGCACCAGCGCCTCGATGTCGTACTTGAACTGCTCCTGCGGCCGGTACGTGTTCATGTTGAACCACGCCGGACGCGCGCCATCGGTGGTCCCGGCCTCGTAGTTCGACGCCGTCGACGCTTCGCGGTCGGGTGGAATCGGGCGGATGTTCACCGGCATCTTCGGCAGCCGCTTGAACAGCCTCGGCATCGCCGGCTGGACGCGGGCAAGGATGTCCCGCGCATAGTCGAGCATCTCCTGCTGGCTGGTGAACCGCATGCCAGGACGATTGCCAAGCGACGTCTCGTAGGCCGTCACCGGCCCGGCAAATCCGTCGGCGCGCGCGACCTTTTCCATCTCCTGTTCGATGCGCGCCACTTCGCTGAGGCCGAGACGATGAATCTCCTCCGGCGTCATCGACGTGGTCGTATGGAACCGGACGGCGGCGTCATACAGGGCGCGCCCGCCAGGCAGCGTCGTCACCGCGGTCCCCGCGCGCGCGCTGCGCCGGTATGTCTCGCGGAGAAATGTCTCCAGACGGGTCCACGCCGGCACGAACTTCTGTTCGTAGGCGGTGGTCGCGGCGCTCAACAGCCGTTTCTGATCGGCGGCCCCGATCTCCCGGGGAAACCTCTGGAACGCGGCCAGGAGCGGCGTCTGCCCCACCGGCATCTTGCGCTGCGCCGCGACCTGCTCGACCACCAGGTCGACGACGATTTGCGGCTGCGTCGTGCGCGCGGCGATCTGCTCGCGCAGCAACGCCAGATACTGATCGACGAGGACCGGGACGACGTTGAGGCGCGCGACGATGTTCTCGTAATCGCGGATCGTGCGGGCCGGCATCTGGTCGATCACGCTCAGGACGTCGCTGTGCTGCCCGCCCTGCTGCGAGACGCCCGACACCAGATTGCGGTACGCCTCCATCTCCAGATCGTTTCGCAGCTCCCACTGAAAGAGCGACGCGCTGAGCCGGTCGGCACCGGTGAGGTTCCCGGAGGCGATGTAAACCATCTGCTGGAGGAACTCTTTGCGCCGTTCACGCACGCGGTCACGGCCGCGCTTCGACAGGTCGCGCCAGCGATCGTTGAACTCCGGCCGGCCGAATCGGGTCGCCAGCTCCGGCTGAGTTGCGAGCTTCCACTCCCAGTACGTGGCGAAGGTCGAATGAAGGGTTTCTTCCGACGCTCCGACCCCGCGCGCCGGAAATCGTTCCTGGGCAGGCTGCGCAGTTGTCACAGCCGCTTTCACCGCGAAGGCCGCGAAGAACGCGAAGACCGCGAAGGAAAGGAGCTTTGGGAGCATCGACGGCATCATAACTGAGCGTGTGATTCCTGCGGCCTGGGGCCCGAGGCCTTGTACAATGCCGCCATTAATCGGAGGTGTTCCATGAGACTGGTCATACTGGCGTGCGCCGCCCTCCTCATGGCGTGGCAGCCGCCGGTCGCCGCGCAGCAAGGCAAGGTCGACCTCAAGGAGTGGGACGTCGAATGGGGCGGCCGGACGCGTGATCCGGCGGTCGCGCCGGACGGCAAAGTGTGGTTCGTCGGCCAGGCCGGCAACTACATCGCGCACTTCGATCCGAAGACGCAGCAGTTCAAGCGCTATGAGATCGAGGAAGGGACCAATCCCCACAGCATCAACGTCGATCCACAAGGGATCGTCTGGTACACCGGCAATCGCAACGGACGCATCGGCCGGCTCGACCCGAACGGCGGCGGCCTCAAGCTGATCATGACCGGCGAGGCGAAGGATCCGCACACGCACGTGTTCGACGGGAAGGGCAACATCTGGTTCACCTCGCAGGGGTCGAACCGCATCGGCCGGCTGAACATGAAGACCGAGAAGGTCGATCTGATCACGCCGAACGAGCAGCCGTCGAATCCGTACGGCATCGTGATCGACAAGGACGGGTACCCATGGGTGGCGCTGTTCCGCACGAACACGCTCGTCCGGATCGATCCCAACACGATGAGCGTCACGCCGTTCAAGCAGGCGAACGAGGCGTCGCGGTCCCGCCGCATCGAAACGACGCCGGACGGGATGATGTGGTACGTCGATGAGCCTCGCGGCTTCCTCGGCCGGATCAATCCCAAGACCGGCGAAGCGAAAGAGTGGCAGGCGCCGGGCGGTCCGGGCTCGCGGCCGTACGCGCTGACCAAAGACGATCAGGGACGACTGTGGTTCTCGGAGACCGGACCACTCAAGCAGCTCGTCGGCTTCGACCCGAAGACCGAAAAGTTCTTCTCGGTGAACACGGTGAGCGGCAACATCCGTCACATGCAGTTCCATGGGCCGACGAAGTCGATGTGGTTCGGGACCGACGCCAACAAGATCGGCCGGATCATCACCACGACGGCCGGTTAGTGACAGTCTCGATCGGCGGCGCCTCGTGCGTCGCCGCTGCGATGGTACTGAGCGGCGTGGCGC
>JBOGIQ010000497.1:0-3424 GCA_050742535.1 Vicinamibacterales bacterium | reverse complement strand
CACCGCGTTGATGTCGAAGCGATCCTCGAACCATCGCGGACTGCCCTGCATCTGCTGAAACGGTTCGAGCTGGTAGGCGTACCGAATGATGTCGCGGAGAGGAAGATTGACGGCGTCAGCAGCTGACAGGCCCGGCCGACGAACGGCTCGCCCTGGATGTCTACAAGGCGTCCGCCCCTGACGCGAATGTTCGGACCACCCGCTCCGCCGGCGATTCCTGCCGGTGTCTCAGAGTTATTCGGCCTCACCGACGCGACTTCGAACGCATGCCGCCGGTTTTCTGGGCCTGGAGAGAGGGTCGGATAGCACGGTGAGGGCGGCGAGCGCAGCGCCGAGGACGGCGGTGCTGATCCCCCTCCGCCTACCGATCCAACCGACAAACTTCGTATTGTCGACCATGGCCGCCTCCGGCAGCGAATTTTCGCGCCTCCCTGTTCTCTGACTGGCAACCGCCGCCGGTGTGTTCTGCCAGAAGGTCGTGCGTATTCGCAGTTTGTCGATCCTGCCTGCCGGCGATCGCGGCAGCGTGAAGGATGCCTCCGCGGAACGAACCGGCGCAACGCACGGACTGCCGTAAATAGCGGTACGTGCGTATTCCGACGAGGAATCGGGATGAACGGTGGAGAATCAGCCCGCGCTGGAAGTCGGGAATCAGCTGGTTCATGCGTGGCCCGATGCGGTGCAATAATGCGCCCGATGGTCACGCGCGAGGACCTGCTGCGACTGGTTCTATCGCTCCCGGAGAACGCGCTCGCCGCCGCGCATGCCTGCCTGATTCAAGTTCAACCAGAGTCATCCGTACCACCCGAGCGCGAGGCAGCCCTCGAGCGCTTCCGCGAGGCACAGCAGCTCGTCTACGAGCGTCTCCAGCAGCGGATGCAACGAATGCGGAGGATGCTCGACGAGCGCGGAACGGCCACCGACTGAACAGATGGCCGGGCGGGGTGAGGGGGAATCAGCGAACCAGTGGAACCGCTTCGATCAGGCTGAACGTCAACGCCCCCGGATCGACGCGCGTCAGGCGGAAGCCTGCGGATGTCAGCAGCTGACGGAACTCACCCTCGCTGCGCTCCTGCGACCCGAGTCCGAGCAGCATCGTCAGATCGCTGCGAGCAATCTGCCGATGGGTCTCGCAACTCCACGTGCGGTCCGGACGTACCCGCTCGACCAGCAGGAGACGTCCCGTCGCCGGCATGGCGCGGTGGCAGTTCTCCAGGATCAGACGGGCCCGCTCGTCCGGCCAGTCGTGAATGATGCTCTTGAGAACATAGAGATCGGCTCCCGGCGGGACGCCATCGAAGAAGTCGCCGGCAAGACACCGGCACCGTGAGGAGAACCGGGCGTCGGCGACCCGCTGCCGCGCACCATCGATGGCGTGCGGCAAGTCGAAGAGGACGCCCGTCAGGTGCGGCGCCTGACGCAGGATTTCGAGGAGCAGTTCGCCATAGCCGCCGCCGACGTCGACGACGGTACCCACAGCAGTGAAGTCGTACGCCCGGACGACGTCGCCGGCGACGAGCCGCGTCAGCTCGGCCATCGTCCTGTTGAAACTCGCGGCAGCGGCGGGATCCCGCTCCTGGCGCTCGAAGCTTTCGAAGCCGGTCACCGCCTTCGTCACGCTCTGGCCCGTTCGCACGCTCTCGAGCAGATGGCTCCAGAGCGGCCGCATCGCACGCGTCCAGGAGATCGACCAGAAGTGCAGCGACTGCGGATGGTCCTCATGCAGCCGAGCCCCCATCGGCGTCATCGCGAAGCACCCATCGGGGCCCTCGGCGCAGATGTCGATCGTCGCCAGCGCTCTCAGCAGGCGCGCGAGCGCGGCGGGTTCGCAGCGCGTCACGGTCGCCAGTTCGGTAGCGTCTCGGGGCCTCTCGGTGAGCAGCCGCGGCAGTTCCAGCGCCAGAGCCGCTGCAAGCGCATCGGATGTCCAGCTGCCGGCGATCAGATTCAGGAGTTCAGGGGTTCGGTCGGAAGCCTTCACGCGTCAATCCGCCGCGATGAGCGAAAAGCCGCCGGCCGTAGGGTCGACGCTGCTGACCTCGAAACCCGTCTGACGCAACAAATCGCCGATCTCAGCCAGCGTGCGCTGTCGCCCTGCACTGAACGTCGTCAACCAGAAATTCCAGAGCGCAGTAGCGAGTGGCCCGGTCATGGTGGTGTTCCAGAGCATTTCGTGGACAAAGAGCTTCCCCTGCGGCGGCAGAAGCCGACGGCTTTCCTCGAGCATCTGCAGGCACTCGTCGTCGTCCAAACAATGCAGGATGTTGCCGAACAGGATGGCATCGCATCGTTCGACCGGCCATGGCATCCGGTGGGCGTTCCAACCCACCAGCGTCACGCGGTCGCCGACCTGGTAGGCGTCGAGCAACGGCCGAATGTGCCTCAGCCCGCGCGGCAACTCCATCAGACTGATACGAAGCGCCTGATATTCCAGGGCGAGAGGAATCGCGAACGCGCCCGACCCGCCTCCGACGTCGACCAAATGACGGATACCCTCGAAGCGACCGGTTCGTACTGCGGTGAGGTTGACCGGGAGATTCCGGCGGTGCTGCGAGAGCAGCGCCGCGCGGCGTCCGAACTGGTTGGGCTTGAGTACGTATCGGATCCAGCCGCGAACGCTGCCCGTGAACGTGGAATATCGCCGGACGGGCTGTCCCTTCAGAAGCTGCGGCGGCAGCGGCGCACGCAGCATCCCGTAGAGCGATGGCCCCAGGTAATACGGTGCACGTCGATCGAGGAACTCACGGGCCACCGACGCGAGCTGAAACACATCCCCGCGCCGATGCACCAGCCCCAGGCTGCAGAGAATACCCAGGATAGCGTTGGCGCCGCGGTCGGTCAGCGACGTCCGGGCGACGATCTCGTCTCGCGTGATCATCTCCGCGTCGGCCATGGTGGTGAACAGGCCAAGGTCATCCGCCCACCGCAGGTATTGGTGCATGGAGACCCCGTTCACACCCAGCGACCACAGCGGCAGGGCGTCGGCCGATGGGGATGGAAGCTGTTGCAAGGCCGCCAGGGGCGGTGTTTCAGGCGTCTGCGGTTCAACGACCGGCGGCACGGCGATGGCTCCGACGGGCATCTGGCGGGCTACGCTCGTTGTTCGGCGTCGGCAGCGACGCGTGCCGAGCGCAACAGCAGCACGCCAAGCGCCGGAAGCACGGATACCGCCACGCACAGCACCGGGAACCCGAACCTATCCACGATGGCGCCCATCGCGGGCGACAGAAAGACCTGCATCATCGCGTAGGAACTGGCGAGGAGCGCGGAGGTCAGGGCCGCGCGCCCAGGGCCGAACAGATCGATCGGCAGCACGTGGAGGTTATTCAGAATCGTCATGACCAGAAAGAAGCTGGCGCTGATCGCGACCGCGGCAAGGAGCGGCGTCGGCATCAGCGGCACGAGGGCGGTCACGAGCAACAGC
>JBOGIQ010000496.1:0-3424 GCA_050742535.1 Vicinamibacterales bacterium | reverse complement strand
CGCCTGCGGCGTCAGCGGCGGGAGACGGCCATCCGGCGGATCGACGACGATGGATGAGCGCCGCGTCCGTACCAGCTTTCGTCCGTTCGGCTCCCACCACCAGCCGAGGTTATAGATGCCCGGGTCCGAATCCGGGCGTCCGGCAGCGCCAAGCGAACCGGGCGACCGTTCTTCGGTGTCGAACCGCTGCCGATTGATCTGCTTCTCGATCGCCGCCGCCTCGCTGTCGGTGAGGAACTCACGGCCGGCGAGCTCCGGTGGGCGCTGTAGCGGCGTGATCGTGGTGAAGTCCCAGGTGCCCTGCAGATCCGGATCGCCCCACGGCGTGCGTGCGGCCGGCGCCGGCCCTCGCTGCTGCGCGGCGATGGAGGTCCAGCCGGTGATGACGAGGACGAACGCGAGAAGTATCGAAACCGCCGCGATCCCCGTTGCGCGTCGGTCTGATCGCATCGACGGCGTCAGATCGCTAACGGCTCGGTGCTGTCGCCGATGCGCTCGACCTGCGCGCCCATCTTGTGGAGGACGGCGAGCAGCAGGTTCGACATCGGCGTGTGCGGTGCGTGGCGGATATGGCGCCCGCCCTTCAAGCGTCCGGACGCGCCGCCGACGAGCACGACCGGCAGCGGATCGTAGTTGTGCTCGTTGCCGTCGCTCAGGCTGCTGCCGTACAGCACCATCGCGTGGTCGAGCAGGTGTCCGTCGCCGTCCGGCGTTGCCTGCAGCCGCTCGAGGAAGTAGGCGAGCATCCGCACGTGATAGCGGTTGATGACCGCGAACTGATCCATGTTCTTGCGATCGTTCGAGTGATGCGACGCGTTGTGGAAGCCGTCGCGCACGCCGGTGGCCGGGTAGACGGTCCCGCTGTTCTCGCGCGCCAGCATCAGCGTCGAGATGCGCGTGATCTGCGTCTTGTAGGCCAGCACCTGCAGATCGAACATCAGCTTGATGTGCGAATCGAACTCGGTCGGAATACCGGTCGGCGCGTCGGGCAGATCGAGATTGCGCGACAGCGTGTCGTCGAACAGCCTGACCCGGCGCTCGATCTCGCGCACCTCGTCGAGATACTCGCGCAGCTTGCGGCGATCGCCGGCCGGCAGGTCCTTTTCCAGCGAAGGGACCTGGTCGCGGATCGAGTCGAGCAGACTGCGCGCCTGGTTGCGCCGCTCCTGCCGCTGCGCGTCGGTGCTGCCGTCGCCGAACAGCCGTTCGAACACGAGCTGGGGGTTGTTCTCCATCGGCAGCGGCAGCGTCGCCGACTTCCACGACAGCGTGTTGCGATAGGCGCACGTGAAGCCGGCGTCGCCGCACGTCAGGTTGACGGGCTCCATCGACAGTTCGACCGACGGCAGCGGCGTGTCCTGCCCGACGTGCTGCGCCGCGATCTGATCGATGGTGGCGCCGACGTACGCTTCGTTCTTCTTCACCGGGTGCGCGCCGCTCAGGAACACCGCGGCCGCGCGCACGTGGTTCTCCGCGCCGCCGGTGTCCTCTCCCGTCCACGGCGCCACGGGCGCATGGCCGAGGTCGCTGACGACGTTGACGTAGTTTCGAAACGGCTCGAGCGGCTGCAGAATCTCCGAGAACTGGAACCCGGTGCCTTGCGCCGCCGGTGTCCATTTGTCCATCGTCGCGCCGTGCGGAATGTAGATGCCGCACAGGCGGGTCTTCGGATTCGCCGCGGTCTGCGCCAGCGCCGTCGCCGCGGGGACCATCGATTCGAGGAGCGGCAGCCCCAGCGTCACGCCGGCCCCGCGGAGGAACGTCCGCCGCGACAGATGTTTCTTCGAGATGAACATCACGGCTCTCCTTCGAATCGCTTCATCTGGAACGGCACGCTCTTGACGATGCCGGCGATGAGTGACGAGAAGCGGTATTCCGTGCGCGCCGCGTCACGAACGACGGCGCGAACGGCCGGCATGTCGAAGTACTCGACGCGCCGTCCCAGCGCGTAGGTTAGCAGCTTTTCCGTGGCCGCCGCCGCCACCGCCTCGCGACGGTCGAGCAGCGCTTTGCGCAGGCTGCCGGGGCCGTCGAGGGCCGTCCCGTCGGCCAGTCTGCCCGTCGCGTTCACCGCAGATACGCCATCCGTCTCGCGCCACTTGCCGATCAGGTCGAACGGCTCCAGCGAAAACCCGACCGGATCCATCACCGCATGACACGACGCGCAGTTCGGGCTGGCCCGATGACGCTCCAGGCGCTGGCGGACGGACGTCGCCGCAGAGCCGGTCTCGGTCTCCGTGAGATTCGTTTCGACGCCCGGCGGCGGCAGCGGCACCGGCGCACCGAGCAGGTTCTCGAGCACCCACTTGCCGCGCTTGACCGGCGAGGTCCGGTTGCTGGCGGACGTCGTCGTGAGGAAGCTCCCGTGTCCGAGAAGGCCGCGCCGCTCGCTGCCGTTCAGCGAGACGCGGCGGAAGCGGCTGCCGCGGACGTTGGGAATGCCGTAATGGCGCGCCAGACGCTCGTCGACGAACGTGTAGTCGGCGTCGATGAGATCGAGGATGCTGCGATCCTCGCGCGCGATCGTCTCGAAGAGCAGCTCCGTCTCGCGGTGGAAGGCATAGCGAAGACCGCCGTCGAACTCACTCGTTCCCGGCCGGACATCGTCCAGCTGCCGCAGCATCAGCCACTGGCCGGCCAGGTTGTCGATCAGCGCACGCGATCGCGAATCGGCCAGCATCCGGCGCGTCTGCTGTTCGAGGACGGCGGGTTCGTCGAGCCGCCCGGACGCGGCCACGCGCAGCAGCTCGTCGTCCGGGATGCTGCTCCAGAGGAAGAACGAGAGCCTCGACGCCAGTTCGAGATCGCTGATGCGATACGTGGCCCCCGCCTTCGCTGAGCTGCCGGCGGGCGCGCGCTCGAAACGGAAGATGAACTGCGGATCGACGAGCACGCGCGCGAGGGCGTATTGGATGCCGGTCTCGAATCCGCGGAGCTTACGCCCCGACTCGAAGAATCCCATCAGCGTGTCGATCGCGGCGTCTTGCGCGCCGAGGGGCCGGCGGAACGCGCGCGTTGCCAGCGCCGACAGGATCGTGCGGGCGCATGTGCTCTCGTCGGAGGGCGAAGACGGCCGGCACACGAAGAGCCGGCGGCGGCTGGGCGTGTCGCCCGGCCCCGTCGGATTGAATGGTCCGTTGATCCCCAGGTTCGTGACGCCCGCCACGCCAGCCAGCTCGGAATAGAGATCGTCCACGCCGCGGGCGTTCGAGCGCCGTACGACCGCGACGCCGATCGTCTGCGGTCCGGCCGGAACCTTCAGCCGCAGCGGGCCGCGGGTGGTTCCGTCGAGTACGCGGACGCGCTCGCCGTTCAGCGTGACTTCGACCGGGTCGCCGCCGCCGACGGGGGCCAGGCCGAACAGTCCACCGCCCGCCCGGCCGATCCGGAACTCGTACTCGGCGTCGAGCGGAAACACATGCTG
>JBOGIQ010000495.1:0-3446 GCA_050742535.1 Vicinamibacterales bacterium | reverse complement strand
TCATCTCCTCCTCGGCCTCGTTCTCGTCGACGTTGCGGACGCGGACGGGAACGGTGCTCTGGTCGATGGCTTTGGCGGCGGACAGCCGCCGCCAGCCGTCGATGAGCGTGAACCGCTCGCCGTTCGGTCGAACGAGGAGCGGCTTGAGGATGCCGTGCTGACGGATGCTGGCCGACAGCTCTTGCAGCTTCTCGTCGGAGAAGCTGCGACGGATGTTGTCGGATTCATCGATCAAGTCCACTGACAGTTCACGGAACTCGCGCATGGTTACACCTCCGGTGAAAGCCGTCCGGGCCGGTATGGCGGGGACGGGATCGGGAGCAGCTCTCCCGAGCGCTGGAGCGGGGACCTGGGTCGCCCGCGATGTGGATGGATGGGTGCCGGGGGCTGAGCCCGCGGCTAGGGAACCGTCAGCGGCCGGCGGGGGTGGCCCCGAGCCGACCGGCTGCGCGGAAGCTGTAGTAGCGCTGGCCCTCGCCTACGATCAGGTGATCGAGCAGCGAGAAGTCGAGGACGGCGGCGGCCGATTCGAGCCGCATCGTCAGCGCCACATCATCCGGACTCGGCGTGGGGTCGCCGGACGGATGGTTGTGCACCACGAGCAGAGCGATGGTCCCTGGCGTGACGCACGCGGGGACGAACACGTCGGGAATCGAGACCGGCGTGCTCGAGCGCGTTCCTCGCGAGACGATGTGCCAGGCGAGGATGCGGTTCTTGGCGGAGAGGCACGCGACGGCGAACATCTCCACCGGTTGATCCGCCATCAGCGGGGCAATGACTTGCGCCGCTGCGTGCGGGGTGTTCAATTCGAGCGAGGGGACGCTGATGATGCGTCCCTCCGGATCGCGCACGGGACGATACGAGCACACGAGTTCACGGACGCGATGTCCGCGGGGCCTCACGGGCGCCGCGGATTCCGGGATCTCGGTGTACGCCGTGAGAGCGGACACACGTGTGCCGGTCATGGTGGCTCCTTTCAGCGTGCCCTGAGGGCGACGAGGTGGGAATCAGCTCCTACGTCGGGCGACGAGGAGGGGCGGTCAGGACGACCGCAGCGGAATGATTACAGCGTAGACGGCGAAATGCCGTTCGTCAACGTGAGCTGTTTGAAAATTGGGAGTGAAGGCAGGGTGCCAGTCCGATCCAGTGCTGCCTTCGTCGATGGTGATCGATGGTTGTTACCGCGGCTTCTTCGGCTGGAGCCGCTTCAGCACGCGCACGGCCTGGTCTGCGGCCGCTTCCAGTTCCACCGCGCGCTGCGCCGATTCTCCGAGGTCACGTCGTAACTGCGTTGAGAGCAACGTGACGGTCTGGAGTGAATTCGCGATCTGGTCGATCGCGCCTTTCAGGTCGTCCGCCATTCGCTTCCGCCTTTCTGGTTGGCGGGGCTGTGACTATGATCCGTGACAGCCACGCCGTTGTCCGGGTTATCCACCAACTGCGTGGTCAGGGCCGTCCGCGTGTTGACGCACGTGGGCGGTCCGCTTCTTGTCGTGCGATGTCCTCCTTTCCTATTAATCCAGCAAGCTCGAGTCACACCCGCACAATCTGAGGCAGGTGATCGAAATGCTTGTCCCTCGCGTGCAGCGCGAGATTATGTTGCAGGACGAGCGCCGCGAGCCACATGTCGTTCGTCGGAATTGGTGTGCCCTGCTTTCTGAGCTGACGAAACACCGACGCGTAGTGATGGGTCGTCTGATCGTCCGCGAAGAGCACGTCGACGCCGTCCTGCAATAGAAACTGTCTCAGGGTGCGCTCGTTCTCCGCTTGGCGTCGCCCATGCACGAAGCCGGCGCGCAGTTCGCCGAGCACGACGAACGGCAACAGGACGGCCTCGGCTTCCTCGAGCAGCGCGACGGTCTCCGCAATCCCCTTACACAAATCGACATAGCGATTGGTGTCAATCGCGACTCTCACCGCCAGAGATCCTCGTCCACGAGGTCCTGATCGGCGAGCGCCGCCTCGACGGCTTTATCTGATTTCCAGCTTCCAGCGATCTTCCCAAGATCGCGGCGTTTACGAGGCTCGCCCGTCATCCCCGCCCCTTCCGTCAGGGCGTCAACTGCGGCTTCGTTCAGACTCTTGCCGCCAGCCCGTGCGCGCTGGCGCAGGGCGGTATCCACGGCCGACGGAATGCCTCGAATCGTGTACTGCATGCATCAAGTATAGGCTCTGCATACACTCACTGCAAGCGCGTGCACAGCCGCCACGCATTCATTGCTTGAGAGGCACGCTGCCATCGGAACGCGGGCGGGAGTCGTCTCGACCCGGTCGTGGCAGGAAGAGCGGCCCGGCGGTGTGGTTGGGTGGAGGACGATTCGGCTACTGGACCTTGCGCGGCATGCCGTGCAGCTCGGCGTTCGAGAGCGTGCTGGTCCCGAGCCAGGGCGACCCGGTGATCGCATCCTGCAGCGCGTCCGCGGCCTCGGCCAGTTCGGCGGCCGCAGCGGATAGAGCGGCGCGTCGGGCATCCGTTTGCCAGCGGGCGCGCGCCTCGTTCCAATAGTCCAGCGCCCGCGTGAGAATCACGGCCAAGTCGAGGATTTCGTCTGGATTGGGCTTGACCTCACGGAGCCAGCCAACGGAGGTGGTGAACGCTTCACTTGTGCGGAGCACACGCCGGAGCAGACGTTGGTCACGTTCGACGGATAGACGGTCTGGGTTGTCGGTTGCGGCACGAACGGCGGCGGCGTAAAACCATGCGACGTGTCGTTCGATATCCTTCAAGCTCACAGCGCGACTGCTCTCGCCAGTTGGCATGACGCCTCTACCTCTCCGTTCGAGTACGACTGCAGCGCGGCTGCATGTTACACGTTCGCGGCGTACTCCCGCCGGAAGGTGAAGGGTTCGATCCGCTGCGTCACAAGAACGCCGAACACCGGCGGAAGGGCGACACGGGAGTCGCGTTTCCACGAAATCTTATGCACGCGCAGCGTCACGGTGGCGTGAGGCACGCGCTCCCTGACCTCCTGCACCAGCGCGAACTGGGCGGCGGTCATGTGCTCGACATTGGCGCTGGTGACGAGAACGTCTTCGCGCGCCACCGGGGTATCCGCGTGCTCGGCGTATCGACTCAGGAGTGCCTGCATCCGTTCGATGCCATCGTGGACATAGCGGGGGCGAGCGCAGAGCCCCGCGAACGCCTCGTCGGTCATCGATTCGATGGCTTCGTCGATGGGTAACACGCCGGCGGACTGCCGCGCCTGCTGTTCGGCCGTGCCATGTAGCGCGATCCACTCGGCGATGAGACGCTTCTTCTCCTCGTGGAGCGCGAGCTGGGCGCCACGATCCTGGAGGTTCTGGTCGCGTCTGGCGCGCAAGTCGGCGCGGAACCGGCGGTGGGCTTCCGGAGGCAGGTCACGCGCCGTTCCCGCGTCGGTGCTTACGTCGAAGAGCACGCGGCCGGTCGCACTGGCGACGTAGCACTGCTTCGGCGTCGGCGCCGG
>JBOGIQ010000494.1:0-3451 GCA_050742535.1 Vicinamibacterales bacterium | reverse complement strand
CACCCGCATCGGCCAGGACCACCGTGTTCGGCGGCAGCGCCTTCACCAGCGCCGCATCCGGTGGTGTCTGACGGCCGGCGCCCCAGAAACCGGACAGATTCGGCCGGGCGGGAGACTGCGCATTCGCCGCCGCACCCACTGCCGCAACAAGGCATGCGGCGCCTATGCACACGAGTCGCATCGTGGTCCTCAATCCGCTTTCTGATTCGCCGGCGCACCCAGAACGGTCCCGTCGCTCCTGACAACGCGCCGCACCCGAAGGTAACGGGAGCCGTCGCGCGAGGGCCAGCCGTCGATGGTCACCATGTCTCCCGGCTTGAGGCTGTCCGCCGTCCACCCGCGCCGCCGCAGCAGCGTCACGGCATTCGTCTCGGCACGCCACGTTTCGATCTGCCCCTGTGGCGTCTTCCGCGTGATTTCAATGATGGCATGCGGGTTCGTGAACCTGAACTCCGTCACCGATCCGCTGACGGAGACGCTTTTCGTCTCGTCGAAGAACACGGCGAACGAGTGATGAGCCGCAGCCTCCGGTACGGTCCACATCAGCAGCGCCGCGGTGAGCAAGGCGTTTCGCATTGGCCGATCCTACTCCTTCACAAACCGCGACAGGCGTGGTAAGTCATCGTGCATGAAGAGAGCAGCGATAGCGTTCGTCCTCGCCGCCGTGCTGGCACCTGCCGCGGGCGCACAGCGTGCGTCACGCCCGGCCGACGACTGGATCACGACGCTCGACGCGCCGGAGCGGGTCGCGGGACTCAAAATACCGGACGTCGTCGCCGCGATGAAGTTGCGCCCCGGGGACGTCGTTGCCGATCTGGGCGCAGGGTCGGGGCTGTTCGTCGCCCCCCTGGCGGGCGCGGCGGGCGTCAAGGGAAAGGTGCTGGCCGTGGAGATCGATCCGAGTTTCTTCCCGCACATCCAGCGCAAGGCGAAAGCGGCGGGCGTCGCGAACGTCCGGACGATTGCCGGCGAGCCGAATGATCCGAAGCTGCCGGAGCCGGTCGACGTCGCGCTCCTGCACGATGTCCTGCATCACATCGAGAACCCGGCGGCCTACGTGACGAGCCTCGCGAAATACCTGAAGCCGACGGCACGCATCGTCATCGTCGATTACTTGGTGAAGCAGGGGCCGCATCGCGACGATCCGTCGCTCCAGGTCGGCAAGGACGAGGCCGCCAAGCTGCTGGCGGCGATCGGCTTCAAGCCGGTGGACGACCTCGCACTCTTTCCGGATAAGTACTTCGTGATCTACCGGAGGTAATGGCGGGCGGGAGACGGGTAGCCCATGACACGGCATCAGACGCTGGTCGCGCTGGCCCTCACCGGCGCCGCTTCGATACTCGCCGCCCTGGTCACGGCGCAGCAGGCACGGCCGCACGGCCCCTGCGACATCTATGCGGCGGCGGGAACCGCCTGCGTTACCGCGCACTCGACGGTGCGATCGCTGTCGTCGCGCTATGGCGGGCCGCTCTATCAGGTGCAGCGCGCCGACGGACGCCTGCTGGATATCGGCGTCATCCCCGGCGGCTTTGCCGATGCCGCGGCGCAGGACCGTTTTTGCGCGGGCACGCTGTGTTACATCAACCGCATCTACGACCAGTCGGGCAAAGGCAATGACTTGATGCAGGCGCCGCCAGGCCCCCTCTATCCAGGCCCTGACAAAGGCGCCTTCGACACCCAGCCGATTGCCGACATGGCGCCGATCACGATCGGCGGCGGACACAAGGCATACGGCGTCTACATCATGCCGGGCATGGGTTTCCGCAACAACAATGCCCGCGATCTTCCGATCGACGACGAGCCCGCTGGAATTCACGCGGTGGTGGACGGCGAGCATTATTCCAACGGCTGCTGCTTCAATTACGGCAATGCGTCGACCAACGGACTCGCGGTCGGCACCGGCACGATGGAGAGCGTCTATTTCGGTACCTCCACCGGCTGGGGCAGCGGATCGGGCACCGGTCCCTGGATCATGTCCGACATGGAGGCGGGCCTCTTCTCCGGGTACAACGCGCGCATCAACGAAGCGAACCCCACGATCAAGTGGCGTTTCGTGACCGGCGTGTTCGGCGGCGGCGGCCGCAATTTCTGGGAGCTGAAAGCGGGCAACGCGCAGGGAGGCGGTTTGCAGACCTTCTATGCCGGGGTGCGTCCAGGTTCCAAGGAGAACAGCGCGTATTACCCGATGCACAAAAAGGGCGCGATCCAAATGGGCAACGGCGGCGACAACGGCAACGGCTCGGCCGGCACCTTCTATGAGGGCGTGATGACGGCGGGCCATCCTGGCGAGGGCGTCGCCGACAAGGTGCAGGCCAATATCGTGGCGGCGCAGTACGACGTCGCCCGCCTGACTCAAACGCGACTCACCAGCTTCACCCCGAATACGGCGAAGGTGGTCACGGCGACGTTCGTCAACACGAGCCCGGCTGCGATGGCAAATGTGCGCCTCACAGTGTCGCTGCCCGCCGGTTGGCGGGCGGCTTCCGCCCACGCCACAGTGGGCGCGGTGGCGCCTGGTGCGAGCGTGCGTGCGGCGTTCCAGATCACCGCGCCCGGCCGCGCCAGCATGGGCTTTCTGACGCTGCGCGCGGCCTGGAACGGCGGCGGGGATGTGAGTGAACAGCGCGTGCGGAGCGTCGAGCCAATCAAGATCAATGAGGTGCGCTTTGCCTCGGGCGGTAATGCCACCGATCAGTTCATCGAGCTTTACAATGCGGGCCCCAATCCTGTGGACACGTCGGGCTGGCGGTTCGTCAACACGCGCACGTGGTCGGCGCCGGTGACGCTGGCGATCATCCCCGCAGGCACAACGGTCGCGCCGCGTTCGCATTACCTGCTGGCTCTCGCCAATTCCGGCCTGGCGGCGCCGGCGGCGGCAGGCGCCACCACCGTCAATCTGCGCAGTACCGCCGGTCTTGTACCCGGTGCGGAGATCGTCGTCGGTGCCGAGCCTCGCATCGTCAAGAGCGTCGGCACCGCCGCCACGGCGCCAACGAAGGTATTCATCAACGTCTCGACCGGGCCCTGGCTCGATTTCCCGGCCGGCACGACCAACCTGCCGGTGCACAGCGCCGACGGTTTCGCGGTGGGCGAGAGGATCAGCATCGATCTGGGCGGCAATAGCGAGATCGCCACGGTGACCGCGGTCGGCAAGGCGGCGACGCAGACCACGCTGGTGGCATCCACCGCCCCGGGCGCCACCAACATGAAGCTGGCGGCGCTGGCCAGCGTCAGCGCCGGCGACACGTTGACCATCGGGACAGGTCAGCGCATGGAACGCGCGGTGGTTGCCTCGGTCGGTACCGCGGGACCGGAAGGAACCGGCGTCACCCTGACCGCGCCGCTCAAAGTGCCCTATACGTCCGGCGTCGATGTGTGGGGCCGAGGCACCGGCATTTCCTTCACCCCTGCCACGCGCTTCGCCCATCGGAGCGGCGATGCGGTGCAGGCG
>JBOGIQ010000493.1:0-3460 GCA_050742535.1 Vicinamibacterales bacterium | reverse complement strand
GGTCATGGTTGCGGGATTCTAGTAGGCCTAAGGCCGAAGGCCCAAGGAATAAGGGCTGGTCAAGGCCTCAGGCGTTGGCCACAGGCCTAAGAGGGACGAGAGGCGGTGCGGCGCTTCGTCCTTCTCTTAGGCCTTCGGCCTTGGCCCTTAGGCCTTACATGGGCGGCCGTGAGGGAGGCCGGTAGCCAGACTCCCGAACGACCTTCGAGTACGGCACCGCGCTGACGGTGACGCGGATTTCCACCTGCTTGTGGCGTTCGACGGTGGTCTTCCCGGTTCCGCCGTTTTCCTCGCCCCAGACGAGCATCAGGTCGTCGCCGGTTTGGATGTCGGGATCGACCACGCCGAGCGAGAGCATCGACCGCTCGTTGTAGCTGATGCCGCTGAACATCGACAGGCCCACCACCTTCCCGCCCTTCATCACCGAGTCGTAGGACGACGAGGCGTAGTTCGAGAGCGGCACGTCGATGTACTTGTAGTGGTCTGTTCCCGGCCGGAAGAGCGATCCGAACACCTTCTCGACGTCGTCGGGATTCCAGGCAAAGGTGACCTTGCGGCGCTGCGGCTCGTTCGCCCGCTTCTCGAGCGCCTCGCGGCCGATGAAATCGTGGTCGAACTTCACCATCACGCCGTAGCCGAGCTCGTACGGCGTCATGTAGTAGTCCTCGACGTTTTTCGAGACGAAGCTGCCGCCGATGGACGCGGTTGCCTCATAGCCTGAAGCGGGCAGCCACTCGCGATACTTCTTCATCTTCTCGCCGGTATAGACGGCCGGCAGCGGCGACGGAATCCAGCCCGACTCCAGCGTGTTGGTCGCGTAGGCACGCGAGCCGACGGCCACGAGGCCGAACTCTTCACCGGCGGTCAGGATCGCGTCGCGAATCTTCTCGCCCTCGGCATACGGGCCCCAGATCTCGAGGCCGGGTGCACCAGCCATACCGTGGCGGAGCGTACGCACCGTCTGGCCGGCAATCTTCATCGTCGACATGTTGAAGAACTTCAGATCCGGGAGCGCCGCGCCGTTCAGTTTTTCAATCACTTTCCAGGCGTTTGGGCCCTGGATCTGGTAGCGGTAGTGCACGCGGGTCACGGGCTTCCCACCCGGGCGCGAGGGCGAGCGATCGTCGCGGCGCACCTTGACGTCGAAGCCGCCGGTTTCCGCGTGGAACTGCACCCAATTCACCGTCGGTGCCCGGCCCACGAGATTGAACTCGTTTTCCGCGTGGTAGAAGAGGATCACGTCGCCGATGACGTACCCGTCGTAGCTGAGCGGGGCAAACTGCTTGGCCTTGTCCGGCACGAACCCCTTGAAGCTGTTGCTGGCCAGGTAATTCAGCATCGTGGCCGCGTCGGGCCCGGTCACCAGCAGTTCCGCCATGTGGTAGGACTGGTCGAACAGCACCGCCGACTTGCGCCACGCCCCCTGCTCATCGCGCCAGTTCGTGAACTCCGACGGCACGACCGGATACACGTAGGCGCCAATCTTCGAATTCCGCAGCATATCCACGGGATTCTTCGCGGTTTGCAACAACTGCTCGAGGTTCTGACTCATAACGGATCGCTACTCCTGTTCGAAAACACGCCTCGTAGTGTCCGCCTTCAGGCGGACCCGCCGGAAAAGGGACAAACGACAGATTGTGGATCATCGGGTCACCGGGCGCCAAACGGCGTAAAAAGCCGTGCCAACTGCTCAATCTGGCGCGTCAAAAAAAAGGCTATTTGTAAAGTTGGTAAACAGAGCGTATCTTGATGTCCGTTGCGTCCGCCCCCCAGGCGTACGCTGATGCGTGGTTCTGCGGATGCGGGGGTCTGCGTGGCGGTCCCTGCCGCAGTCGCTTTGCGGCATTTTGAAAAAAGAGAGAGGCATATGCGTTCAGTCAAGTACCTCGTGCTACTTGCTGTCCTGCTGATTCCGTCGGTCGCGTCCGCCCAGGCGACGCTGACTGGGACGGTGCGGGACAACCAGGGCGGCGTGCTGCCCGGCGTCACGGTCGAGGCGGCAAGCCCGGCTCTGATCGAGAAAGTGAAAACCGCGGTCACAGATGACAGCGGTCAGTACCGCATCGTCGATCTGAGAGCCGGCGTGTATACGCTGACCTTCACGCTCCCCGGCTTCAACACCGTGAGGCGCGAAGAGATCACGCTGTCCGGCACGACGACGTTGACCATCCCGATCACGATGAACGTCGGCGGGATCCAGGAAACGATCACCGTGACTGGCGAGACGCCCGTGGTGGACGTGCAGAGCGCGAGAAAAGAGGTCGTGCTCGATCAGGAGGTCATCCAGACCATCCCGGCTACGCGTTCCGTCGGGGGACTGTTGAACGCGACAGCCGGGCTGACCGTGGACAACAACGGCATCGCGCTCTCTCCAACGATGACCTTCTTCTCGGCGAACGGCGGCGCCAATAACGAAGGGCGCATGGCGGTCAACGGCATGACCGTTGGCGCGGCGCGCAGCGGCGGTGTGTCGTCGTATGTCTATGACGCAGTCGGCGTGGAGGAAGTTGCGGTCCGCGTTGGCGGCGGCCTCGGCGAGACGGACACCGGCGGTCCGATCATGAACATCGTCCCGCGCTCGGGCGGCAACTCGTTCCGCGGAACGGCGTTCGTCAGCACCGCAGGCGACTGGTCGAAGGGCAACAACCTCAATGACGAGCTGATTGCGGTAGGTATCGACGAAGCGCCCGGCATCATTCAGGCGCACGATGCCAGCCTCTCGTACGGCGGCCCGATTCTCCGTGACCGCCTGTGGTTCTTCGGGCAGTACCGCAACCTCGACACCCAGACGGCCGTGGAAGGCGTGAGCGGAAATGCCAACGTCGGCCTTGCGAACCGGTGGGACTGGATGCCGAGTGAGGTCAACTCGCGCCGTGTGCAGGACCGGCAGATGGCAATCGCGCGCCTTGCCGGACAGGCCGGCAGGAGCCGGATCCAGGTCAACTACGAGTACCAGAAGCGCTGCGAGGGCACGAACCTGTTCTCCGGCGGCGACGCGTGCCATACGCGCGGCGACGACTGGGTTGGTCTCGGCTCGACGACGCAGTCGCCGGAATCGACCGGCACCGCGGGCACCGGCTACTTCGAATGGCCGTTCCACCTGACGCAGGGTCAGTGGACGATGCCGATGACGAACAAGCTGCTGCTCGAAGCCAACATGACGGCGTTCCGCTACAACCCGGCGTTCGGCTTCCCGCCGCCGGACGGGATCATCAACATGATCCCCGTGACGGAGCAGGCGACCACCCGCCGGTGCGTTGCCGACACGGGCGCCAGCATGTCGAACCCGGGATGCGCCGAAGCAGCAGACCCGAGCACGCTGCAGTGGGCGCCGGCGGCGAACTACACCTACCGCGGGCTCGAGCAGTGGGGTTACGCGGAAGGCGCGACCAACAGCGCCAACGGCAGTGCGTCGTATGTCACCGGCTCGCACAACATCAAGGTCGGCTACCAGTACTAC
>JBOGIQ010000492.1:0-3466 GCA_050742535.1 Vicinamibacterales bacterium | reverse complement strand
TTTCATCGGTGAGTGTCGAGAAAATCCTGCAGAATCACAGCCGCCGCCGCGGCATCCAGCCGGTCCTTTCGCGCCTGCCAGTTCTTCTCACGTCTCGCCAATCGACTCTCCGCCTCCACGCTCGTCAGCCGTTCGTCCTGCAGGATCACCGCCAGTCCAGCGCGCTCGCGGAGCCGGGCCGCGAACCGTTCGATCCGCAGCGTCATCTCGTTCGGCGATCCGTCGAGGCGGCGCGGCAGTCCGACCACGATCGCGTCGACCGGCTCCTCTCCGGCCAGCCGTGCGACTTCGTCCAGGCTGACTTTCAGCGCGTCGCCGTCGAGGCCCGTCGTCCGCAGCGCGGTCAGCGGACGGGCAAGCGTGCGGGTCGGATCGCTCACGGCGACGCCGATGCGCCGTTCTCCCACGTCGAGACCAACGATGCGTCCCACGCCCGTATAATTGTCGCACCCGGAAGACGTGAAACGGCTTCTTTCCCTCGCGGCGGTCGCCTGCGCCATGTCGGTGAGCCACGCACAGGCACCCGATCCGCAGAGCCGGCGGATCGACGATCGCCTGCGCGCGCTGCAGCGCGAAAGCGAACAGCTGGCCAGGGAGGCGACGACGCTCGTCGGCGAGCTGCGCACGCTGGAGATCCAGCGGGACCTCCGCGTGCAGGAATGGATGCAGGCCGAGACAGCGGCCGCCGACGCGCAGGTGGCGGTGGTTCAGGCGGGCGAGCGGCTCGCCATACTCGAACTCCAGAGGACGGCGCAGCTGCCAGATCTGCGGGCGCAGCTGGTCGACGTCTACAAGCGCGGACGCAGCGGCTACGCGCGTCTGCTGTTTGGCGCCGACGACCTGCGCGAGTTCGCGCGGACGACCCGGGTGGTGGCGGCGCTGGCGTCGATCAACGAACAACGGATCGCCGACCATCGCCGGACGCTCCAGGAGCTGACGGCGCAGCGCGCCGCGCTGGAACAGTCGGCCGCGCAGCATCGCGCGCGCGAAGGAGAGGCGCGTACGGCGCGCGCCGCCGCGGATCGGGCGGTTGCGGATCTGTCGGCGCACATCGCGCGCATCGACTCACGCCGCGACCTCACGGCGCAGTATGCCGGAGAGCTGCAGCTCGCCTACGACAGGCTGCAGCAGCAGTTCTCAGCCGCCAACGCGGGACGTCCTCGCGAAGCGGTCGTCGTCCCGCTGCTCCCCTTTCGCGGGACGCTCGAATGGCCCGCCGGCGGGCGGCTCGCCGGCCGGTTCGGACAGGCCACCGACCGCCTTGGCGGCACGGCCGTCCGGAACGGAATCGAGATCGCCGTTGCCGAGAACACCGCCGTCCGCGCCGTCCACGGCGGTACCGTGGGGCTGGCCGGCCCGTTCATCGGCTTCGGCAACCTGGTCATTGTCGAACACGGCGCCAATAACTATTCGCTCTATGGCTACCTCGGGACGATTGGCGTCGAGCGGGGCGACACGGTGGACGCCGGGGCTGAGCTGGGCCGCAGCGGGTCGGCGCCGGCCGGACCTCCGGCGCTCTATTTCGAGATGCGGATCGACGGTCGTCCGGTCGATCCCCTACAATGGCTGAAGGCCAGGTAAATCCCCAAGGGATCTGGGATTAGGGATTTCACACATGACAGCACGCACACGCCTCTGGGTCCTCGTCGTCTCGACGCCGGTCATTGCGTTCACGCTGATTGGCGGCTATCTCGGCCAGGCGATGACCCGCGACGAAACGCTGCGCAGCCTGCGCGTCTTCGAGGACGTGATGCAGCTGGTGGTCGAGAACTACGTCGAGAACGTCGACGTGCAGAAGGCCATGCGTGGCGCGATGCGCGGGCTGACCGACGGCCTCGACGTCGACAGCGCGTTCCTGAACCCGGACCTGGTCAAGGCTTTCGAGTCGAAAGACACGCCCGCAGCGGGCGAACTGGGCATCGATCTGGCGCGCGGCTACTACCTCCGCGTGGTGTCGGTGCGCGACGGATCACCGGCGGCGAAGGCAGGAATCCGCACCGGAGACTACCTGCGCGCGATTGACGGCAGGTCCACGCGCGACATCTCAGCGTTCGAGGGCAACCGGCTGCTGCGCGGCGGGGCTGGATCAAAGGTGACGCTGCTCGTCATTCGCGGCAGTGTCTCCGATCCGCACGAGGTGCCGGTCAACCGCGCGCGGCTGTCGGGTGCCGAGGTCTCGTCGCGGATGGCGAATGCCTCCACCGGGTATATCCGCGTCGTTGAATTCACGCCGAATTCGACGGCCCGCGTCAAGCAGGCCGTCGACGCGCTGGCCAAGACCGGAGCGGCGCGGTACGTGATCGACCTCCGCGGCACCTCGCGCGGCGACCTGGACAGCGGTGTCGACGTCGCGCGGCTGTTCGTCCGCGGCGCCACGCTGGCGGTCCGGGTGTCCAGGGATCCGCTGGCGCGTCCCGACGCGAAAGACAAAACCAAGAAGGATTCGATTGCCGCACAGGCCAATGACGGCGCGGTTGCAGCGCCTGTCGTCCTCCTGGTGGACTCCGGGACATCGGGCGCCGCAGAGCTGTTTGCCGCCGCACTTGACGGCAACAATCGCGCGGAACTGGTCGGCGAGCGAACGATTGGTCGCGTCGCGAGGCAGCAACTGGTGAAGCTGCCGGACGGAAGCGGGCTGCTGCTGACCAACGTTCGATATCTCTCGCCGTCGAGCGCAGCGATCCATGAGAAGGGCCTCACGCCCGACGTGCATGTCCCCGAACCCGACGTCGACTTCGGCGCCGATCCGCCGAAGGTCGATGCGGCGCTCGACAAGGCGATCGAACGGCTCGCGGATCAGAAGAAAGCCGCGTAGAACGATTTTCAATATTGACTCCTCGGAGAGCGAGGCGTATAACCGCCTCGCTTCACTTCCATCCAACCAGACTCCGAGGAGATTTCATGAACAAGCAGGAACTGATCGCGAAGATCGCGAAAGACACAGGCTCGTCCAAGGCGGGTGCGTCCGCTGCCGTTGAGTCGCTCATCAATGGCATCACCAGGTCTCTCAAACGCGGTGATTCGATCACCTTCGTCGGCTTCGGCACGTTCAAGACCGCCCAGCGCAAGGCGCGCACCGCCCGCAACCCGCAGACTGGCGCCGCCATCAAGATTCCCAAGCGTCGCGTCGTCCGCTTCAGTGCCGGCAAGGCGCTGAAAGACGCCGTCCGCTAGAACTCCCTCGCCACAATTCAGAGCGGACCCTGCGGCTCGACGACCCCGGTGGTCGGCTCGCACGGCCCGCTCTCTTGGCTGGGGCCTGAGACCTGATGCCTGGGCCCTGAGCCCTGAGCCCTGAGCCCTGAGCCCTGAGCCCTGAGCCCTGAGCCCTGAGCCCTGAGCCCTGAGCCCTGAGCCCTGAGCCCTCTGCTATACTGGCCGTTCGGGTTAACACCTGATTTTGCAGTAGATATAGGCGCGTAGCTCAGTTGGTTAGAGCGCCTCCCTGACACGGAGGAGGTCAGTG
>JBOGIQ010000491.1:0-3473 GCA_050742535.1 Vicinamibacterales bacterium | reverse complement strand
CGCGCGGCGATGACCGAGGCCATGCGCGGGGGCGTCGCGATTTACACGATCGACCCATGCGGGCTTACGCCCGGCGGGTTCCTCGGCGAGACGGAAGCAAATGTCGCCGGCGTGTGTGATGCCGACCTCGAACGGATGGACGAACGGATGGCCGCCTTCCGCAAGCTGTCTGCCGCAACCGGAGGCTTTGCGGTGGTCAACTCGAACAGCTTTGATCAGGCGCTGGAGCGAATGGTCAGGGAGAACAGCAATTACTACCTCTTCGCCTTCACTTCGACAAACGACAGGCGCGACGGCAGGTACCGGCGACTGGAGGTACGGGCGAAGCGGCCCGGCCTGACGGTCCGCGCCCGCGACGGCTACATCGCGCCGTCAGGATCGCCGGGTCGATCCGCAGGCACGCGAACGAACGCCCCTGCAACAGCGGGCGTCCGCGACGTCATCGCCAGCCCGCTCTCGAATCGTGCGGTGCCGATGAAGGTGTTCGCGGCGGCGTTCAAGGAATCGAAAGGAAATGAAGCCAGAGTCGTCATCACTGCGGAATTCGACGCGTCCCGACTTGGGTTCTCTGGAACGGCCGGAACCATGCGGGTACAGATCGAGCTCGCGTCCGCTGCCGTCAGCGCCGGAGGCAAAGTGACGCGCGGTCAGCCTCAGGTGATCGACCTTGCACTGAAGCCGGACTCGTACGCACAGGCCCTGGCCCACGGTTTTCGCACGCAGTCGTCAATCACCCTGCCGCCGGGCCGCTACCAGCTGCGCGTCGCGGGCGGCAACACCCAGGCGGCGAAGGTCGGCAGCGTGATGTACGACCTCGATGTTCCGGATTTCCGTCAGGGACGGCTGGCACTGAGTGCAGTCGCGCTGTCGACGATGGAGGCGGACCGGCCGGTGACAGTCATCCCGGCAGCGTCGAACGTCCTCCCGTTTTTCCCAACGCTCAGCCGTGCGTTCGCGAGCGGCACGCGGATTTCACTCTACGTCGAGGTCTACGACAACGCCGATGGCCGTGCGCGGAACCCCGTCGAGCTGAAGGTCGAAGTGCGTGACCATCAAGGACAAATCGTTCGCAGCGGGAGTGACCGGCGCACGCGCGCGGCAAAGGGCACGGAGACATTTGTGGTGGCGCTGCCGCTCGACGTCGGCGCCGGCGACTACTCTCTCCACGTCGTGGCGACGTCAGGTGGCGACTCCGTCAGCCGCGATATTCCTATACGGATCACGCCGTAACTTCCGCCTAAAGGCGGAAGCCACGATCAGAAAGACAGCCTTAAGGCGGAAGCCACGGTGCTGAGGAAACGACTCGCTCCGATGCCGCGTCTAACGGCGCGTGCGAGTCGTTTCCGCGGCGTTGTTCCTCGCCCTGGCGTGGCTCGCCGCGTGCAATCGCCCATCTCTTCCTCCCGACGTCGCACGCTGGGAAGCCGATAACCCGCTTCGGCCGATTGGTCCCCCACCCCTCGGCCTCAACATCAACCTCCGATCGCTGCCCGTTCCGCCGACGCCCGAGCGGGTCCGTCTCGGCCGCTGGCTGTTCTTCGATCGGCGCCTCTCGCGCGATGGCACCATCTCCTGCGCGACCTGCCACCAACCTGCTCACGCGTTCTCCCAAGGCAGCGCGGTGGCCACTGGAATCGCGGGCGCGACGAGCCGGCGCAAGGTGCCAACGATCGTCAACCTGGCAATCCCGAACCGGTGGAGCGCCTTCAAGGATGCGCCGGCCGGCGCATTCTTCTGGGACGGCCGCGCGCGAACCCTCGAGGCCCAGGCGCTCGCGCCGATCGCCTCGCCGACCGAGATGGGCAACTCGCATCCGGCGATGGTGAGCACCCTCTCGCGCGTGCGGGGCTACGGTCCGTACTTCGCCGAAGCCTTCGGCGACGCCACAGTGACGAGGGAGCGCATAGCGCGGGCCATCGCCGACTATGAACGAACGCGGATGAGCGGCAACTCAGCGTTCGATCGCTGGCGGCATGGCCGCGGAACCGTCAGCGACTCCGTTCGGCGCGGCTTCGATCTGTTCGCGGGCAAGGCCGGCTGCGCAGCCTGCCACACGCCGCCGCTCTTTACGGACGGGACCTTCCACAACCTCGGAATCGGCTGGAATCCGGACAGCCAGTCGTTCGCGGACGAGGGCCGCTACGCCGTGACGAAGGGCTCGGTTTTCGAGGGGGATCCGGGCAGTTTCAAGACGCCGACACTGCGTGAGGTCACGCGCCACGCGCCGTACATGCACGATGGCTCGATCCAAACGCTGCGCGATGTCGTCGAATTCTACAATCGCGGCGGCATTGCCAATCCGGATTTGGACGATCGCCTGCGGCGGTGCGGCCCGCTCGGCCTGACGCCGGGGGAAGCAAACGATCTGCTGGCATTTCTCGTCTCACTCGAAGGCACAGGGTGGCAGGACGACGGGCCGTTAATGTTTCCTCAGTGACATTCAGATAGGCTTCCGCCATGAAGATACGACTTTCCGTCGCGGCAGCCGCCATCGTGGCGGTTGCCTTCGTTCTCGGGACCTCGCCGCGTCCGGCTGCGCAGAGCTTCAACATCCCGCCAGGCGCACGGGCCGAAGCGCCGGATCCGAACGTTCCGCTGTACTTCGAGGTGGCGTCGGTCAGACCGAACAAGGATGGCGCCCCGGGCATGGGCATCAACCGCGCACCCGGGGGCAATTTCCGCACCGTCAACACGCCGCCCAGCTCGCTGATCACGTTCGCCTATGTCATCCAGAACTATCAGCTGGTCGGCCTGCCGGACTGGGCCAGGAACGAGCGCTTCGACATCACGGCGAAACTGGGGAGTGACCCGGCCGCCGTCACGCCGCCGGCTCCCGATCACATGATGCTCGCCACGCGCACGCTGCTCGCCGATCGCTTCAAGCTGAAGATTCACAAGGAAACGCGCGAGCTGGACATCTACGCGCTGGTCGTGGACCGCCCCGGCGGCAAGCTGGGACCCGCCCTCAAGCCGTCCACCGATGAATGCGCCGCGCGTCCGGGCGGACCGCGGCCGGAACCGGGCGCGCCGCAGCCGCAGGGCCCGCCGCGCCGCGCGGACGGGTCGATCATCATGTGCGGATTTCAGCAGGCGCCGGGCGTGATGCGCTTCAACGGTCTCGGGCTGTCGATATTCGCGCAGGGGATCTCCGGCCGCGTCGGGCGTCAGGTCGTGGACCGCACGGGCCTGACGGGAGAATGGTCGTTCGAGCTGAAGTACTCGCTGCCACCTGCTCCAGGAACGGACCCCGCGCCGCCGGATCCCAACGCACCTGATCTCTTCACGGCGGTGAGGGAGCAATTGGGACTGCGGTTCGAGGCGACCAAGGGACCCGTAGAAGTCTGGGTCGTGGACAGCATCGACAGGCCGACGCCGGATTGAAGTTATTTCCGGACGTGGCGCTCGAGCATCTGACGCCGCACGACAGCGCCGTACACGTTGCCGTCGGCGTCAACGCCCACGCCTTCCGCTCC
>JBOGIQ010000490.1:0-3480 GCA_050742535.1 Vicinamibacterales bacterium | reverse complement strand
GCCGCTTCGCGGCTGTCGACTTCCGACCAGCTGAGAGTGCCGGCGTTCTTCATGCTTCCCGTGAGGACGTTTCCTGTAAGGGTCTCACCGGTAAAGGGTGTCTGCATGGAAGTTTACACCTTTAAACTTGGACACCGCGCGTCCCAGTTGGTTCCTGAGTCCGCTAATATCAGCCCAGTGAACCGTTTAGTCGTCCTCGTCACCACTGTTGCCGCCGTCGTCACGGCCACGACGGTCGTCTGGATGGAGGTCCGGCAGGAACGCGAGTTCCGTCGCCTGATCGCGCTGGGCGACGAGGCGCTGGACGCCGAGCGCACATCCGAGGCGATCGAGCACTTCAGCGGAGCACTTGCCTTCAAGCCGGATTCGATGCTGGCCCACCTCCAGCGCGCCGAAACCTACCGGCGGCGGGGCGACCTCGACCTGGCGGCAGCGCTGCGGGACGCACGCGAAGCCCATACCCTCGACGCGACGGCCCCGCAGCCAATCGAGCTCCTGGGTGACATCCACAGCGCCATGGGTCGCTACGGCGAGGCGGTCGGTTTCTACAGCCAGTACCTTCAGCTGGACGACCGCGGCACGCGAGTCCTCTACAAGCTGGCGATGGCGCACGTGCGCGCCGGCCGGGCCGGCGACGCCATCGAACCGCTGCGCCTGGCGATACAGCTCGACGATCGGTCTGCGGAAGCGCATTACCTGCTCGGGCTGGCGTTGCGCGACACGGGACAGAGTGACGAAGCGTTACGGGAACTGAACCGCGCCGTTGCGCTGAACGGCGCGCTGATTCCTGCCCGCGAAGAATTGGCCGGCTTCCATCTGACCCGCGGACGGCCACGAGAGGCCGTGGAGCAGCTCGAAGCGCTCGCGGCCCTGGATCCGCTGCCCGGCCGCCTGGTCGATGTCGCGCTGGTTCTCGCTCGTTCGGGTCAGCGTGAGGCAGCCGTCGTCACCCTCGGCCGCGCCGCCGAAAAGCATCCGGGCTCCCCCGCCGTGTTCGCGGCGCTTGGACGCGTCTGGCTGGAGAAGGCCGTGGTGGAGGATGATCCCGCCGCGCTCCGCAAGGCGATGGTTGCCCTCGAGCCGCTGGCGCGCCGGCCCGATGCGACGAGCGAGGTGTTGGCGTTGCTCGGGGAGGCGATGCTGTTGTCCGACCAGGTCACCAATGCCGAGCGTACATTGCAGCAGGCAGTCACTCGCCAACCCGTCGATCCCGCCGCCTACCGGCATCTCGCGGAAATCGCGCGCCGCCGCGGCCGGCCGGAAATGGCCCGCGACGCCGAGGCGCGCTACGCTGCGCTCCGCCCGTAGGGTTCGCGCCACGGATATCACGACTGTCTTTTCGTCTGCGGATCGAGGGCGTCCCTGAGACCGTCTCCCAGAAAGTTGAACCCGAGCACGAGCACCGCGATCGCCATGCCGGGAAAGATCGTCAGGTGCGGCGCCTCGAGCATGTGAGCGCGGCCGTAGTTCAGCATCGTTCCCCAGCTTGGCGTCGGCGGCTGGACACCGAGGCCGAGGAAGCTGAGCGCCGCTTCGGCGAGGATCGCGCCCCCCATCCCCAGCGTCGCCTGCACGGTGACAGCGGGCAGTGCCGTTGGAATGATGTGCTGCCCGAGGATTCGCGGAATCGACGCGCCGAGCGCCCGCGCCGCCTGGACGAACTCGAGCTCGCGGGCACGCAGAACCTGTCCCCGAACGAGGCGGGCGTAGCCGACCCATCCGATCAAGGACAACGCGATGATCACATTCGTGAGACTCGGCCCCAGCACGGCAACCATGGCAATGGCCAGCAGCAGTCCGGGAAACGCCAGCAGGATGTCCATCAGGCGGCTGAGGATTTCGTCGACGATGCCGCCGAAGTAGCCGGCGATCGACCCGAGCAGCGTGCCGATGGTGGACGACACGCCGACGACGACCAGCCCGACGAGCAGCGAAATGCGGGCGCCGACGAGTACTCGCGCGAGGATGTCGCGCCCGAGCTCGTCCAGGCCGAACCAATGCCGGGCACTCGGTCCTTCGAGGCGCAGCGCCAGCTCCTGATCGGAGGGGTTGAACGGCATGAGGACCGGCCCGGCGAGCGCGGCCAGGATCGCGGCCAGGACGATGGCAGCGCCAACCTTCGTCATTCGTACCGGATCCTGGGATCGAGCACGCCGTAGAGCATGTCGGTGATGAGATTGACCGCGACGTAGGTCAGCGCGATCAGGAGAATGCACCCCTGTACGAGCGGGTAATCACGGAACCCGATCGACTGAATGAGCAGGCGGCCGATGCCGGGCCACGCGAAGATCGTCTCGGTGATGACGGCGCCGGTCAGCACGGCGCCGAACTGCAGTCCGATGAGGGTGACGACCGGGATCAGGCTGTTCCGAAAGGCGTGACGCATCACAGCGCGCGACCTCGAAACGCCGCGCGCCCGTGCGGCCTGGACATATGGCTCCCGTAATTCTTCGAGCATCGTCGCCCGGGTCATGCGCGCCAGAATGGCCGCGAGCGCGGCGCCCAGCGAGACGGCCGGCAGGACCAGGTGCGCCCACGTTCCACGTCCGGAGACCGGCAGCCAGCCCAGCTCGACGGCAAACACGATTGCCAGCAGGGGGCCCAGCCAGAAGTTCGGCACGGATACACCCGCGAGCGAGACGGTCATCGCGGCGTGATCGACCACCGTTCCACGTCGAACGGCCGCGGCAATTCCCAGAGGCATCGAGAACACGATCGCCACCAGCATTGCGGCGGCGGCGAGCTCGAACGTCGCCGGCATGCGCTCGACGATCTGCTCCGTCACCGGCAGACCCGTCCGCAGCGATGTGCCGAGGTCGCCCTTCAGGAGGCCGCCGAGGAACACGGCGTACTGTTCGGCCAGCGGTCGATCCAGTCCGAGCTGGCGGCGCAGCTCCTCGACGTCCGACTGCGGCGCGGCTTCCCCGAGCATCGCCTGCGCCGGATCACCGGGTATCAGGTGAATGAGAGAGAAGACGAGCGTGGCGACGCCGAGCAAAACAGGAATCGTGAGGACGAGGCGGCGGGCGAGAAAGCGACCCATCTGTCGCGGGCGTCGGTGTGGTCGTAGTGTCCGCCTTCAGGCGGACCCAAAACCAGCCGATCTTACACTGCGGCGCCTCGCGCCAGCGCGGTAGAATGCTCCTAGAGGTGCTGATGGCAGCCGATCGCACCGACATCCCGCCGCTCGAAGAGCCGCTCGCCGAGCTCGAGCGCCGCATCATTGACGAGTACATCCGCGGTCTGGGCCACGAGCCGGACCTTCTGCGTGCGTCGAAGGATCCAGGAGCCAGGAAGATCCTCGTGGACGCCTCGACCTATGCCGCCACCCGTTTGAGCGAAGTCGAGGCGCGCTCGCACTACGTGCGCGAGCTGCACAACGGCCACTGACGCAGCGCGCGTTACGCGGTCCTCGTGACGTTCTGCAAGCTAACGGTGACGGTCGATGAACCGTCTGCCGGGTTGTCGGCCACGACCGAG
>JBOGIQ010000489.1:0-3491 GCA_050742535.1 Vicinamibacterales bacterium | reverse complement strand
AAATCAAACAGGGCCGACATGTTGTGGTGCGCCAAGGCAGAGCCGGCGAGGAGGCCGGCCAGACAAACCGAGAGAGCAAGCCTGCGAATCATGTCGCTACCTCCGCTCGGGTTTCCTGAGCCCTGAGCCCTGAGCCCTGGGCCCTGAGCCCTCATTAGACACCCGTTTGGGCGGGACGGTTTAGCTCGGCGGGATCAGTTCGCTACGAGGCGATAGACGTCGCGGCAACCACGGATCCGCGCGACTTTTCTCAGCAGATCCCCGCGCCGGTCGTTACCCAGGCGGAGTTTCGGGTTCGCGTCCAGCAGCAGCCGCGTCACCGTCGCGTGCCGATCGCAACCGCTCCAGCTGTAAATCGGCTCGAACGCGCCGGTCGCAGCGGCGGCCAGCGTTTCAGGCTCAGGGCGGATGCCCTGGGCCAGCAGGCTCCGGACTGACGCGACTTTGCCTGCGCCTGCGGCGAGGAGCAGCTCGCGCTGGCCTGCGTCGGATTCAACAGGGGTTAATACCTTCAGCATGACGCGCTCATTCGACAGCACGCTGAAACCGGCGACGAGCGACAGCAGGACCAGCAGCGAAACGGCAAGGATCGGCTGCTTCACGCTTTCTTTCCGCGGGCGTGCTGAATGATCGCTTCCATGTGATCGAGGTACTTCTTGAACGCGCGGCGGCCGGCATCGGTGAGGCTGAATTCGGTCCTCGGCAGCCGGCCCTCGAATCCCTTGGTGCACGACACGTATCCAGCGTCCTCGAGCTTTCGTGCATGCACGCTCAGGTTCCCATCGGTCGTCTGCGTGATCCCTTTGAGCTCGGTAAAGCTGAGAGCGGGATTCACCGAGAGCGCCGTCACGATCGCGAGCCGCGTGCGATCGTGCATGAGCCGATCGAGGTTGGCCGCGCGCGCCGCCGCCCCGCCTTCGCGCTGTGCGCTCCGGCGCGGCAGGCTCGCACGGGAGATTTCGGGGGTTTCGACCCGGGCCGCCGCCGAGCGTTTAGCCGCCATGATTCCTCGCTATGTACGCGCCAAAGGCGATTTGCAGAATGCCGAAGCCGGCGGCGAGCCAGAGGTCCCGCCATTCCGGCGGAGTAAACAGGGCGAACGTACCGAACGCCATGAACAGCGCGCCCAGCCACGCCAGCACCGGAACGCTGGACGAGGACCCGGCCAGCACGCCTGCACCGTAAAGGAGGAGCCAGGCGGCTGGAACCAGCTCGATGGCGTCGGCGCGCACCAGCGCCACGGTCAACACCGCGCCGCCGACGATCGCCGGGAGGAACCCCTGGGCGAACCGGCGGCCGGCCGCGGACCACAAGGCCAGCTCGTAGCGGCGCGCCTTGGCGCGCATCAGCGCAAAGCCCACCGGCACGGCAATGACGGCGCAGCCGATCCAGATGGCCAGCCACTGCTCGTCCGAGGCCGCCGAACGCGCAACGATCGCCGCCGCAATGGCCAGCAGGCCCATCGCGATACCGCCGCGGCCGGAGACGGCCGTGAACGGCGCGCTCCGCGCCATCGTCGTGCGGATGAATTCGAGCGATTCCATGGCGCGCTCGTTGAGGGCGACGCCGGCGGAACGGTGTTCAGGCACGTCAGACATGGTAGCTAAAGCGCTTTGCGATGTAAAGTTTGGTCGACGGTCACAGCCAGCGCCCGGTACGCACGGAGCATCTCCCGATAACTGTAATTGGCGTTGCGGCCGCTCGGGTTCGGCAACACGAACATCGCCGATTCCCCGATCCGCTCCGGCTGAGGTCCCGGCACGACTGCGCCCCGCCGGTCCGGAAACATCGCGCGGAAGACGGTGACGCCGACTGCAACGACAATCGCCGGACGATAGCGCAAGACCTTCCGGCGGAGCCGCACGCGCCCGGCCGCATATTCCTGTTTCGTCAACGTGTCGATGCCTGGCGTCGCCCGCGGCACGATGTTCGTGATGCCATACCCCCACTCCGGCAATCGTTCATCGTCTTCGTACCCGATCGGCTCGGGCACGAGCCCCGAATCATAAAGCAGCTTCCAGAAGCGATTCGAGAAGCCGGCGAAGTGATGACCCGTCAGCGCGGAGCGGACGCCGGGATTGATTCCGACGAACAGCACCTGGACGCCCGGCCGGATCCGATCGCGCAGCGGTGGGAGAACCGTTGGTATTATCCGCGCCATGCGCGCCTTCATTGTCGCCGTCTTCTGCTCCGCCGCCCTGCTCCAGGCTCAGTCGCAGCAGGGAACGCCATTTCGCATCGAAAGGCTGGACGCCGGTCTTGAGGCGATCGTGGACGCCAATGCTCAGCTCGAGATGCTGGGCGATCGCTTTGCGCTCACCGAAGGGCCGGTGTGGATGCCCGATGCCGCCGGGGGCTATCTCCTCTTCAGCGATAACGCCGCCAACGTCATCTACCGGTGGGAGCAGGGAAAGCCGCTCTCAGTGTTCCTGGAGCGCAGCGGCTACACAGGGCGAGACGTATCCACGGTGGGGGCACAGACGGTCGCCGGCCGCGTACCGATCCTGTTGATCGGATCGAACGGACTGGCCCTCGACCCTCAGCGCCGGCTGGTGGTGACCGCGATGAACGATCGGACGGTCTTCCGCCTCGAGAAGGACGGCACGCGGACGATTCTGGCTGATCGCTACGAAGGCAGGCGCTTCAACGGGCCGAACGACCTCGTCGTGAAATCGAACGGCTCGGTCTACTTCACCGACACCGTCTGGGGGCTGCGCGGCGCCGACAAGGATCCCGCCCGGGAGATACCGTACAGCGGAACGTTCCTGATCAAGGACGGCGTGGTCACCCTGCTTCTGAGCGACAAGGACACACCGGGCGCGTTCGGCAACGGGATCACGCTCTCGCCGGACGAGAAGCATCTGTACGTGACGGCGGGTGTTCGCGGAACGATGCGCTATGACGTGCTGGCGAACGACACGATCGCCAACGCGAGGCTGTTCGTCGCGCACGGCGTGGACGGCATGAAGACCGACGAGCGCGGCAATCTCTACACCACCAGCGGCGGGACGCCGGGCGTGGTCCAGATCACGTCGGCCGCCGGCACGCCGCTCGGCCGTTTCCACCTGCCACAGCCGTCATACGAGCCGCGTCCCCGCGTCTGTGCCACGAACGTTGCGTTCGGCGACGCGGATTATCGCGCGCTGTACATCACCGCCTGCACGCACGTATTCAAGATTCGGTTGAAGGTCGCGGGATCGAGAAGGCCCACGTAATGTCCGCCTTCAGGCGGACCCTCCGTTGATATCATCCGGGTCATGGCGCAATGGCTGGTGAAAGAAGAGCCGGATCACTACTCGTACGATCAGCTCGTGAAGGAGAAGAAGACGGTGTGGGCGGGTGTGAGGAATCCGCTCGCGCAGAAACATCTGCGCTCAATCAGCAAAGGCGACCGGATCTTCTACTACCACACGGGGAAGGAGAAGGCGATCGTCGCGATCGCGTCGGCGGCGAGTGATGCGTATCCCGACCCGAAGGACGCCACGAAGAAG
>JBOGIQ010000488.1:0-3492 GCA_050742535.1 Vicinamibacterales bacterium | reverse complement strand
CATCGACATCACCCTGAACGCGAAAGACAACGCGCTCGACAGGATGAGAGCCCTGCGCAACGTTCGGGTCGTCGAGGGGGTCAGCACGGTCACCGGCGGCGGCTCGCTCGACTACACGGCGGCTACTGGAGAGTACGTCGTCAAAGCGGCGGGCACGACGCCGGTCTCCATCGTGCAGCGCGACGGCGGCGAGTGCCGTCAGTTCGACGGCACGATGATCACGTTCAACAAGGACAAGGACAAGCCTCTCTCCATCGACGGCCGGCAGACACGGAATGCGGCGACGACTCCGTCGAAAGGGGCCTGCGCGCCGGCGCCGACCCGTTGATGTCCTCCACGCTCAGCACGCACGATCTGACGAAGTCGTACAGCGGCCGTACGGTCGTCCGCGGTGTCAGCATCGAAGTCGCATCCGGCGAGATCGTCGGCCTGCTCGGCCCGAACGGCGCAGGCAAGACGACCACGTTTTATATGACCGTCGGCTTGACCTCGCCGGACGCCGGACGCGTGGTCCTCGACGGCGAGGATCTCACCAGCGCGCCGATGTACGCGCGCGCTCGCAAGGGCATCGGGTATCTGCCGCAGGAACCGTCGATCTTTCGCGGGCTGACCGTCGAGCAGAACATTCTGGCGATCCTCGAAACGCAGAAGCTCTCGCGTGCCGAGCGGAAGGCGCGCGCCGCCGAGCTGATGGCTGAGCTCAATCTCACACCGCTCGCCAAGTCACCGGCGCACACGCTGTCGGGCGGCGAGCGGCGCCGCGCGGAGATCACCAGAGCGCTGGTGATCTCGCCGCGCTTCATTCTGCTGGATGAGCCGTTCGCGGGCATCGATCCGATTGCGGTCGGCGACATTCAGAAAATGATTTTTCATCTGAAGGAGCGCGGAATCGGCGTGCTGGTCACCGATCACAACGTGCGTGAGACGCTGCGCATCACCGATCGGGCATACATCGTGCACGATGGTGCTATCTTCCGCAGTGGAACGCCTGCGTCGCTGGCGGCCGACGAGGATGTCCGGCGTATTTACCTCGGGCACGAGTTTCGCCTCGATTAGGTGGCGGTGGATTAAGATGGGCATGATGAGCAGGGAGCGCAGCTAGACAGTCCGACGATCATGGCGATTTCGCAGAAACTGCACACCAAGCTCGTCCAGAAACTGATCCTGACGCCATCGCTGCAGCAGGCGATCAAGCTGCTGCCGATGTCCACGCTGGAGCTGTCGGAGCTGCTCAACCAGGAAATGGTCGAGAATCCGATGCTCGAGGAAGTTCCCACGGAAGAGCTGCAGCCCGTCGAGGCCCCGCAGGAAAAAGCCGAAGAAAAGCCCGCGGAGAAGAAGGACACCTGGGACGACCAGGACTACGAGTACTTCTTCGGCGACTATCTCGATGACGGCTACCGGCCGCGTACGCCGACCGAAGTCAAAGAGCTCCCGCCAATCGAGAACACGCTGTCGACGGCGTCATCGCTGTCCGATCATCTGCTCTGGCAGCTCTCGATGCAGTCGGACGACCCGAAGCTGCGCGAGATCGGCGAAGCGATCATCGGCAATCTCGACGACGACGGGTATCTCGTCGCCACGGTCGAGGAACTGTCGGCGATGGGACCCTGGCCGACCGAGGACGTCGAGAACGCGCTGCGTCTGGTGCAGGGCTTCGATCCGATCGGCGTCGCGTCACGCGACCTCCAGGAGTGCCTGTTGCTGCAACTGCGCCACCTGGGCATGACCGGCACGCCGGCGGAGCGCATCGTCACCGAGCACATGCGGCTGCTGCAGAATCATCAGGTGCCGGAGCTGGCGCGCAAGCTCGGGACCTCGATCGACGATCTGAAGCAGCACATCGAGCTGATTCGTCATCTCGATCCGAAACCGGGAAGCCGCTACAACCCGTCGCAATCGCAGTACGTCATCCCGGACGTGTACGTCGTGAAAGTCGAGGACCAGTACGTCGCGGTCCTCAACGAAGAGGGGCTGCCGCAGCTGCGGATCAGTCCCGTCTACCGGCGGCTGCTCGACAAGAGCGCCACCGAGAACACCGACGAAACGCGCGCCTACGTAAAGGACAAGTTCCGCTCGGCGCTGTGGCTGATCAAGTCCGTCGAGCAGCGGCAGAAGACCATTCACAAGGTCGCGACCAGCATCATCAATTTCCAGAAGGACTTCCTCGATCACGGGATCGAGTACTTACGACCGCTCGTGCTGCGCGACGTCGCCAACGACATCGGCATGCACGAATCCACCGTCAGCCGCGTGGTGACCAACAAGTACATGCACACGCCGCAGGGCGTGTTCGAGATGAAGTACTTCTTCCACAGCGGCATCGCCAGCTCGTACGGCGAGGCGGTGTCATCCGTCACGATCAAGCAGCGCATCCGCAAGATCATCGAGCAGGAAGACCCGCGGAAACCGCTGAGTGATTCGAAGATTGTCAGCATCCTGCAGCGGGAAGGGCTCGAGCTCGCACGGCGCACCATCGCGAAGTACCGCGAAGAGCTGAAGATCCCGACCTCGAACCAGCGCAAGGTTTTATATTGAGCAGGGTTCTCTATTAAGCAGGGTGCTTTATTGAGCGTACGGCCCGCAAGGGCCGTGCGGCGGCGATACCCCATGCGCCTCGAACTGACCGGCCGTCACATCACGATTACCCCGTCCATCCGTCGTCTGATCGAACAGCGGCTCGCGCCGATGCTGCGGCTGCTGAACGACAGTGCCGTCTCGGCACAGGTCGTCCTGCGGAAGGAGAAGTCGCGCGTCCACGCGGAAGTCACGCTGCACGCCCGCGGCGAGCATTTCCTCCACGGCGAAGCCACCGGCCGCGACGTGGATACCGCGCTGAGCGCCGCGGCCGACAAGGTCGACCGCCAGGTGCGCAGCCTGAAGAGCCGCTGGAGCAAAGGCAAGCGGCAGGGGATTTCAGCAGCGAAGGCCGCGTCGGCGACGCCGCGGCCGCAGCGCGGCGCCAGGGCGTTCGGAAGCCGCGCGGCGGCGGGCGAGTCTCGCGCGCTGCGCATCGTCCGGGCGCGCCGGTATGAGGTGAAGCCGATGTCGGTGGACGAGGCGGCGCTCGAGGTGGTCGACGGCGCCGATGCATTTCTCGTCTTCCGCAATGCGGCCACCGACACAATCAACGTCCTGTTCCGGCGTTCGGACGGGAATCTGGGATTGATCGAGCCCGAGGCGTAGCAGCCGCCGCCATGCAGCCGCAGCTCACGGTTGCCGGCCTTCTCCAGAGCCGGCCCGATGCGATCGGCCTGCCGCTCGAACTGCTGAGTGGGCGCGAGGGCGCCGAGCGTCCGATTACCAGCCCACATATCCAGAAAACCGGGCTCGCGCTGGCCGGGTTCCACGAATACCTGCAGCCGGGCCGGATTCTCGTGTTCGGCGAGAGCGAAGTGCGATATTTGGACGGGCTGGACAGCGACACGCTGCTGAACGTGCTCGCGGCCGCGTTCACCCACGACATTCCCTGCGTGCTCGTCACCGGCGGCT
>JBOGIQ010000487.1:0-3497 GCA_050742535.1 Vicinamibacterales bacterium | reverse complement strand
CCTGAACGTGTTCACCATCTTCGTGCCGCCGCTGCGCGAGCGGAAGGCGGACCTGCTGCTGCTGGCCGATCACTTCCTCGAGAAGTTCTCGCGCGAGCACGGCAAGGTCATCAAGCGCATCTCGACGCCGGCGATCGACATGCTCACCGCCTACCACTGGCCGGGCAACGTCCGCGAGCTGGAGAACGCCCTCGAGCGCGCCGTGCTCGTCTGCGACAGCGCGGTCATCCACGGCCATCACCTGCCGCCGTCGCTGCAGACTGCGGATTCGTCGGGCACGGTCACGCGCGTGTCGCTGAAGGACGCGGTCGCCGCCTACGAGCGCGACCTGATCCTCGACGCACTGAAGACGACGAGAGGGAATCGCGCCAAGGCGGCGCGGCTGCTCGACACGACCGAGCGGATCCTGAACTACAAGGTGCGCGGCTACGGCATCGACGTCCGCCGCTTCAAGTCGCCCGAGTTCGGACGGCGCGCGGCAGACGGGCTGGCAGGCGACGCACGGGAGCAGGTCAGCGCGTTGTAATTGGATCGCAGACGCGGTGATGATCTCTTTCGATTTTCTTCGTGTCCTTCGTTCGCTTCGTGGTCTTCGTGGTTCAGGGTGGGCAATCGTCGTCGCGACGCTTGCGACGGGCTGCGGCAAGAAAGGTCCACCGCTGCTTCCGTACGTCCGTCAGGCGGCCGCGGCCGAAGTGACGAGCGCGCTGCGCGTCGGCGACGACGTCTACCTCACGATTTCTGTTCCGACCGCGAACATCGACGGCTCGGCGCCGGCGTCCGTTCAGCAGATCGAGGTCTGGGGAGTGACGGCCGCGACGCCGCCATCGCCAACGCAGGTGACGGCCGTGGGCGCCATGGTGGCGACGGTCCCGATCGCGCGTTATGCCGACCCCGGGGACCGCAGCGGAACGATCGTGCCGGATGCGAAGACCGGCGCGCTGCAGGGCCAATCGGTGACCGTTCGCGATTCGCTGACGGCGGACGAGATGAAGCCCTCCGCCGCGAAAGCGCCGGCGGGCAAGCCCGAACCCACGAAAGCTCCGGCGGGCCAGGCACCCGCTGCTGCCACGGGAGATCCTCCCGCACTGCACCGCTACTACATGACGATCCCGGTCAGCGATCGCAAGCGGCCCGGCGTACCGAGCAAGCTGGTCGACGTGCCGTTGACGCCGGCGCCGGACAAGGTCACGTTCCTCAGCGCACGCATGGATGGCCGGCGGCTCGTCGTCGAATGGGATCCATCCGGGGGGGTGTTCGGTTTTCTCCTGGGCCGCGCGCTGGCTGGCGAACAGTCGCCGGTCGACGAACGTCCGGATCCGGCAGCCAAGGCGCCGGCAACCGCGGCATCCGGTCCGACGCTGTACAACGTCTATCGCGAGCCGATGACGGATCCGCTCGCGCTGCCGGTGAGCCCGGCGGCCAGTTCGCCGTGGGCGTCGAATCCCGAGCTGCCCCTCAACCCGCAGCCGCAGGCCACGCTCAGCTTCTCCGAAGAGGTTCCGTTCGACGAGCGCCCGCGCTGTTATTACGTGCGCGCCGTGCGCGGCACGGGCGCTCAGCGTGTCGAAAGCGAATCCTCGGGCCGTGCCTGCGCGATTCCCGTCGATACCGAACCTCCGGCCATGGTGACGAATCTGCTCGCCACGCCGGAGGAGGGCCGGATCGTTCTGCGATGGGACCCCAACGGTGAGGAAGACTTGCAGGGCTACATCGTCTTGCGAAGCGCCGCCGGGGATGACACACTGCAGCAGCTCACAACGCCGCCGATCGCGAGAACAGGATTCACCGACGACACGGTGAGGCCAGGAGAAACGTATACATACGTCGTACACGCGGTCGACAACCGGATCCCGGTGCCGAATCGGAGCGACCCGGCCGAAACAACCAGAACAGCACGGTGAGTACCCCATGAAACTGTTCGTCGATACCGGCAACCTGAAGGAGATCGAGGCGCTTGCCGCGATCGGCATCCTCGACGGCGTGACCACGAATCCGTCGCTGCTGGCGAAGGAGTCCGGCGACTACCGGCAGATCCTCAAGCAGATCTGCCAGACGGTCAAAGGACCGGTGAGCGCCGAGGTCGTCGCGACCGACACTGCCGGCATGATTCGCGAAGGACGCGACCTGGCCGCCATCGACGAGCACATCGTCGTCAAGGTGCCGTTCACGAAGGACGGCGTGAAGGCGTGCCGGACCCTCGCCGGCGAGGGCAAGCACGTGAACGTGACGCTCGTCTTCTCGCCGACGCAGGCGTGGCTGGCCGCCAAAGCCGGCGCGTCCTACGTGAGCCCCTTCGTCGGCCGGCTCGACGACATCGGGACGACGGGGATGAACCTGGTTCGAGAGATCGTGGACATCTTCGACAACTTCGAGTTCCCGACCGAAGTGCTCGTCGCCAGCGTCCGCAACCCCATTCACATCGTCGAGGCGGCGCGGATGGGCGCCGACGTCGTCACCGTGCCGGCGGCGGTGATCGAACAGTGCTTCAAGCATCCGCTCACCGACATCGGGCTGGAGAAGTTCCTCAAGGACTGGGAGAAGTCACAGGCCGCCACCGCGCGCTGACCTTTAAATCGATGAGCGCGCGGTCCTTTGTGCCTCGTTCTTCGGCCTTGGTCCGTCCGACGTCCACGGTCCCGTGCGCCACCAGGACGAAGGACCAGGCGCGGACCAAGGACTCAGAACGGACGAAGCACGAAGGACCACGGACGAAGGACAGCGACTATTCGGCAAGCTGCTCCGAGTCTGAACACTAATGGATCCGAAGGCTACTCTCGCCGACCTGCGGCGCCGGGCCGGGCTCGGCGGAGGCGAGGAACGGCTGCGTCGCCAGCGTGAGGCCGGCAAGCTGTCCGCGCGCGAGCGCATCGACCTGCTATTCGATTCCGGCACGTTCGAAGAGCTCGACGAGTTCGTCACGCACCGGTGCCGCGATTTCGGCATGGCCGACCAGGTCATCCCCGGCGACGGCGTGGTATCCGGTTTCGGGCGTGTCAACGAACGGCTGACGTATGCGTTCGCGCAGGACTTCACCGTCTTCGGCGGATCCCTCTCCGAAACCAACGCCGCCAAGATCGTCAAGGTGATGGACCTGGCGGTGAAGATGGGCGCGCCGATCGTCGGTCTCAACGATTCCGGCGGCGCGCGCATCCAGGAAGGCGTTGTCTCGCTCGGCGGCTACGCCGACATCTTTCTCCGCAATACGCTCGCGTCCGGTGTTGTTCCGCAGATCTCCGCCATCATGGGGCCGTGCGCCGGCGGCGCGGTGTACTCACCGGCAATCACCGATTTCACGGTGATGGTGAGGAACACGAGCTACATGTTCGTGACCGGGCCCGACGTCATCCGCACGGTGACGCACGAGGCAGTGACGAAGGAGGAGCTCGGCGGCGCGATGACGCACAACGAGCGCAGCGGTGTCGCCCATTTCGCGGCGGACAACGATCGCGAGTGCATCCTGCTCATCCGCGAGCTGCTGTCGTTCGTGCCGAACA
>JBOGIQ010000486.1:0-3497 GCA_050742535.1 Vicinamibacterales bacterium | reverse complement strand
GCGGCATCAGCACCAGAGACGGTCGATGAGAATCTCCTTTTCACCGAACAGCCGCTCGGCCACCAGGGCCCGCTCCCGGCAGTAGTCGATGAGACGGTTGGATTCGACGATCGGGGCGGATGCCTCGGTGTACTTGAGGCTCATGATGTGGTTGAGCCACGGCTCCTGGCCCATCGCATACACATAGACGCTGTGGCAGCCGAACTGATCGACGAGCGCGCGTCCCTGCTGGAAGTCCGAACCGGACAATCGCCGCGAGATGTTGGCCGCCCGATCGACCGGCCGCAGCATCAGCGGACCGTACAGCCACGTCATCGGCGCGCCGACGCACTCCATGCCGAGAAACAGCGTGCCGACGTTGCCGACCGCAGCGTGCACGTGCCGGTACATGCACGGATCGACGTTGCACGAGTCGGCCGCGAACAGGAGCTGCTCGCGGCCGAGGCGGAGCACGTAGGCGAGCTTCGATGCCACGGCAAGATCGGCATGCTCGCCGAGGAACGGGATCGCCGTCAGCGCTCCGCCAGGCACCTCGATCGAATCGAGCTCACCGACCTCTTCGACGTTGGTAAACCCGATGTGCTCGAGGATCAGCCGCAGCGACGGGTCCTGCAGCAGTCCAGGGCCGCTTCGCGGCACGAGGACGCAGCCGATTTTGTGCCGCAGCTGCAGCATGGTCTCCAGCAGGACGTGGTCCATGTGCGCGTGGGTGATGATGGCGTAATCGATGCGCTCCGGGAGGTCCGCATACGTATAGCGCGGTATGTCCGACTGATAGCTGTAGCTCAGGGCCGGGTCGAAGAGGATCGAGAGATCGCGCGTTTCGATCAGGATGCAGGCATGACCGAAGTACCGCCATCGCACGCCGGTGCCGGTGTACGGCACGTAGCGGGGAGGCGGCTCGGCGGTCAGGAAGGTGCGGAAGACAATCGCCTCCTCATAGCTGCAACCGAGGTCGGTCACGATGTCGCCCCATGGCTGCGGGGTCTGCGTCAGACGATAGAGCGACTCGAGCCGCGCGTCGTCGAAGCTCCAGGGCAAGTGGACGGTCCCCGGCAGCGACAGGCGCGGCGTGCTCAACACGAACGGCCGGTCGTCGCCTGCCGTGACCGACAGCAGCAGCGACTGACCGGTACGATTGTAGTAATGGCTCCTGTACAGCAGCGGCTCGAGCAGGCGGAACGAGGCGTGATCCCGATTGTCGTACCACAGCTCGACGTAGCCGCGGATCGCGGCGGGCACGCTGGCGTACAACGGCGTGAGCGACTGACCGGTGGGAGCGGTCTGCAGCAGCTCGTCCAGCGCCTCGAGCGCCCCCGACAGTTCGACGAGTGAGGCGCGGTCCCGGGCCGTACGCTCGCGCAGCTCGCGAATCTCCCCCTCCCGTCCTTCGTAGGCGACGAACGGCCCGCCGATCATCTGGGGATTCTTCGCCGCTGCCGCGTGCTCGGCCGGCGCAGCGAGGTACGAGTCCAGGATCTGGAAATGCCGATGCGTCAGGTTGCGGGCAGCGGTCGCTGGCGGTATCAGGTGCGGCCATGCGTACCATCGATCAACCAGAGGCTCGATCTGGATGTCCCGGCGCAGATAAAGGAGGTCGTGGCTCATGGCGTGTGAGCGACCGGCGGAAACGCGGTGAGGCTTACAGGTGCTCTCCGCGTCTGAACGAAATCATCTGATCGGCCAGCGGGCGGCGACACGCGACCGCCAGACAGTGTTCCGGCGTCGGCCAGCCCGCCCGGAACGTCCACGCGGCGGGATCGTCCTGCAGCGAGGGATCGAACCAGGCGCGCACGGCATCGGCGATCTCGAACGACACTCGACGCAGCCCGAGCGAGAGCCCCACGCCCTTCGCCTTCGCGTAGGCTTCTTTCAACGTCCACAATTCGAGAAAGCGCGCGGCAGCGGCCGGTCCATCGGCGCGATGGAGTGCTCGTGCCTCACGGTCGGTCAACGTGGCGGGGACGATCGCGTCCACGTCAATCCGGCGGCAGAGCGACTCGGCGTCGACGCCGACCTCCTCCGTCGAGCTGACGGCGATGGCCACGAGGCCGGCCGTATGCGCGAGGCTGAAGAACAGCGTGCCGGCCCAGCCCGGGTTCGCAATTCGCGGCCGCCCCCGCGGCTCGGCCGCAAAGCGCCAGCCTGCGGGCGGAAGATCGCCGTAGGTGGACAGCACGAGCCGAAGCTGGGCGTGCGCGATCAGGTACAGGTTGCGATCTTCCGCGAAGCGAAACCGCCGATGCCGCCGGCGCTCGTCGTCGGACAGCAGCGACTCGTACGCGCCGAGCCGGCGCCGCGGCACTGCGCGCGACGACGTCACCCAGACGTCGAGCAGCGGTCCGCGTCGTGTCATCCGGCGATCCGCGCCACCGGAGCGCCGGGGGCGAAGAACCGTGCCGACAGGAGCTCGACGACGCGACCGGCGTTCTCGTCCACGGAGGCCGCTTCGGTCCGAAGAACGAGGTCGGCGGAGGTTGGCGGCTCGTAGGGTGCGTCGATCCCCGTGAAGTCGGAAACGCTGCCGCGGCGCGCGCGCGCGTACAGCCCCTTCGGATCGCGAGCCTCGCAGACCGCCAGCGGACATTCGACGAACACCTCGACGAACGCATCGGCGCCGATCAGGTCGCGGGCGGCGCGGCGGGCGGCACGATACGGTGAAATCAACGCGCACAGCACGATCGCACCCGAATCGACCGAGGCCTTCGCCAACGAGGCGACCCGCAGAACATTGGCGTCGCGATCGGTGCGCGAGAAGCCGAGATCCGGACTCAGCGTCCGCCGGATTTCGTCGCCGTCGAGAAGGCGCGTGGCGTAGCCGAGCTCCGCGAGCCGGGCGCCGAGCGCGAGCGCGGTCGTCGTTTTGCCAGAGCCGCTGAGGCCGGTCAGCCACACACAAACGCCCCGACGTGGAGAAGCCCCAGGACTCCACGTGCTCGCCTGCCCGGTTTCCATGGCACAGTCCTCCCTCACGTCAGCGCCACAAGTCGCGGCACCACATCAGCCGGCGTTGGCATCGCCGCGATCTCCGCGCGCAGGTCGGCGGCCCGCCGCCGCAATGACTCGTCGGCAAGAAACGATGCGAGCCCGGCTGCGGTAACGTCCGCGGCATCGCAGCGGACCGCGACCCCGGCCCGTACCAGCGTCGACGCGTTGACGAAATGATCGGCGCCGCACGGCATCACCAGCTGCGGCAGTCCCGCCGCCAGGGCGGCGAGCGCGGTCCCCGAGCCGCCGTGATGCACGAGTGCGTGACAACTCGGCAGCAGCACGTCGAAGCCGATCCAGCTCGCCGCCTGGACGTTCGGCGGCAACGGTTCCAGCTCCGGGGCGCGAGCCGCGCCGTGTGCGACGACGAACGTAGCGTCGACGCCTCGTGCAGCGCACAGCAACCGGGCGAGCGGGGCCAGACCGGTGACGAACGGAACGACGGTGCCCAAGGTCACGACAACGCGCGGCCGCTCCGGTTTGTGCTCTCGGGGCGGACCGTCCAACAC
>JBOGIQ010000485.1:0-3498 GCA_050742535.1 Vicinamibacterales bacterium | reverse complement strand
GGTCGTGGTGCCGGCGGTGCTGGCGGCGGCGGCGGGCGTGGCCGCGGGCCGCAGCCCTGCATGCCGAACCCCGATGGCACGTTCAACTCGGCGTTCTTCGAAGTGGCTGGCAACGCCAACTGCCTGCCGCCGATGCAGCAGTGGGCGCAGGATCTGAAGAAGAAGCGGATGGCCGACAACAGCAAGGACAACCCGGACGTGTGGTGCCTGCCGATCGGCCTGATGCAGTACCACAACCACCCGCAGCCCAGTCAGATCGTGCAGACGAAGAACCTGATGCTGATTACCTACGAGTCGAACTACGGACTGCGCTACGTCTACCTCGACGGCCGGCCGGCGCCGAACAACGACCCGCAGCCATGGTGGTTTGGCTACTCCCGCGGACGGTGGGAGGGCAACGACACGCTCGTCGTCGAAACCACGCACTTCAACTCGGAGGAGCGCGCGTCGTGGCACGATGTCAACGGCACGCCGTGGTCCGATCAACTCAAGATGACGGAGCGCTTCACTCGTCCGACCTTCGGCCTGCTCCAGGTCGACGTGACGATCGACGACCCGAAGGTCTTCGCCAAGCCGTTCACCGTGCGCGTGTATCGGAACCTCCTGGCGGACCAGGAGATGATTGAATTCATCTGCAACGAGAACGAGCAGTCAACCGACCATATTCCAAAGCCGGGTCAGCCGGGATTGCCTGCAGTCCCGCCGCCGGCGAAATAGCGTGGGGCGGGTTCCGCTGGAGACAGGATCCGGCGAAGCGGACCCGCCATGGAGGTTGTGATGAATGGCCGAACGATTGTTGCTGCTGCCGCCGCTGTCGTACTCGGCGCCGGACCCTCGTTCGCCCATCACGCCTGGCCCATCGACAGGTCGAAAGAGGTCACCGTCAAAGGGACGGTGACCGCCTTCAACTGGTCCAATCCGCACGTGATGATCGACCTCGAGGTCAAGACCGACACTGGGAAGACAGACACTGGGAAGACAGACACTGCGAAGATCGAGAAGTGGAACATCGGCGGCCCGAGCACCGAGCGCATGACCGGCAACGGCTGGGACCGCAACACGCTCAAGCCCGGCGACGTGATCACCGGCATCGGCTACCGCCACAGCGACGGCTCCAACGTCGTGCAACTGCAGAAGATCGTGCTCGCCAGCGGCAAGGAGATGCTGTTGTACGGCCGACGTTAGACGCGCGCCGTCGTAGTCTCCGTCACCTTTTCCGCGCTCGCCACTCTGATCACACAGGGGTGATCAGTTCATGCGGCTCATCAGCGCGGCCAGTTTCGTATTCCTCTTCACGATTGCTTTCGTTGCGGCGGAGTCGGCGCAACAGAACCTCTTTGGCGTGATCCGTGACGCCATCGCCCGGACCAACGAGGGGCAGGCGATATTCCGTTACGACACCTTCGGCGACGAGCAGCTGTGGACGGATGTGCTGCGGATGCACGAAGTGATTCCGACCATCAGTCCGGCCACGGCTCTGTCGGTCGGGCTCAAGGTCGATGCGGACGCGCTGCCGGCAGCCACGGTTGCGGCCCTTCGCGCCGGCGATGTGGATCTCGACGATCCCGCCGTGACCGTTGCGCTGTTGCGTCTGAATGCCGTGGTTGGCGTGAAAGGGACCGTCAGCGAGAGTGGTGAGCTCGCGTCGGTTGGCATCACGTGCGCGCTGTGCCACTCGTCAGTGGACGATTCGTTCGCGCCTGGTATCGGCAAACGCCTCGATGGCTGGGCAAATACCGACCTCAACGTCGGCGCGATCGTGGCGCTCTCTCCAGCGCTGGACGACGCCACCAGGGACGAGTTCAGGAAGTGGGGGCCGGGCAAGTACGACCCGCGGCATCACGCATTCAACGGCACGCAGATCATTCCGCTGAACAGTCCATCGATTCCGATCGTGATTCCGCCGATTTACGGTTTGCGCGGCGTCGGGTTCGAAACCTTCACCGGCGACGGACCGATTTCCTACTGGAACAGTTACGTCGGCGTGGGGCAGATGGGCGGCCGCGGCAACTTCACCGATCCGCGAATCCAGCTGTTCATCCGGCAGACGCCCGACCTCGTCACGCCGAAGCTGGCGGCGCTGCTCGACTACCAGTTGCGCCTGCAGCCGCCGCGGCCGCCGGCGGGCAGCGTCGACCATGAAGCAGCCGCGCGCGGTCGGAGGCTCTTTCGCAATGAGGCGCGGTGCAGTTCCTGCCACCTGGGGCCCGAACTGACGGATGTCTCGAGCGGCCCGGATCCAACGGTTCCCGTACTCCACGATGCGGCGGACGTGGGGATGAATCCGGCGTACGCGGAGAGATCAGCGACGCGGAAGTACCGCACGACGCCGCTGCGCGGCCTGCAGCAGCACCCGCCGTACTTCCACGATGGGAGCGCTCCCGACCTGCGCGCCGTCGTCGAGCACTACGACGCGCTGTTCGGGCTGCAGCTGACGGAAAACGAAAAGCTGGATCTGATTGAGTACCTCGAGTCGCTCTGAGCGTCCGCGCAGGCGGACGCTCCGAGGACGTGCGCTACTTGAGGTGTCGATAGACGATCTCTTCGACCCCCGCGTACAGCTTCATCGACGCGTCGTCGTAGAACGGCAGCGTCTGCATCATGACGACAACCCCGATCTCGCGGGCCGGGTCGATGAAGAAGTGCGTGTTGAAGATGCCAGCCCAGGTACCGCTGCCCGGCGTGCGCATGTTCGGACGTTTCGCCCTGGCGAGCTGGAAGCCGAGCCCCCAGGTGTCTTCGCCCGCTCCCACCGGGAAGTCGCGCGACAGCGCCGGGGCCGCCGAGATCTGCCGCTGCACGACGACCGTGCCGGTGTGATTGTCGAACATCGACCGCGCCGACTTCTCACTGAGGATGCGCGTGTTGCCAAGCCGGCCGCGGTTGAGCAGCATGCGCAGGAACAGCCCATAGTCCGAGGCGGTGGAGTACAGGCCGCCGTCGCCCTGGACCGGGGACGCGATCGTTGCCGGCATCGGGCGCTCGACGAACTTCCCGTCGTTACCTCGCGCGTTCACCGCGACGACGCGCGGGTTCTTCGACTGTGGCACGGCGTAGCCCGTGTCGTGCATGCCGAGCGGCTTGAGAATCTTCGCGTCGAGGAATGCGTCGATCTTCTGCCCTGAAATCGCCTCGACGACGTGGCCGAGCACACGCGTGCTGGCGCCATACGCCCAGCCGTCGCCCGGATCGAACAGCAGCGGCAGATCCAGCTCGGTCTTGCCCGTCTTCTGCGAGAGCGCCGTGACCGTCTGGCTGGCGAAGCCGTAGCCGATGCCCGAGGTGTGCGTCAGCAGATGGCGGATCGTGATCGGCCGCTTTGCCGGACGCGTGTCGTAACTCCCATCAGCGCTGTTGAACTTGCTGATGACGAGGGGATCCTTGTACTTGGGCAGGTACTTCGCCACGTCGTCGTCGAGCGTCAGCTTGCCCTCGTCCACGAGCATCATGATGGCGACGGACGTCACCGCCTTCGTCATCGAGGCGATGTTGAAAATC
>JBOGIQ010000484.1:0-3513 GCA_050742535.1 Vicinamibacterales bacterium | reverse complement strand
CGCTTGGTCAGGCGCAGGCCGTCCCAAATCATCCAGACGAGGTAGACCCCTATGACTGCCCAATCGATCGGATGCATCGTCTACGAGAAATATTCCTGCAGCAGGTACAGAGCCGCGAGAACCGCGACCCAGACGGTGAGAACCCGCAGGTACGTCGCCTTCATAGTGCAGCGCTCCGTGCCTTCAGCTCGTTCGCGGCTCGCGCGAGTGCCGCTCGCGTTGTGTCCAGCCACGCCAGATCGGACGCCAGCCGCTCACGCGATTCCTGAAGGGCGCGTGCGGTTTCCGTCGGTGCCGGCCCCCCAGGTGACTTCCGGACCTCGACGAAATGCCGCGGGCTCATGACGGCGGCGAGCTGCGCGTCCGAGTACTGAAGCGGGGCGCCCAGCAGATCCTCCGAGACGGCGGAGAGGACCGCGCCCAGCGGCGCATCCGGCCGCTCGCGCCGCGCCTGCATCAGCCGGGCGGTGATGGCATGGGCCGTCATGAACGGCACGTCGTGCGTGCGGGCAAGATGATCCGCCAGCTCCGTCAGCGTCGTCCCGCCTTCCGCCGCGCGAGCCTCGAGGCGCGCGACGTCCAGCTCCGCGCCGCGAAGCGAGGCGGCAACCAGCGTCACGGCGCGGACGGCGTCGCGGAACGCTGCGGCAACGAGCGGCTGCAGATCATCCTCGGTGTCCACGATGTCGCCGAACGGCGTGTTGTGGACAACGGCGGAAATCGCCGCCGCCTGTGCGACCGCCTTGCTGGCAATCGCGCGGGCGTGCTCGAGCGCCACCGGATTGCGCTTCTGCGGCATGATGCTGCTGGTCTGCACGAACCCGTCCGCCAGCCGCAGGTAACCGAATTCCGCCGTGCACCAGAGCAGCAGATCCTGCACGAACCGGCCAAGCCCCACGACGAGCACGTTCACCGCCGCGACGCTTTCGAGCAGGTAGTCGACCGTTGCAATGCTGCCGTAGGTGTTGCCGGTCGGCGCGTCGAATCCAAGGAGCGAGCTCGTCAGCTCACGGTCGATTCCGAAGCCGGTGCCGGTAATGGCGCAGGCGCCGAGCGGACTGCGATTGGTGGTCGCATAAGCGGCGCGCAGCCGCCCGGAATCGCGTTCGAGTTGCTCGACGACCGCAAGCACGTAGTGAGCAATCGTTGTCGGCTGCGCCGGCTGCGTGTGGGTCTGCGCGGCGATGAGCGTCTCGCGGTGGCGTTCCGCCATATCGCAGAGCGCCGAGCGGAGCTCCGCGACTGCTCCGCAGACGGTCAGGATGTGCTCGCGCAGATGCATCCTGTACATCGTCATGTCGACGTCGTTGCGGCTGCGCGCGGTGTGCAGCCTGCCGGCGATCTCCTGGCCGCAGGCGCCGGTCAGCAGCCGATCGACGTAGAAGAAGAGATCCTCGCAGCTGCCGTCGTACGGCGTGCGCCGGATGTCGGCAAGCGACACGCGATCGAGCGCGTCGCGGAGGACGTGCGCGTCGCCGGCGCTGATGATGCCCCGATCGGCGAGCATGACCGCGTGCGCGTAGTGAATCGCCATCAGCGGTCCGAGGAAGAGCGTCTTGGCGTCCTCGAAGTTCTCGTTGAGGACTTGCGAGACGTACTCCGGGTCGAACCGCATTCTCCGGAGTATAGCCCTCGCCGTTCCGGCACCCCTAAAGGGGCGCCCTACGAGCTGTGAGTTGCATGCGTGCGTACGTAGGGCACCCTTTCAAGGGTGCCTATGGATTAATCCAGTATGCGAGCTTGACGAGGAGCGTGTTCGTCGACGGCGTCGAGAAGATGTCGGAGTAGTCGCGGCCAAAGCGGAAGGTGCCGTCCCGCGCAAACTGCTCCCTGCCCTGCTGCCACACCACGAAGAGCGTCGATCCCGGCTTGAACTCCCAGCGCATGACGTTCGTCGTCCGGAATGACAGGACCCGGAAATCCGCGTTGCCTTCGTACGCAAATGGCGCGTAGCGGTTCTCGTATCGCAGCGCGCGGCCGTTGACCATCTCGCGGAAGTTCTCGTAGTCGCCGGCGGACACGAACGGCTGCGCATAGACCTGCAGCGACAGGTTCGGCGTCAGCGTGTAGTTGACGCGCGTCGTCATCGATGTGGTCGTCTGATAGAGACGGCCGAAGACGTAGCGCGTCCGATTGTCGCGCTCGACCTCGCCGATCCATTGCGCGTCCTCGATGTTCCGGTTCAGCCAGATTCCGAACTCGGTGGACAACGCGGCACTCGGCTTGACCGTGACGCTCGGACCCGCGCCCCAGCTCTCGCCATGGCCGTCAGACCCGTAGTTCCACTCGAAGCCGAAGCGCACCGGCTTGCGGCCGTCGGTGTTGAAATACTGCCAGGCGTTGTAACTGTTGTTTCCGTAGCCGCCGGGGCCACCACGCGTGCGCCGGTCGTCGAAGCTGCGCGGATTGGCGGTGGCGCCGAACCCCGTGTTCCAGTTGTTGACGAACGACCAGTGGGAGTTGACGTTCCAGCCGAGGCTGAGGCGATCGCCGTCGAAGTTGTGGGACGTCCATTGATTGAAGTTCACGTTACGGGTGCGCACGAAGCGGCCCGGTTTCTCCCACCGCATCTGCAGCCAGGCGGCCGAGCTGACGACGTCGGCGCGCTGCAGAAACCCGAGATCGTTCACGTCGAATCCGGGTGACTTGTAGAGCGCGGTGAAGTTGAACCGCGTGCGCTCGCCGCTGATCTTGCTGAAGTTGACGGCGCCGGCATGGCCGTTGAGCTCGTCCGCCGTCGCGTCGAACTCCACGTGCTCCGCGTCCGGGCGATGAAAGGAGTGGACGTTGCTGCGCTGCAACCCCGCAATCGCCGCCGGATTTCCGCGGACGGTGCTGCCAGCCCAGTAGCCGTTCAGGCTGAAGCGACGCCCGAGTCGCCAGTCGTAGTCCAGTCCGCCGGTCAGCGCCTTGTCCGGAAGGAAAGACACCGGCTCGCTCATCCGCCGGTGTGTCGTCGTCAGCATGAAACCAAGCGACGACTGATCGGCGAACTCACGGCGCGCACGTGACACCGAGTAGAACGACGCGGGTTCGACGGCCTCGCTGCGGCGCGTGCTGCCGAATGCGACGTTCGCGAACTCCTGCTGCGTGGCGGCAAACAGCCCACCGACCGAGAAGGCCCCGACCCGTCCGGTGAGCTTTCCCGCACCGACGATCGTCGTCTGCAGCGGCTGCACGGCGTATTCGTCGTCACCGAGGGTGGGTGCGCCGCGCGGCTGGCGGCCGATGCGCCGCGAATAAAACAGGATGCAGTTGTCGTGGCAATCCCACCGGTAGGTGCCGGACCCCTCGATGAAGAACGGCCGGCGCTCCTGGAAGAAGGTTTCGAACGCGCTCAGGTTGACCACGGCGGGATCCGCCTCCACCTGACCGAAATCCGGGTTCACGGTCGCGGTCAACGAGAGAGCCGGCGTGATCGCATATTTCAGGTCGACTCCGGCGGAAACGTTCGGATTGAACGTGTCGTGCAAGGGATTGCCGCGTTGTTCCGGCTCCGTCACAGCGGTCGCC
>JBOGIQ010000483.1:0-3528 GCA_050742535.1 Vicinamibacterales bacterium | reverse complement strand
CGGCGGTGTCCGCGGTGCCGCGCGCGAGCCTGTCCCAGGTGAACGCCACCTGCAGCAGCGGCGACTGGCCGGCGCCGGAATCCTGCCGGTAGCGTTCGACGAGCATCGGAAACGGCAGCCCGGCGTAATCGAGCGCCTCAGCCACCGCCCGGCGCACGCGGTCGAGCAGCACCTCGAACGCCGGATCGCGCGAGAGCGACGCACGGATGGCAACGGGATTCACGAAGAAGCCGACGACGTCGCGGAACTCGGGCCGCTCGCGCCCGGACGTCGGTGTCACGATGACGAAGTCGTCCTGCCCGCTCCATCGATGCATGAGCACGTGGAACGCCGCCAGCAGCACCATGTACGTGGTCGCGCCGCGCTCCCTGGCAAACCGTGTCAACCGATCGACGGTCGCCTCATCGATCGGCAGCACGCAGCTCGCGCTGTGGTGCGTCGGTGCCGCCGGCCGCGCGCGGTCGAAGGGCAGATCGAGCGCCGGCACGCCGCCCCCGAGTTTGCCGTCCCAGTACGTCCACAGCGGCGCCGACGCGCTGCCGGCCAGCATCGCCGTCTGCCAGTGGACGTAGTCGGTGTACTGAGCCGCACTTGCGGCGACAGGCGCTGGCGTCCTTCCGGACGCGGCGGCATAGAAGCCCTGCAGATCGGCAATCAACGGTGTCAGCGACCAGTGGTCGAAGACGATGTGATGGAAGGCGAACTGCAGCAGGTGTTCCGTCGGCGACAGCGACAGCAGATGGGCACGGAAGGCTGGCCCCGCCGACAGATCGAACGGACGCGCCAGCTCGTCGTGCAGGCAGGCGGCGAGCCGCTCGTCGTCCCACCCGCGTACGTCAGTGGTCTGCAGCGGCACGGCCAGTCGCTCGTGGATCTGCTGCCGCGGCTCGCCCGGGCCGGCGTGGAATGTCGTACGCAGCGCCGCGTGCCGCAGAACGAGACGCTCGAGTGCGCTGCGCAGCACCGCGACGTCGATGGCCGACCGGGCGCGCCACAGCGAACTGAGGTTGTAGACGGGATTGGCCGGGTCGAGTTCGTACTGCAACCAGAGTGGCCGCTGTCCCTGCGAGAGCGGTTGCTCGGCTGATCGCGACGGCGGGCGCTGAATCAGTTCCCGGAGCAGCGCGCGCTTCTGTTCCGGCGTCAGGTGATCGAGGTCGAGGCGCGGGGCGTCCATCACCGAACCTCGTTCGCCAGCACACGCTTCAACAGGGCGTCCACTTCCGCGTCGCTGAGATCGTCGGGATTGATGGACACGTCGTCGGCCTGCGCATGGCCCGCTGTTCCGCGCGGGTCGAGACGCGGTTCGGCCGGTTGGCTGGCGAGCTGGAGGCGGACGGACTCCGCCAAAGATCGGATGCTCGCGCCGTTGAGGAAGTCCCCCATCGACACGGTGACACCGAACTCGCGGTGCAACCGGTTTCTGACCTCGAGCGCCATGATTGAATCGAAGCCGAGCAGGTTGACAGGCTCGTCGAGCCCGATCGTGGCGCGATCCATGCGAATGACGTCCGCGACGCGGGCATGAAGGTACTGAAGGACGTCCGCCGCCTCCTTCCGCCGGTCGACCTGTGGCGCGGGCGCGGCCAGGAGATCGAGAAACGCGCGGCCCGTCCGGGCGGCCATCTCCGAGAAGAATGACGGCGTCACGTCAAGGACCGCACCCTGCGTTGCGCCGCCGCGCAACAGCGCTTCCATCGCACCGAGCGCCCGCGCCGGCGCGATGGCCCGGAGGCCGACGTGATCGAACCAGCGGTGGCCCGCGGCGGAGAGCATCCCGCTGGTGACATCCCACCGGCCCCAATCGAGCGACAGCGCCGCAGCGCCGCGGTGGCGACGCTGGTGGGCGAGGGCGTCCAGCACGTGGTTTGCGGCCGCGTAGTGCGCCAGCCCTTCGGAGCCGATGACGCCCGCGGCCGCCGAGAAAAGAATGAAGAAATCGAGCTGATCCCCGGCGGTGGCCCGATCGAGGCACAGGGCGCCGCCGACCTTGGCGCTGAACGCCTCCTCAATCACCGCGAGATTCACGTCGGCGATGAGCGACGGGGTGACGAGTCCTGCGGCATGAACGACTCCGCGAAGCGGGAAGCCGCCGGCGCGGATCGCATCCAGCACCGCACTCATGGCGCCGGTGTCGGCAACGTCGGCCGGGAACACGCGCGCGTCGATCCCGCGCCGGCGGAGAGTCTCGAGCGTTGTCGCGACCTCGCGTGTCGACGTCCGTTCCTCGACTCCCCTGCGGCTCACGAGCGCGATATGGCGGGCGCCATGATCGGCCAGCCACGCCGCGACGTGCAGACCGATCGCCCCGAGCCCTCCCGTCACGAGGTACGCGGCATCGGGGGTCAGTGCGATGCCGCCGGAGGGCACCGGCATCGTCATTCGGGCAAGCCGCGCGACGTGACGACTGGACGCGCGACGCGCCACCTGATCCTCGCCATCCGACGCGAGAATCTCGGTCGCGATGAAGGTCGGCTCCTCGGTGCCTGCCGCGGCGCTCAAATCGATGATGCCGCCCCACGTGTCGGGATGCTCGAGCCTCGACACGCGCCCCCATCCCCAGAAAGCGGCTTGTCCCGCGTGTATCGCGTCGCTATGTCCGGGCACGGCCTGCGCGCCACGCGTGACCAGCCAGAGCTGTGGGGCACGCGCCGCCGGCGCGTCGTTCAACGCGGAGGTCAGGTGCGCGTGCGTGACGAGGCTGCGCGTGTGTTCAGCCACGAAACCACTCGACTCGGAATCGAGAGAGGCGAGGTCGAGCGGCCAGAGCGAGACGACGGCTCGCAGGTGTGCGCGCGCTGCAGCAATCGTCGACAACGCGGCGAGCCAGTCCGAGCGGCCGCCCGGGCCGACGCAGAGACGACCGCGCGACGAACCTTCGCACGTCCCGGCCGCGGTGTGCGCGATCCAGCACGACACACCGGCGCGTTCCAGGCGCTCGGCGAGCTGTGCGCCCACTCCGGCGTGATCCGCCAGGATCAACACGGCATCGCGGGGGGCGCCGTGCCCGTTCGTGGGCGGTGCCGCTGACGTCTCGTCGACGGCCGCGTGCGGCTTCCGCAGCCATTCGATCCGATAGAGAAGATCGTCGGGCACCAACTCTGGCGGAGACACCGCTTCCCGCAGGGCCGGTGAGTACGCTTCGGTGTCCGCCCTGTCGGGCCGCGCGTCGATCCAGTAGCGCTGGCGCTGGAAGGGATAGGTGGGGAGCGCCACCTTGCGGCGGCCATACGGCCGGTCGAAGCCGCTCCAGTCGACGGGCACGCCGCGCACCCAGAGCGCCGCCAGCGTCTCGAGCAGCTGCGGCCACGCCGCGCGGTCCCGCTGCAGCGACGGCCCCAGCCACACGTCCGCCGGCACGCACCGCCGGCCCAGCTGCGTCAAGGTCGCCTGCGGACCCACCTCCACCAGCGTGTCGAACCCCTCCGCCGCCAGCCGCTGCACGCCCGCCGCAAACTGCACCGGCTGCCGCGCGTGGGTCCGCCAATACGCCGCCGTCACCAGCTCCCCGCCGCGCGCAAACTCGCC
>JBOGIQ010000482.1:0-3556 GCA_050742535.1 Vicinamibacterales bacterium | reverse complement strand
CCTTCAGGCGGACCAGAGGGAAACAGGTGCGCGAGCGTCAGCAGATTGAGCGCGGACACGGAACTCGCTGCCGGCTCGGCACCGTCGTAGTCCTCCTTCAGCCGGAGCAGAACCGACGGGTCGCGCCCGGTTGTGCTGAACCACCCGCCATCGACGTCGTCCCAGAACAGCGCGTCCTGCCGTTCCTGGAGTTGCAGCGCCCACTGCAGCCATTCCGGATCGCCTCCGGCCTGAAACAGCTCGAGCAGGCCGAAGATCAGATACGCATAGTCCTCCGCATACCCCTCCACGCTCGCATCGCCCTGGCGGTAACGCCGCAGCAACGTTGACGTGACTGGATTCCAGAGATTTCGCCGGACGAAGCGGGCAGCGCGTACGGCGTCGTCCAGCAGGTCCTCGGCGCCGGGAACCATGCGCGCGGCGCGGGCAAATGCGCCGATCATCAATCCATTCCACGCCGTCAGGATCTTGTCGTCCAGATGAGGACGCGGCCGCGTCGACCGCCGCTCGAACAGCGCCTGCCGGGCGCCTTCGAGCACCTCGACGACCTCGAGCGCGGATAAACCGGCGTTCTGCGCGACTTCGGCAAGCGGTCGAGCCGTGTAGAGCAGGTTCTTGTTGGCGAACTCGTTCTGCGGATCGAACGGCGCGTTGCCGTCGGGACGGACGCCGAACCGCTCGCGAAAGACATCCGCATGGACGCCAACGATGTCACCCACTTCCTCATCGGTCCAGATGTAGAACGCGCCTTCCATCTTGTGCGCGGCCGGATCACCGCCGTGCTCGGGTGGGATGCTGTCCGCATCTTCCGCTGAATAGAAGCCGCCGTCCGTGTCGGTGAGGTCACGCCGCACATAGGCAAGCGTGCCTATCGCGACGTCCGCGTAGAACTTGTCGCCGGTGACCTGCGCCGCCTCGATGTAGGCCAGCGTCAGCTGCGCCTGGTCGTACAGCATCTTCTCGAAATGCGGGACGCGCCAGTCGCCGTCCACTGAATAGCGATGGAAACCGCCGCCGATGTGGTCGCGCATCCCGCCAAGCGCCATGGCCCGCAGCGTAAGCAGCACCATATCCCGCGGCTCGGCCACTCTGGTTCGCGCATGTTCCCGCAGCAGGAACAGCAATTCGCTCGGCCGGGGAAACTTCGGCGCGTTGCCAAAGCCGCCGCGCCTCGCGTCGAACGCCGACGCGAATTCGGCGGTCGTGCGCTCGAGCACGGCCGCTGCGGGCACCTCTCCCCCGCCGCGCTGGGCGCCAAATGTCCGCAGCCGTTCGACGATGTTCGCGGCGGATTGGGTGACCTTGTCGCGTTCCTCGCGCCAGACCCGCGCGATTTCCTGCAGTACCTCGGCAAAGCCCGGCTTGCCCCACCGGCTGGTCGGGGGAAAGTACGTGCCGCCGTAGAACGGTTGGAGCGACGGCGTCAGCCAGACGTTCATGGGCCAGCCGCCCGATCCGGTCGTCGCCTGGACGAACGTCATGTAGACGCGATCGACATCCGGACGCTCCTCGCGATCGACCTTGATCGAGACGAAATCGCGGTTCAGCAGCTCCGCGAGGGCCGGTTTCTCGAAGCTCTCGTGCTCCATGACGTGGCACCAGTGGCACGTCGAGTAGCCGATCGACAGGAAAATCGGCTTGTCCTCCTGGCGGGCACGGTTGAACGCCTCGTCGCCCCATGGGTACCAGTCAACCGGATTGTCTTTGTGCTGGAGGAGGTAGGGACTGGCTTCAGCCGCCAGGCGATTGGGCACGATCCGATTATCTGCGAGGCATCGCGCGCGGCGGCGCCATCTTCTGGAGCCGGGCCTTGATGGCCTGGAACTTCGGCGTGTTGCGAACGCCTCCGCGGGCCCGGGACGCGCCGGCGCGGAGCGCCTTCAGCCGATCCTGCGGCGCGGGATGACTGGAGAAGAACACTTCCGCCGCCGCCGGGTTCCTGCCCTGCTCGCGCTTCAGGACCTCGAAGAGCTCGATCATCCCCCGGCCGTCCCATCCGGCGCGTCGCAGAATGCGCAGCCCCACTCGATCCGCTTCCGCTTCGTCGTCACGGCTGAACTTCAGGAACCAGAGATTCGCGCCAAGCCCGGCCGCGGTTTGAGCCGCGGTTGCGCCGCCCGTGTTCCCGAGCAGCGCGCCCAGCATGCCCAGGCCGAAATTCGCGAATATCGCGTGCGTCATCTGCTCCGCGGAATGACGCTGCGCGATGTGCGCGATCTCATGCGCCAGAACCCCGGCCACCTGCGCTTCGTTCGTCGCCGCGTGCAGCACACCGCGGTTGATCCAGACCGGGCCGCCCGGCAGTGCGAACGCGTTGAGCTCACGGTAGTTCGCGACGTGAAACGAATAGGGATACTTCGGGCCGGTCGCAGCTTTGGCGAGCCGCGCGCCGATATCCCGGATGTATGCCTTCACGTCGGCGTCCGCCAGCTCCGGGACCTGCTTGCGCGTGTTGGCGTTGGCTTCCTTACCGATGGCGATTTCCTGATTTACGGAGATGAGGTTGATCGCGGCGGCCGGAACCGACCACACGACGAGAAAAACGCAGATCGTGGCGCGGAGGCTGGAGATGCTGTCGCTCACACCCTGGGACTTGGCGCGGCGGGCATATCGTCCGGCCTGCGCCGGCGCAGCCGTGCGTAGGCGGCTGTGAACTCGACGCCGTACATGAGGATGATTGCCGAGACGTACACCCACAGCAGGAACACGACGACAGCGGCGATCGAGCCGTGGATGAGTGTGAGGCTCTTGTTGCGAGCGATGTACCAGGCAAACCCGTCGAACGCCAGCCGCCAGAGCATTCCGGTAAGCGCCGCTCCAACCCACACATCGCGGAAACGGGTCTTGGCATTCGGAATGAAGTAATACACGAGTCCGATCGCCAGGATAAGCAGCAGCGTAGCAAGATAATCCAGCGTCAACGTACGCAGCACCGCCAGCCAGCCGAACCGGGCCAGCATGATGCCGAAGCTCGACGCCTGTGCGATTTCAACCGCGCCGACGAGGAGCAGCGCCACGATCATCACGCCGCCGCCGGCAACCAGCATCAGGAAGGACACCATCCGGTGCTTCCAGAAACTCCGGTTCCGTTCGACGCCCCACGCTTCGTTGACGGCGCTGGTGATCGCACCGAACACACCGAGCGACGCCCACAGCAGCGCCAACGCGCCGGCGACCCCAAGCTGGACGCTCGTCCTGTTCATCGCGTCGAGCTGTTCGGTGACGAAATCGAGCTTGGTGGGGAAATAGCGGAAGACGAAGGTCAGAACAGCGATGCGATCTTCCTGATTGTCGGTAATCGAACCGAGCAGCGAAAACACCAGGAGCAGAAACGGGAAGAACGAGAGGAGGGCGTAATACGCAATCGAGGCGGCGTGCGTGAGGTCGTTGCTGTTGACCATCTCGACGACGCCGCGCCAGGCGGCCACGCCAGAGAGTCGAAGCTCCGCCCGCAGGCGCCGTAGGATCCGCTCCGGCGTCACGCCTTGGGATTATGACGCGAAGTCAAAAAGGCAAGAGTCAAAAGTCAAAAGGCAAAAGAAGGCCAAAGAAACTT
>JBOGIQ010000481.1:0-3560 GCA_050742535.1 Vicinamibacterales bacterium | reverse complement strand
CACCTACAGCGGTTACAGCGGCGTGCTCACGTCGCCGTCGTTCCTGCAGCCGACGTCCGTGAGCGGAGTCAGGCGCACGACGATCAACGCCAACCTGACCTTTTGATTACGGGAACGAGCGCCTTGACGTCATTCGTAAAGATGCTCGCATCCGACGGGTCTCCGTCGAAACGTTGTGTACGCGCTGGTCCTGAGTCGCCCCGGAGCGCTCGGGCCGGCCCTTCGCCGGTCGCAGCATAACTGCGTCGTGTACTTGGAGGGACGGAGGTCAAATATTACGGCAGATGAGCCGCGGGATAGCGTGGGCCGCCGTCTATGTACGGAGCGACACGATTTCAGTCAGCGACCAACACTGGCGGTCAGGGGAGCCGGGGACCTGAAGGATTTAGTGGCCAGCGTTCAAGGATTCCTGCCGAAGGATCGGCCTGTCTTGGACATGACAGACCTGAGCGGTAACTTCGAGTGGGCACTGAGTTTTTCGATGACTACATCGACGGCCCATGCCGATTCAGTTGTCCCATCGATCCTCACTGCCTTGCCCGAGCAACTCGGTTTGAAACTCGATCCCCGAGCGATGGCTCTGGAAGTGCTCGTTATCGAGTCCGTATCAATGCCTTCCCCAGACTGACGCATCACTTTTGCGTTGATGCGGCGGGCGACTCAACTGCCTTGAATTCGACGGTGGTGAGGGAGAAAAGAAATAGTCAGTCCATATTTGCTGTGGCACAATGCGCGGTCATGCGGGCACGTGCGGTGCTGTTCGGCCTCTTTGCGGTTCTCGCTTGCGTGGTGTCGGCCCAGCAGGCGCCGCCGACGTTCAGCGCTCGGGTGGACGCCGTCACGGTGGATGTGTTCGTCACGGACGCGGCCGGGAATCCCGTCCATGGACTTACGGTCGAAGACTTCGAACTGACTGAAGACAACCGATCGCAGACCATCACATCCTTCTCTGAGGTGAGAATTCCCATTAATCGGCCGGGACCGTTTTCATTGCAGGACGCGCATCCCGATGTGACGACCAACACCGGAAAGAGCGAGCGATTGTACGTAATCGCTGTGGACGAAATTTTGCCAGCTCTTGCGCTTCGAGCGCGAACTTACCTTCGAGAGTTCATCGACCAGCACTTCGAGCCGAGCGATGTTGGCGCTGTGGTCCATCTAGGCCGAACGGCTCGATCCGACGCGCAGGATTTCACGAGCGACCGTGGCTTGCTCTTGGCTGCAATCGACAGAGTGAAAGGCTGGCCCGGAGGAACGATGACTCCCCGTGGTCAGCCCGAAGCGGCGCTTCGGGCGCTGGCTGAATCACTGGCCCGCATTACTGAACGGCGAAAAGCCCTGATTCTCATCACACATGATGTCGGCGACGTCTACGATGCGCTCGACGGCACGAATAGGACTCGTTCGCGCGACTCTGAGGATCTGCGAATTGCACTTATGGCCGCCATGAAGTCGGGTATCGCGATTTACGCATTGAACCCCTGTGGACTGTCGCCCGGTGGCGTGCTCGGCGACGAGGAGGCCGCTGGTCCCGGAGACTGTCACATCGAAGCCGGCAAAGTGATGGCCTTTCGCGAGATCTCTGCTGTCACCGGCGGCTTCGCGGTTGTCAATTCAAACGGTTTTGAGCCGGGGTTGGAGCGAATAGTCAGAGAGAACAGCAACTACTACGTTCTAGGTTTTACTTCAAGTAATCAGAAAGACGGTGGCCAGTACCGTCGCCTTCACGTGCGCGTCAATCGACCAAATCTGACGGTTCGTGCAAGGAACGGCTACGTGTCCGCGGCGACACCGCCGACGCGAACAACGAAAAGAGCATCGACGGCTACCTCGGTCCAGGGAGTACGCGCGGCTGTCACCAGTCCAGTCGCCAACGGCGCTTTCCCATTGAAGGTGTCCGCGCCGGCGTTCAGGGGACGCACAGCGCGCGAAGGGATCGTCGTTATCGTTACGGAATTGAATACCTCTCAACTGACTTTGGTCGCATCCGGGGACAAACGGGTTGGTCAGATCGAATTTGCCGCGGTCGCCGTCAGCGCCATCGGCAAAGTCATGCCAGCACAGCGCCACGTGATAGATCTGGAAATCGAATCGGATGGCGATACAGGGGGCAGCGCTCGATTAGTCTCTGCCATGACACTGCCACGAGGTCGGTATCAACTACGGGTCGGCGTTGGAAACGCAGGCGCATCCGCAGCCGGCACGGTCATGTACGACCTCGACATTCCGAACTATGGAAAGAATCCCCTATCGCTCAGCGGCATTGTCCTGGGAATGGCCGATGACCGCACCTCGATGGTCGCCGTTGGCGCGACTTCCCCGAGTATCCTTCCAATTGCTCCGACGCTGGCTCGCGAATTCGACACTGGGACGGTGTTGTCCGTCTTTGTGGAGGGTTATGACAACACGACGGACGGACCGCATACGATTGACCTGGCCGTCGATTTCCAGAACAGTGACGGTCGCGTCATCCGCAGCTTGACGGATCGTCGTTCACGAACCGCTAAAGGTACAGAGCGATTTAGGCTTCCAGTATCCCTGGACCTTCCGTCAGGTTCATACGTACTGCGCGCCACGCTCACGTCAGATAAGGCCGTCGCAGTCCGTGAAATCCAGGTACACATCCGCTGAACCACCGTTTCGCGCTACTCGCCGTTCATGTCAACCGTTAAACCTGTTGAATTAAGAAGGAGAAGAACGCCGCGAAGACTGCGTCGCCGGCGTTACCAATCCGTCGGCGCGGTGTACGCCTACACGCGCGCATCGGACTCTTCATCGGCGAGAACCTGAACGCGCCTGTCGACGGTGTCCGGCCGGATCGACAGTTCGCGAACGTGATCCAGGCGGTATCCGGCGGCAAGTCGCAGGTGCATACGCTCGATTCAAGCGTCACCTTGAATCTGGCGGGGCTCGGCACCAACCCGACGACGGGCCCGTTATGGCAGTGGCGGCGCGGGCTTCGTCTGAGTGGCAGTTACACGTTGGGCCGTCAGCGGAACAACACCGACGGCGCCTTCTCGGTGCCGGCGACGGACCTCGCGTTCGAATGGGGACCCTCGTCAGGGGACATCCGGCATCGCGGCAGCGTCAGTTTCGGCACCGCCGCCCTTCGCGGCCTGACCGCGTCGATGAACCTCGGCGCAACGTCCGGGCGCCCGCTCAATATTCGGACAGGATTCGATGACAACGGCGACCTCATCTTCAACGATCGGCCGGCAGGCGTGGCTCGCAACTCGGTGCGCGTACCGGGACAGTGGACGTCCTCGGCGAACTTCGGCTACGCCTTTTCGTTCGGCCGGCGCCAGGTGGCCAGCGGTGGCGGCGTCTCGATCACTTCAGCGGGAGGCGCACTGTCGGTCAACGTGGCGGACAGCCAGGCAGTTGCCCGCTATCGCCTGAATCTGTCGGTGAACATGCAGAACCTGTTCAACCGCCCCACCTACAGCGGCTACAGCGGCGTGCTCACGTCGCCGTCGTTCCTGCAGCCGACGTCCGTGAGCGGAGTCAGGCGCACGACGATCAACGCCAACCTGACCTTTTGATTACGGGAACGAGCGCCT
>JBOGIQ010000480.1:0-3563 GCA_050742535.1 Vicinamibacterales bacterium | reverse complement strand
TAAGTGGAAGAAGTACAAAAGTGGAAAAGTGGAAAAGGGGAACAAGTAAGGGCGAAGTGCACCGCGCTAGCTCGCGGCACTTCTCAGTTACTTTTCCACTTCTTCCAGTTTTTCAGTTTTCAACTTTGGAGCATCTGTGATCAGGGCAGCACAGGTCGGCCTCGGGTGGTGGGGAAAGACGCTCGTCGAGTCGGTTCAGGGCGCGAGCGACAAGATCAAGTTCGTTTCGGCCACCTCGCGCACGAGGACCGATGACTACCTCGCGTTCGCGAAAGAGCAAGGCCTGACCTACGCCGACAGCTACGACGCCATCCTCGCCGATCCGAACGTTGATGCCGTGGTGCTCGCCACGCCGCATTCGCAGCATTCGCCGCAGGTGATTGCCGCGGCGAAGGCCGGCAAGCATGTGTTCTGCGAGAAGCCGTTTGCCCTGCACAAGGAGGAAGCCGAGCAGGCCGTCGCCGCTACGCAGAAAGCGGGCGTCACGCTGGGGCTTGGGTACAACCGCCGCTTTCACCCGGAGATGACGAAGCTTCGCGAGCAGATCAGGAACGGTGATCTCGGCACGATCCTCCACGTCGAAGCGACCATGACGTTTCCGAACGCGCTCGCGCTCAAAGCCGACGCGTGGCGCGCGCAACGGGATGAGACGCCGGCCGGCGGGCTGACGCCGATGGGGGTTCACGCGATCGACGGCATGATCGACCTGTGCGGTGAAATCGACACGGTCTATTGCCAGAGCTTCCGCCGTGTCGTGGCCGTGGATTCAGACGACACGACGTCGATGCTGTTCCGCATGAAGGCCGGCATGTCCGGATACCTCGGCACGATGACGGCGACCGGTCCGGGTTTCAGCTTCCAGGTGTTCGGCTCCAAGGGGTGGGTCCGCCTCGAGGGGATGACGCACGTTGCCGGCGCGCCGTCAGAGGAGCGCCGCACGAAATTGTTTGGCACCTGCAGGTTCCAGCCGGCCAAAGGCCCGGCGCAGACATGGGAAGCGGCGAAGCTCGACGTCACGCGCGCCTCGCTCGAGGCGTTCGCCGACGCCGCGCAGGGCGGTCCCGCGTATCCGATTCCGGTCAGCGAAATGGTCCACGGCGTCGCCGTGACGGAGGCCGTTGTCAGGTCCGCGGCATCCGGACGAATAGAGAAAATCGACCGGTAGCCTGGGTTGCCTGGGTTGCCTGGGTTGCCTGAGTAGCCTGGGTAAGAACACCCAGGCCACCCAGGCAACCGAGGCCACCCAGGCAACCCAAAGGAGTCGCATGAATCTCGGTAAAGGCCTTGGCCATCTCACGTACTCGACTCTCGTCCATCAGACCGACAACTGGGAACAGCTGTGGAAGAGCGTCAATACGTATCTGCCCGCCGTGAAGGCGCGCGTCGCGCCGCACGAGAAGTTCGGCGTGTGCCTCCGCACCTCGGCGCCGTCGGCCGAGCTGTTGTCTGCCGAACCGTCGAAGGTCGCCGACCTGAAGAAATTCTTCGCCGACAACGACCTCTATCTCTACACCGCGAATGCGTTCGTCTACGGCGTCTTCAAGAAGCAGGTGATCAAGGAAGACGTGTACGAGCCCGACTGGGCGACGCCGGAGCGCCGCGAGTACACGAAGAAAGTGGCCAACCTCCTCGCGGAGCTCGCTCCCGAGGGAATCAACCCGTCGATCCAGAGCGCGCCGCTTGGCTTCAAGCCGAAGGTCACCGGCGATGACGTGGTCGAGGCGTATACGTCGAACGTGATCGACGTCGTGGCCCACCTGGTCGAGTTGAAGAAGAAGACGGGGAAGACGGTGACGCTCGGCCTCGAGCCGGAGCCGCGCTGCTACCTCGAGACGACCGACGAAACCATCACCTACTTCAAGAATCACCTGTTCTCAGGCGAGACGGCGAAGCGGCTGGCAAAAAAAACCGGACTGAACGAAACGGACGCCGCACAAGCGATGCGCGACTACATGGGCGTCGTCTTCGACATCGGACATCAGTCCGTCGGCTACGAGGACATTCCTGCGTCACTGCAGAAGCTCGTCGACAACGGCGTGCAGATCGTGAAGCTGCAGGAAGCCGCGTCGATGTATATCCCCGACGTGTCGCAGAAGACCGTGGACGCGCTGCAGACATTTGCCAAGACGATCTACCTGTCGCAGACCTGCCAGAAGAAAGACGGCAAGATGACGTGGTTCCTCAACCTCGAGGACGCGTTCGAGGACTGGTACAAGAACCCCGGTCCACGCGAATGGCGCACGCACTTCCACGTTCCCGTGTTTCTCAATGACCTCGGCGGCGCGTTTGGGACCACCCGGTTCGCGCTCGAGCAGGCGCTGGCGTTTCACAAAAAGACGCCGCTCTCGACGCACCTCGAGATCGAAACCTACACATGGGATGTGCTGCCCGACCATCTCAAGACGGGGGACATCGTCGAATACGTCACGCGCGAGCTCGACTGGGTGAAAGGTCAGCTCGTCTGACTCGTCTTTTAACGTTCTTTTGACAATCTCGGCCGTCCCGGGCCCCGCCTGCCCGGGCCTCCCGGATTATTCTTGTACCTCGTGGCGCGAACCCTGTCGGGTTCGCGAGGCGAGCCTGACAAGGCTCACCCCACGGTCGAAGCCGCACGTGATCAAGAGGTGGAATTGGCCATGAGAGCTGTCCGAGTTACCGGTGTCATCCTCGTTCTCGCGAGCGTCACGGTTGCGCTTCGTGCCGCGGGTTCGGACGTGGCCGATGCCGTGATGCGCGGCGATGTTGCCGCCGTGCGCGCGCTGATCCAGAAGAAGGCCGACGTCAACGCGGCGCAGGACGACGGCGCGACGGCGCTGCATTGGGCGGTCTATCGGGACAACGTCGACGTCGTGGACATGCTCCTCCGTGCGGGCGCGAAGTCGGCGCCGAACCGCGAGGGAATGACTCCGCTGGCGATGGCAGCGCTATATGGCAATCCGCAGGTCGTCGATCGGCTGTTGAAGTCCGGAGGCGACGCCAAGGCGCTCGGGCCGAATGGCGAGACCATGGTGATGTTCGCCGCGCGCAACGGCAATCCCGATGTCATCAGGTTGCTGGTCGAAGCGGGCGCCAACGTGAATGCGCGCGAACCGATGCGCGGCACCACCGCGCTGATGTGGGCCGTGGAGCAGCGGCATCCGGAAGCCGTGGCCGCGCTGTTGAAGGCCGGCGCGGATCCGGCGGCGCGATCCGCGGGTGCCGGCCTTCCGCGCAACTACGTTGCCCCCCGCGTCAACACGCGGGCCGTCGAGGAAGCGCAGCGCCGCCGAGAGCGGGCGAAGGCCGCCGGCCGCACTTACGAGGCGCAGCTCGAGTTCGAATACGAGAGCGGCCAGGATCTCGGCGGGCCGCGCAACGCGTTTACCGGAAACCGCGCCGGTCAAGGCCAGGGTCAAGGTGAGGGAGGGCAGCAGCCGGCGAGTCCGGCGCAACCTCCGGCAACGAGCGATCAGGCGCCGGCGGCTGCGGCACCTCAAACTGGCGCGCCGGCGAATCCTCCAGCCAACTCCGCTCAGGGCGGTGCGGGCGGACGTGCCGGCGGCGGCGGCCGCGGACGTGGTGCC
>JBOGIQ010000479.1:0-3568 GCA_050742535.1 Vicinamibacterales bacterium | reverse complement strand
GTACCGAACGTCGCGCGCGCGTACAAGCGAAATCGCCTAAATCACGCCTGTTGAACCTGACAAAGTAGTGTTAGGCCTTTCGGCGACAGAGCGCATTTGAAAGGGAGCGCTCCGCACGATGCCCAGCACAATCGCGGAAAACCGGTAGTCCTCGCGGCGCGAATCGCGGACGATGGCCCGCACCGCCGGCATGTCCGCGGCTGCCAGACCACGTCCGACGGCGTAGGTCAGCAGCTTCTCGGTCACCGTTCCTACGAAGATCTCCGGCTCGCGCATCAGCGCCTGGCGCAACGCCACGACGCCATCCACTTTCGTACCGTCCACGAGTTGGCCGGAGGCGTCCACCGGCGTGCCGCGCGTCCCGCCGTCGCGCGTGCGCCACGCGCCAACCGCATCGAAGTTCTCGAGCGCGAGGCCGGCGGGATCGATCATCCGGTGACACCCGGCGCACGCGGGATTCCGGCGATGCGCCTCGAGCCGCTCGCGCACCGACTTCGGTTTCGCCGCCGCGGTCTCCTCCTCGAACGGCGGAACGACGTCGGGCGGGGGCGGCGGCGGAGCGCCGAGGATGTTCTCGAGCACCCACTTGCCGCGAATCACCGGAGAGGTCCGGTGCGGATGCGACGTCACCATCAGCACCGCGCCTTTGCCAAGCAGACCCTTCCGGGTTTCGTCGGGCAGCGAGACGCGGCGGAAATGGCTGCCGTAGACGTTCGGGATGCCGTAGTGGCGGGCGAGGCGCTCGTTGACGAACGTGTAGTCGGCGGTCATCAGATCGAGGACGCCGCGATCCTCGCGGATGATCGAGCCGAAGAACAGCTCCGTCTCCGCGTAGAGCGCCTGCCGGAGGTTGTCGTCGAAGTCCGGGAACTCGTGCGAGTTCGGCTGCCTGCTCTTCAGGTTCCGCAGCTGCAGCCACTGTCCGAGGAAGTTGTCGACGAGCGTTTGCGCTTTCGGGTCCGCAAGCATCCGCCGCACCTGGCGCTCGAGCGTCGGCGGGGTGCTCAGGGCGCCGCGTGCCGCCAGGTCGAGCAGTTCGTCGTCCGGGATGCTGCTCCAGATGAAGAACGACACGCGCGACGCGAGATCGACGTCGGAGATCCGATAGGCTGCCCCTGGCGCAAGACCCGCAGGATCGCGCTCGGTCCGGAAGATGAACTTCGGGCTCGCCAGAACCCTGCGCAGCGCCAGGTCGATGCCGCTGTCGAAGCTGCCGTCCGTTCGGCCCTGGCGGAAAAATTCCATCAGCGTGGCCAGGTCTCGTTCGGACAGATCCGACCGATAGGCACGCCGGCCGACCGTCGAGAGAATCTGCCGGGCACAGCCCGTTTCGTCAGCTTGCGTTTTCGGGGTGCATACGAACAGGCGACGGCGGCTTGGCGTGTCGGCGGCGCCCGTCGCGTTGAAGGGACCCGTGAGGATCACTTCGTCGATGTGCGGGTAGCCTGAGAAGTCGATGGTGTCGGACGAACTGCGGACGTAATTCTGCAGCCGGCGCGTGTTGAGTGCCTGCGTCTTCTCCAGGAACGCCACGCCGATCTTGTGCGGGCCGGCCCTGAGTTTCACGCGCGCCGTGAAGCGGCCGTCCACGGCGTCGCCGGTCGTCGTCGGATTGTCGCTCGACGCGACGATCTCCTTGTCCCCGCCGAACGCGGCCAGGTGCACGCGCTCGCCGTCCACCGAAATCTCGAGCTGATGCTCGTACTCGAGGCCGCGCATGGTTCCCAGATTCGTGCGGAAGAGCGTCACGCGGAACTGGTATTCGCCGTCGAGGGGCAGCGTGGTGTCGATCAGAATGCCGCCCACGGTCCCGATCGGCAGTCCTGGGACGTGGCGATCCTGCGACTCATCCTGGCGGACGCGGTAGATCTCTCCGGCGGGTGGCAGGCTGCGATCTCCCAGCGCCAGCGCGCTGATACGCTCCGCGGCCGTCAGGTAGCTTTCGAGCAGCACCGGCGACACGCCGAGCACGTCGGCGTTGTTGTCGAAGCCCGCGCTGGAATCGTCCGCCGGCAGCATCGTGGAGACGTCGACGTCGAGCGCGAGCAGATCGCGAATGGCGTTGGCGTACTCGGCGCGATTCAGCCGGTGCACGAGCGGCCGACCGGGATTCGGTCGTGTCCGCGCCGCGGCATCGAGCGTCGCGACCAGCGACGACAGCAGCTCGTCGCGCTCGGCGGCATTCGGCCGTGGCACTCCCGCCGGCGGCATCATGCCGGTGCGGACTTTGCGGATGACCTTTTCCCAGACGTCCGCATGTGCGGCGACGTCGGCCAGCTCCGGGCGATCGAGCGCCAGCCCGGCGGTCTTCAGCTTGTCGTTATGACAGGTGACGCAGTAGGCGGAGACGGTCTTCTGGATGTCCGTCGCCGCGCTTTGCGAGATGCGCTGTGTTGCACCGACAATCGTGGGGCGGACCCTGTCGGGTCCGCCAGGCGCGCGTGACAACGCGCGCCCCAGGGCTGTCGAAGCAACCGAAGCGAAGGCCAGCCAGAGCGTCGCGGCGGCGAGGACGGCGAACCTCTGCATCGCCGCGCGATTCTACTATTGGCCGTCGCAGAGGGCCACGACGCAAATCGAGTTGATGGTTCGATTTGCCGGCGGCACCTTCATTCCCCGCTCGATCATCAGCTTGCGGATCAGCTCTTTCGCTTCGGGCCGCTCGACGGCCGATTGCACACCGACACGGACGAGGCCCTCGGCGTAGTCCAACGCCTGCCAGGTGAGGCCGGCGATGGTCGCGCCGGGGATATGCGTGTCGCGGCTGCCGCGGTCGCGTGCATCGAGCCTGGCACCGCGGTCAGCGAGCAGCTGAATGACCTCTGGACGTCCCTTCAGGGCGGCGCCCATCAGCGGCGTGCGTCCTTCCTGGTTCGCCGAGTTCGGATCGAGGCCGAGATCGAGCAGCATGCGAACGGCTTCGAGGTTCTCCTTCGCCGAACGCTCGTAAGTGACGCCGTCTACCCAGCCGATGCCCGCCGACGCGGTGAGAGCGTTGTCGCCCTGGGCAGTCACCACTTTGGGATCAGCCTTGTACTGGAGCAGCAGCTTCATCAGCGCTGTGTCGCTGGACTGCGCGGCGCGGATGAACGCCGTCGCACCATTTTCATAGAACCACTGCATCGTGAAGATGGTGCGCGTCAGCGTGTTGTCCTTCATCTTCGCGTTGGGATCGGCACCCTTGTCGAGAAGAAGCGTGATCAGCTCGAGGTGATCCATGTCCGGCTTCGGCACCGGATAGTCGCCGCCCTCGATGTTGCGGTTGTCGGTAGCGAGGTACAGCGGTGTCCATCCACCTTTGTTCGAGAGGTTGGGATTCGCGCCGCTCTCGAGGAGCAGCTTCGCCAGCTGGTAGTTGCGGTTGTTCACCGCGACCAGCAGCGGCGTCCAGCCGTACTCGGTCGTCTGGTTGACGTCGGCCTTGGCGGCGATGAGCAGCTTCGCCGACTCGATGTCGCCTTCGCGCGCGGCAAAGACGAGCGGCGTCAGCCCGCCCCCGCCACCACCGACGAGACCGGCAACAACCACCTCGGCATCGTCATCGTCGGGCTCCTGCGCAGCCTCGGGC
>JBOGIQ010000478.1:0-3574 GCA_050742535.1 Vicinamibacterales bacterium | reverse complement strand
TCGAGGACCGCAATGGCTCGCTGGTAGTCCAATTGAGTACGGGCGAACCGTGCGAGCGAGACGTAGAGATCGCCGCGTCCTGCCAGCATCACGTATCGATCGATCGCGGCGATCAGGGCGACGTCGGCGTCGACGGTGCGCTGGTCTCTGGCCGCCAACGCCGCCAGCTGCCAGCGCAGCGCCCCTGCGTCCGGTAGCGCGGCAATGGCGTCGCGGACAACTTGTTGGGCTTCCGGCAGCCTTCCCGTCTGGTCGAGCGTGCGCGCAAGCGCGGCCCAGGAGCGTTCATCGCGCGGATTCAGGCGAATCGCCTCGCGAAGGTGAGCGAGGCTCTTCGGAATCTGCCCAGCGATGCCACAGGCCGTGGCGAGCAGCCGGTGCGCTTCCGACGAATTCCCATCGCGAACGACCGCCATCTCCAGCTGCGCGATCGCATCCGTGACCCGGCCTTCGCGCAGCGCGGCGAGCCCCTGACCGATCGCCGGCGCGCGCGTCGCGGCGTCAGCCACGAGCGGATCGGCGGCAAGTGCCGAACGCAAGGCGACCACACCGGCATCAAGGCTGCCTCCCAGGACGAGCGAAAAGCCGCGCGCGTACGCGGCGGGCGCAAAGGCCATCCCGCCGCCGGCATCGTCGACGATGCCGGCGATGTTGACGAACGGCGCCTTCGCCGGCGGCCGCGTGCCCGTCACGAGTTCTCGCTCCACGGTCCGCAATGTGTCGAGCGCACGCGCGTACTCCTCGTCGGTCATCTGCGCGGACCGGAAGGCAACGGCGCGATAGGCGTTCAGCGGATCGACGGGATCGAGCAGCCAGGCGGCCCAAAACGCATCCGCGGCGGCCGCGGGCCGGGACGCGAGCTGATGAATCAACCCTTTGAAACGCGGGAACGCCGCACGTCGAGGATCGATCTTGATGTCTTCGTCGAACTCGCGAAGGGCGTCCTCGAAGCGTCCCCGCTCCAGATACATCGAAGCAAGGAATGTGTGGACCTGGAGCGCAACCTGGGGATCTCCCTCCTTCAGCCTGGGTCGCAGCTGGCGTTCCCAATCCCGGATCTCCTCATCCCACCCGGCGAGCGCGGCAGACATCGACTCGAGATGTCGGGAGAGTTGCGGTCCCTCGTCGCCGTAGACACCGGCGAGTGTTCGGTAGAAGTTCAGCAAGGCAGTGAAAAACGGATCCCGCTGTGCGGCGGCGGCGGAGGGGAAAGCCAGAACGGCGAAGAGCAAGAGCGTTGTCATCCGGCTGAAGCCGGACTCCACGGCGGGCCGCCGCATGTGGTTAACGCGTGAAGGGAACACGGCCGACGATTCCCTTCCCTTCACGGACGGTGATGACGTGATTGGCTGGTAGATTCTCGACGACCTCCGTCATTCCAGCCGGCCAGCGGATTTCGAGGCGTTCCGATTGTTTCGCCTGGCCCAGCCCGAAATGCGCCCGCAGGTCGTTCTGCGCCAGGTAGCTCGATCCAGACTGGACGTCGCGGATTTGCCGGCGCTGGCCCGTTGTCAGCACGAGACGCGTGCCGATCGCACTGCGATTGCCCGTCGTGCCGAGCGCGCGCACGATAACGGCGTTGCCACTGCCACCGTCGTTCAACAGGAGGTTGGGGGGCGCGTTGTTGTTCGTCACCAGGAGATCCACGTCGCCGTCGTTGTCAATGTCGGCCGCCGCAAGGCCGCGACCCACCATCTCCGGAGCAAAACCGGAACCTGCCTGGTCCTTCATGTCCTGGAAACGGTCACCGTTGTTGCGGAGGAGGAGTCTGCGCTGCGCGTAGCTGCCGCCCGCCCGCAGCCGCGCGACATTTGCCAGCACATGACCGTTGGCGATGGCGATGTCGAGGCGCATGTCGTTGTCGTAATCGAAGAACACGACGCCAAAGCCGACATACGGCCGCGTGGCCGCTCCCACGCCGCTGCGCACCGTCACGTCCGAAAACAGCCGTCCGTCCACATTCACGAAGAGGCTGTGCATTTCGGTCTCATGGTTGGTCACGATCAACCCCGGCCGTCCGTTGCCGCTGAAGTCGGCGAATGCGGTTCCCATGCCCGCTTTCGCGTTCCCGCCGGCGGTCACCGCAACGCCGGCGAGGCTCGCGATCTCCGCGAAGGTCCCGTTGCCATTGTTGTGAAACAGAAAGTTCGGCATCGCGTCGTTGGCCACGAACACATCGGGCCATCCGTCGTCGTCCACGTCCGCGACCGCCACGCCAAGGCCGTTGCCGCGAAACGCGCCGACACCGCTCTGCTTGCTGATGTCCTCGAAACGGTTGCCCGCGTTTCGATAGAGAACGCTCGTCAACGGCGAGTAGATCAGCGGATGGCAGTAGTCGCGGATTGGAGGCGGGCCGGCGTTGCCGCAGAAAGGGTCGCTCGACGTGGAGTCCGGCTTCCCTGTCCGCCGTAGCGCATCGCGCGAAGGCGGAAGCCGGATATCCACATAGTTCGTGACGAACAGATCGAGATCACCGTCACGATCGACGTCAAGAAATGCGCAGCTCGTGCTCCACATGGCCGTATCTGCGCCGCCGGCATTCGGCACCTGCGTGAACCGGCCCTGCCCCGCATTCCGATAGAGCACATTCGGACCGACGTTGGTGACGTAGAGGTCGATCAACCCGTCGTTGTCGTAATCGCCCGCGCAGGCGCCCATGCCGTAATCGCGATGCTGAATTCCCGATCCAGGCGTGGCATCCTCGAATGTGCCGTTGCGGCGATTCCTGAACAGCCGATGGCGCGCGCGGCGGCCAACTGCCGGATCCGCAATCGAGCCGCCGTCGACGAGAAAGACGTCCACCCAGCCGTCGTCGTCGAAATCGAAAAACAGGCCACCGGAGCCCAGAATCTCGGGGAGGTGCTTCCGTTCGCTGGCGCCGCTGATGTGAGTGAAGTTGAGCCCCGCCGCCGCCGCGACATCCTTGAATGTTGCCGACGTCACCGGAACGGACGGTGAACGCTGATCCGCTGCCGCTGAACCTGTGCCCGGAATCGTGAGAGCGGTGGCGATAGCCAACAACGCGGCGACGGTGAGACAGCTCGACTGAAAGCCCACGAGGGGCTCATATTGACGCCCGCCGCGACGACCCGCCAAGAAAATTGTTACCGGCCGGTAATTGTTGTAAAAAGCATCCGTGCGAAGACGCCGCGTGTTTTCGACAACGGTGCTGGCGTTTCTCGCTGCCGCCACAGTTCTCGCTGTCCCGCGTCATGCCGCGGCGCAGCCGACCGCCTTCACGCAGGCGCTTGCCGAACTCACTGAAGCCATTGAAGGCATCTACGGGGACGAAGGGGCACACATCGGGCCCGCGCTCGACAGGATGTCCGCCGCGCTGGCTGTCTGGAACCGCGACGTCGAGGCAGCCGAAACGGCGGTCGCCATCGCCGCGGCCGGGGCGTCCCAGGCGGAGGCGTCCCGGGCGGAGACCGTCACGCGACGGATCTCGCTGGCCAGGATGTATGCCGATCGTGGCCGTTTTGCAGACGCCCTCTCCCAACTGGATGCGGCCGGTGCTCTCGACCGCCGCCGTGCGGACGTTCACGTGCTGCGCGGACTCGTGCTGCGCGCGTTG
>JBOGIQ010000477.1:0-3580 GCA_050742535.1 Vicinamibacterales bacterium | reverse complement strand
GGGCCCGTGTCCGTGATTGTCGTTGATTCAATCGAGCCGCCCAGCGAAAACTGACGCTCTGCCGTAAGAACTTTCGAAATTCTATACGACGGTACGGTAAGTAACGCGCACCGTCTCTTGCGGATGACGACGGCGTACGACTGTGACCGGCCCGCTCTGAACCGCCACGCCGAGAATCAGGGTCCGCCGAAGTGTGACCCGGGCGGACGTGATTGTCGTTGTTCCGCTAGTCGTCGAGTACGTGCTGCGCCTCGATCGTCGAGCTGAAGACCGCCCGGCCTCAGCCGGACCACGCCACGAAACCGCCTGGAGATCGACCGGTTGACATGCGACAGTTGTCGCCTCTAAAATGCGACAACTGTCGCATATGCCGAAGCCGGCCACCGAACGCCTGACCCGCCGCGAGCGGGAAATCATGAACGCGGTCTTTGCCCTCGACAATCGGGCGTCCGCCGAAGACATCCGCGCGAAGTTGACGGCGCCGCCGGGCGATTCGTCGGTGCGCGTGATGCTCGCCAGGCTCGAGCGGAAGGGGTTCCTGCGCCATCAGCAGGACGGCCTCCGCTACATCTATTCCGCCACGACGCCGCCGGCCGTCGCCAAGCGCACGGCGCTGCAGCAGTACCTGCACACGTTCTTCGGCGGTTCGCTCAGGCAGATGATGACCGCGCTCGTGCGCGAGGGTTCGTGGGATGACGAGGACCTCGACGCGTTGAAAGCCGAGATCGAACGCGCACGCAAGGGAAGGAAGCAGTCATGAACGCCTGGTTTGCAGAGATCGCGATCGGAATAGGAGCATCGTTTGTCACCGCGTTGCTGGCGAAGGCGACGCTGACGCTGGCGGTGGCGCTCGCCGTGACGCGACTGGCACGCCGCAGCCGCGCGGCGGCTCGACACGTCCTGCTCGTGGCGGCCTTTGCCGTGCTCCTGGCACTGCCGGCGGCTTCGTTCGTGATCCCGTCTCGGGGCGTCACGCTGCCGGCCCAGACAGCGGCATCGTCTGCGCCAGCGGTGGCCGTCGTCCCGGTCATGACGAGTCCATCTCCGGCAGTGATCGACACACAGGAATCAGTTGATTCGTTGCCGATTGAGTCGCCAGGCATGACCGCGTCCGCGATTCTGTGGGCGATCTGGGGAGCCGGCATGTTGCTCTGTGTCCTCCCAGTGGTCGCCGGGACGTGGCACTTGCGCTCGCTGCGCCGGTCGAGCTCCTTGTGCGCATCCGGCGAGGCGTTGTTGCGCAGGCTGTCGGCCGAGGCGGGAATCCAACGGTCTGTGGCCGTGAGGGTGCACGAATCGATTCCTGGTCCGATGACATACGGCATCCTTCGGCCGGTCATCATGTTGCCGCTCGACGCGACGGCCTGGAGCGAAGAGGAGTTGTGCCGCGCGATGATTCACGAGCTCGAGCACGTGCGGCGCGGCGACTGGTTGAGTCAGTACATGGCGCGTATTGTCAGGGCGCTGTACTGGTTCCATCCGCTCGTGTGGATCGCCTGGAGGCGTTTGAGTCTCGAGGCGGAGCGGGCCTGCGACGATGCAGTCCTCCGAAGGAGTGAAGCAACCGCTTACGCCAATCAACTCGTCCTGCTGGCGGAGCGTCTTACCAGCACCGCCACGCCGCCGCTGCTGGCCATGGCAGCCTGCCGCGATCTGAGCACTCGCGTCCGCGCGGTTCTGGACGGGGCACAGGCGCGCGGTCGCGCGGGAGCACTACCGGTGACCACGGCTATCGTCGCGGCTGCACTGTTCATTGCCGCCGTGGCGCCGCTCCGTGCGGTGCGTCAGGGACAGGTGCCTTCGGACGGCGCGCAGCAACCGCCGCCGGCCTTCGAAACTGCATCGGTGAAACCCAACAAGTCCGGCGAAGAGCAGCGGTACATACAGATAGACCCTAGTGGAACCAATCTGAAGGTCGTGAACATGCAGCTGCGACAGCTGATCACCTGGGCCTATCAAATCCAGAGTTTCCAGCTCGAGGGAGGGCCCGACTGGATCGCTGCCGATCGCTTCGACATCCTCGCGAAGCCCGAGCGGGCGGTGCCGGCGACGGGGGCCTTCTTCGACGGCCAGAATCCGCTCAGGATGATGTTTCGAACACTGCTGGCGGACCGCTTCAAGCTGGTGATGCACAAAGAGACGAAGGAGCTGCCGATCTTCGAGCTCGTGGTCGCCAGGCAGGATGGCAGGCTGGGTCCGCAGCTTCGCCCCGCCGCGATGGATTGCGCGGCGCGGGCAGCCGCTGCTGCCAAGGGAGGGGCGCAGCCGCCGGCGTCGTCCGGCCCGCCGGGGTCTGGCCCCTGTTTCATGAACATAAACCCGATCAGCGTCAGGGGCGGCGGAGTGACTCTGGCGATGCTGGCCAACATTCTCGTGGGGTCTGTGCAGCGCCTGGTGATCGATCGCACCGGACTGACGGGCAACTGGGACCTCGAGGTGAACTACACACCCGATCAATCGCAGGTGCCGCCCGGGGTCGAGCTGCCGCCGTCGGTCGATCGAAACGGCCCGTCGCTGTACACCGCGCTCGAGGAACAGCTCGGGCTGAAACTTCGGCCCGCCCGCGGGCCGGTGGAAGTCCTCGTCATCGACTCGGTGCAACAGCCGACGCCGAACTGAAGCAGAGAAGGCGGGGCAGGTCCGCCTGAAGGCGGACACTACGACGGTGCGAGCTCGATCTGGACCCGCGCATCGTTGAAGCACGCGCCGCCGCCGAGATCGGTGAGCGTATCGGGCGCGAGGGCGTTCGCCGTGCAGCCATTTGCCGTGTGCTTGCGCCACAGCCCTTTCGGGAGCATCACGGTGCCGGTGCGGATCCAGGCACCGACCTGCAGGTTGCAGCGAACTTCGCCGAGCTCGTTGAATACGCGAACAGCCGCTCCGTCCGTCAGTCCGCGTGCGGCGGCATCCCCGGGATGCATGAGCAGACGCACTTCGGGCCGCGGCAGCTCCGAGAGCGTCGATGTAATCGTCCGTTCGCTGGCTGGCGAGATCAGCGCGAGCGGAAACTCCGCCGTCGCCGGATCGCGCTGGTAGCCGTAGAGGCCGGCTGGCGCGTCCGCCTCGAGCGCCTCCGGGTACAAGTCGGCCTTGCCGTCGTGCGTCAACGGCCAGACGTCGCCGAACTGAATCGGCCGCCCGCCGAACGGTGGCGTGGCGGCGCCGATTTCCCGCAGGTCCTCGCCAATCGCCTGCGGCATGTGGGCGATGACGTCGAGCATCTCCTCGAGCTCGCCGGACGGTTCGCCGGGCTTCATCATGTCGAGGCGCTCGAGCAGCTCGCTGAACACGTCCGCGTTCGGACGCGATTCGGCGACGCGTTCGATCACCGGCTGCCCGAGGCGGAGGCTGATCGGCCCGTAGCCGCGAGCGAGGTCGTAGCCCTCGAGGAACGTCGTGGCCGGCAGCAGGACGTCGGCATACCGCGCTGTATCCGTCATCACCTGGTCGAAGACCACGGTGAAGAGGTCTTCCCGCTCCAACCCTTTCAGGACACGACCCTGGTCGGGGGACGTGACGGCCGCGTTCGAGTTGTAGACGAACAGCATCTTGACTGGCGGCTCGTGGTATTCCGTCAGCG
>JBOGIQ010000476.1:0-3591 GCA_050742535.1 Vicinamibacterales bacterium | reverse complement strand
AGCAGATCGGCGATGTGCGGCATCACCCGTTCGAGATTGGCGTGAAATGACGCCGCCGCCGTGTCGTCCGCAGCGTCGGTCACCACTCGCAGTTCGACGAATCCCACATTGTTGAATCGGGCGGCATGGGCCGCGCCGCTCCCTTCCCACGCCACGCACAGCGCGTCCGTCTCCTCGTACAGCTGTGTCCGTCGAACGGTGTCGACCACGTCCTCGTCGCCGCTGGCGATCGGCCCAAAGTGAACGCGGAAGTCGAGGTCGCGCGCCGCGGCGGCGTGTTCGAGCCCGGTGAGCGCGGCCGAATCGCTCTGATAGCTCGGCGCCGGTCTCGGATTGAACCGTTCGCGGTAGTCGTGCTCGATCGTGCGCGTTCCGACGACGACGTCGCCCACCGTCACGTCGGGGCTCAACTGGCCCGCTCCGCCGACGCAGATGAGCAGCCTCGCCTCGCGGCAGCGATCGAGAAGATGCTGGGCCTGCACGCCGAACTGCGCTTTGCCCACGCCTCCAATGCCGATGATCATGTCGAGCGCCGGAACAACGGAGCAGGTGAGCGCACCAATCTGCGCCGGGTTCGACGGAAACCCTCGCTCGGCGAGCCGGCGGGACACCGCATCGGCCTCGTCTTTCAGCGGGGCGACGACGAGTGCCGGGCCGCCTCTATCCAAGCAGTCCTCCTCTCAGCGGCACTTCGCAGCAGTGGCGAATGCTCCAACCGGTCAGGTACAGCGCGATTATCACCAGGATTGCGATCCGCAACCAGACCTGCCGGGCGCCGAACGCCGAACCCGGTGCCGCCGGTTCGTCGAGCACGAACGCCGCGACGACAACGGAGATCGCCATGGCGTGGATGTTGAGCAGCCGGCCCCAGTCGATCACCAGCACGAACAGCGGCAGCGTGAACGCGAGCGCAGCGAGAAGGGCGACCACAACTGCGCGCGGAACTCGTCGCCGGACTGAAACGAAGAGCGGCACGAGCGGCAGCGCGGCCAGCGCCGCCGCGATTGAATAGTCGCGCAGATAGGGCTCCGCCCTGACCGTGGCGGCCGTTTCCTGCAGCGACGCACCGATCGTGCTGATGGGATATTCCATGATGCCGGTGCAGAGGTCCTTGTCGAAGCCGCGGGCGAGAAGGCCGGCACATTGCGCGGCGCCGCGAAGGTCGGCGCCGATGGTGACGATGAGCAGGAGCGCCATGAGCGCGCCGGCGAACAGCGAGAGCTCGGGAGCGAAGTGCGGCGGGTCCGCCTGAAGGTCCACCGCCGTCGTAGTGTCCGCCTTCAGGCGGACCTCCAGCCGGAAAACCCGCATCACGAAAAAGTAGGGTGTGAAAAAGAAGAACATCTCGTGCGCCAGCGTCACCGCCGCACCGAGCCCGAACGCCGCCGCGCTGGCCCGGCGTGACGCGGGCCGGGGCATCCACCAGGCGTACAGCGCGAACGCCGCGAAGAACAGGACGTCCTTCCGGCCGATCACCGCCTCGTCATACAGCGGAAAAAGGAGCGCGGCCGGCGAGAACAGGAACGCGAGAAACCAGATGTTTGGTCGCTTCTGCCGGGTCAAGAGGAACAGCACGACGAATAGCAGCGCATACAGCAACGTCTGAAGCGACAGCACGATCCACTCAGGCCTTGTCCCGAGCGCCGTCGCCGCCGAGATGATCGGCGACCCGAGGAGGCCCCGGCGGGCGAATCCGCTCTCGTAGTTCACCAGCCAGTCGCCGACGCGGAAGCCGAGCGCCGTTGCAGCACCCTCGCGAAGCTCGATGAAGTACGCCGCCGACAGCGCAACGAGCGCCGCAGCCATGGAGAGGCTGGCGAGATGTGGCACCGCGGCCGGAGCCAGCCCGACGCCCAGCGCCAGCACACCGGCGATCAGGAACGCGATGGTCAAACGCTGCAAACCGGCCGGCAGCCACGCTGGTCCGCGGCCGATGTATGAACCGCGCCGTGGGGCGGCCGCCGAGACGAGAAATTGCTGACGATCGATGTGGTGGGTGTCTTCGATCGCCGGCGACTGCACGAGCGCGCGGATGTTGTCCGCTGACGGCGTGGTGAGGACATAGACCCAGGTCTGGCCGGAGTCGAACGTCCCGCCGGTCAGGGCGAACTGTTGTTCCAGTCGCGCGCGGGTGGGCGCGTCAACCGCAGCCGACCACCGCACGTGCACGACCGGCGCCCGCTCGAAGTTGAAGCGCAGCACCGCGTAGGTGGCTGCCGCAAGCACCCACGCCACGCACGCGACCGCGAGCCGGCGTACCGTTCGGCCACGTTGGTGGCGTGCCGGCTCGTAGCGCCCGTTAGGTCCGTGGTATCCGCGGGGTATGCGGTCGTAGTGTCCGCCTTCAGGCGGACCAGAAGTCATCACGTGCGTTCCACGCCGCCTACGCCAACGGCGTGATCGAGAACTCGCGTATCGAGATCGCGCTGCCAAAGCAGGGACCCACCGACGGCGTGGACTCGATGCCCGAGTAGTCCCCCTCTCCGTCATAACGGACTTCGCCATCCACGATCACGCGCATGCGATCGAGCCGGATCTCCCACTCGATCTCGTGGAACTCGTTGGTCGTGAGGAAGCCCTTGTCCTTGACGCTGTTGTGCTCACCCGTCGCCGGATCGTGCACCCGGAGCTCGCGCACGTTGCACTCCCAGTTGAAGATCAGCTCGCCGCGATGAAAGTGCATGCGCAGGTTGGTTGAATCCGTTTTTCCCACCACGCGAAACACGAACGGCGGCCGGCACACCATTGGCGCGACGCCGGCGGACATTACCCAGTTCATTGCCGAGCCCGCGATACCGACGCCTTCGTCCGTTCGCGTGATCACGCACCCCTGATGCGGCAACAGGCGGTGGATCAGGTTTTCAGCCATATTGAGCTCCGTCAGACGGCCTGGCGCTCGCGGTAGTAGGCGATCAAGTCCGTCGCCGGCGCCTCCGCTCCGAGCTGTCGCAGCATCGTCACCACCTGCCCGCGATGGTACGTGCCGTGATTCACGACGTGCTGGAGCGTATGCGAGAAGGGCTGCGCCTGGCGGACGCCGTTCCGCGTGTACTCGCACGGCTGGTCCACGTCTATTTCACCGAACCGCTTCAGGACCGCCCGCAGCTTCGGCTCGTGTGCGTCCCACGCGCGCCGTAGCGACGCCACGTCCGGAAAGAGCTGCGCGTCGGGAAGCGCGGACGGCGACTCGCCCTCCCATCGTGAGCACCAGATCCAGTCCGCCCCGTAGAGATGCGCCAGCGTGTCGCGCACGGATGGAAAGCTGTTGCCCAGATCCTGTGTGAATTGCTCGGGCGTCAGAGGCTCGACGGCGTCCAGGACGCGCTTCGTCGCCCAGTAATGGAACTCGACCAGAATTTCGAGATCGGCAAGAGTCATGGACGATATTGTTCAATAGATCAGGAGGCGATATGAAGCTGACCGAGCTGTTTCTCGCGGAGCTCGATCGGGAAGTGCCACGCAGCCGGCACGCCCTGGAACAGGTGCCCGCGGACAAACGGGACTGGAAGCCGCACGACAAGTCGATGGCCTTCGGCTATCTGGCCGATATGGTCGCAACCATCCCGTCGTGGCTGGCGATGATCGTCAAGC
>JBOGIQ010000475.1:0-3591 GCA_050742535.1 Vicinamibacterales bacterium | reverse complement strand
GCACGGGTGGGCGGGCGCCGACTACACGGTGCACGGCCGCGGCGTGCTTCGAGCGATCGAGTATCAGACCGGAAAAATCCGATGGAGCCACGACCTTCACGGCGGCGCCGGCGCCGCTGGCGTGCTGACCACGGCGAGCGGCCTGACGTTTACCGGCGATTCGGCCAACAACGCGCTGGCGCTCCGATCGAGCGACGGCTCGACGTTGTGGCACTCCGGGATCGGCCGGGTCGGCAATTCGCCGATCACCTACGAGCTCGACGGCCGCCAGTTCGTCCTGTTTGGCGGCGGAACGGCGCTCTACGCGTTCGCATTGCCTTAACAGGAAGCCGGGCCCTACGAGTTGCCGCGAATAATCCGGCTGAAGCCGGACTCCACGTAGGGCGCCCCTTTAGGGGTGCCAGCATTGATGAATCCCAAATCACCGGTTGAAGTCCTTCTTCAACGCGACAGGCTGTGGGTGGCCCTGGGACTCGTCACCGCGATCGGCGTTGCCTGGGTTTATCTGCTGCGCGAGGCGGCGGCCATGAACGCCATGGCCGCGGAGGCGCGGATGCACGCCGCGATGGGTATGGCCGCGATGACCATGCGCACCTGGGGCGTCTCCGACTGGTTCGCGCTGTTCGTCATGTGGGCCGTGATGATGGTGGGAATGATGTTGCCGTCGGCGGCGCCGGTCATCCTGCTCGTCCTCGGCGCGTATCGCCTGCGACACGAGACGTATGCGCGCGCCGCCGCGTTCGCGTTCGTCTTCGGCTACCTGCTGGTGTGGACCGCGTTCAGCGCGATCGCCGCCCTGGGACAGTTCGTCCTGCATCGCACGGCGGTGCTCAGCACGGAGATGCGGCTGTACTCGGCCACTGTTTCAGGAGTGATTCTGCTGATCGCCGGCGTGTATCAGTGGCTGCCGCTCAAGAACAGGTGCCTCGTTCATTGCCAGAGCCCGCTCGCGTTTCTCACGCAGCATTGGCGGCGGGGCATTGAGGGCGGCCTTTCAATGGGAGTCCGGCACGGGGCGTACTGCGTCGGCTGCTGCTGGCTGGCGATGACGGTGCTGTTCGTTGTCGGCGTAATGAATATCGCCTGGATTGCGGTGCTCGCGGCGTTCGTCCTGCTTGAAAAGCTCGCGCCGGGCGGTCGAATCGCCGGCCGCGTCGCCGGAGCGGCAGCTGCGGGTTGGGGTTTGTATCTGATTGGGTCCGCCTGAAGGCGGACACTACGTTAATAGCCGAACATCACGCCGCCGAACACGAGCAGCCAGGGCGTTACCGCGACGCCGATGTAGAGTCCCGCCATGACCGCAAGCGGCCGGTGCGACGCTGTCCGGTACAGGATGTAGCCGCAGACGCACGCGAGCAGTTTCGCCGAGACGAGCGCGCGGCCCGGTCCAATCCAATACATCGTCGTCGCGAGGAGGTCGTTGCCCTCCACGTGGATGCCAAGCGTCGTGACACCCCAGTAGGTCAGCAGCCCATCGGCAACCTGTGCGGCCATGAAGATCGCGAACACGACGGTGGCTTCGCCCCACGAGACCGCCGCCGGGGCGTTGCTCCTCACGAGGTCTCTGAACGCAAAGCCTCTACTCGTCGTCACGGCTGAGGGATAATTGCACATTCCTTCCATCTGAAAGGACCTCGCGATGAGAGTGGCTGCCATCGCTGCGATCACTTTTCCCGTTATCCGGCTGAAGCCGGACGCTACAGCTGTGATCGCCGCACCATGGGGAACGCAAGTCCAGGGCCAGCGATCACGCGCGATGGCGTTGAAAGTGGCGCCGATAAAGCTCAGTAATCCCGGCTCGACTAACCCTTTGTCAGCCTTCTCGATGATTTCGTCGAGCTCGGCCGACGCCACACTCGACCGATGATCCGCGTCGAAAACCTCGTCAAGACATTCGGCGAACTGCGCGCCGTCGACGGCGTGTCGTTCCACGTTCGCCCGGGCGAAGTGTTCGCGTTTCTCGGTCCCAACGGCGCCGGCAAGACCACCACAATCCAGATGCTGACGACGCTGTTGCGTCCGACCAGCGGGACGATGAGCCTCGACGGACTCGACCCGGTGGCTCGGCCGCTCGATGCACGCCGCCGGTTCGGTATTGTCTTTCAGGACCCGAGCCTCGACAACGAGCTGACCGCCTACGAGAACATGCACCTCCACGGCGTGCTGTATCACGTGCCGCGCAAGGTTCGCGGCGAGCGCATCGAGCTGCTGCTCACGCTGTTCGAGCTGTGGGATCGGCGCGACTCGCCGGTGAAGCAGTTTTCCGGCGGGATGAAACGGCGCCTCGAGATCGCCCGCGGCCTGCTGCACACGCCGCGGATTCTGTTCCTCGACGAGCCAACCCTTGGACTCGATCCGCAGACGCGCAACCAGCTGTGGACGCACGTCCGGCACCTGAACGAAACCGAGGGGGTGACGGTGTTCCTGACGACGCACTACATGGATGAAGCCGATCGGGCGGCGCACCGCATCGCGATCATCGACCACGGGAAGATCGTGGCGCAGGGATCGTCGGCGGAGCTGCGGCAGCAGACCGCCACCGATTCGCTCGAAGGTGCCTTTTTGAAGCTGACGGGAACCACTATCCGCGACGAGCGGGGCGATCCGGCCGAGATGATGCGCCAGATGGCCAAGATGTGGAGGCGTTGATGCTGAGTGTCGAGGCGACCCACTAGATGGGAGTCATTTACGTACTCTGGCTACGCGAGGTCAAGCGGTATCTTCGCTCGCGCGCGCAGATCATCGCGTCGCTGGGGCAGCCGCTGCTGTACCTGCTCGTGCTCGGATTCGGCCTCGGTCCGGTCTTCGCGCAGGCGGGCCACGGGAGCTACCTGCAGTTCGTCGCGCCGGGCGTCGTCGGCATGGGCATTCTCTTCACGTCGATCTTTTCGGGCATCGGGCTGCTGTGGGATCGCCAGTTCGGGTTTCTGAAGGAGACGCTGGTCGCGCCGGTGCCGCGCCTGCAGATCATGGTCGGACGCACTCTCGGCGGAGCGACGATTGCGATGGTGCAGGGTCTGCTCGTGCTGGTCGTGTGCCTCCTGGCAGGATTCAGGCCGCAGTCGGCCGCCGGGCTGCTGCCGGCGTTCGTGTACATGGCCTTGATCGCGATCGTGTTTGCCGCACTCGGTACGGCGATCGGATCAGGCCTGCGCGACATGCAGGGATTCCAGTTCGTCATGAACTTCCTGGTGATGCCGATCTTCTTCCTGTCCGGCGCGCTGTATCCGCTCAACAACCTGCCGACAGCGCTGGCGGTGGCGACGCGCATCGACCCGCTGTCGTACGGCGTCGACGGACTTCGCGGCGCGCTGATCGGCGTTTCCGCGATCGGCCTCGCGGCCGATGCGATGGTGCTTGCCCTGGTCGCGATGATCTTCCTGGGCCTCGGCGCGTGGGCGTTTTCGCGGATTCAACTCTGATCCGGAGGTAACGGAGCTGACGGAGGGAACGGCCTCACAGGAGAAACGGAGGAACGGAGACGAAACGGAGTTTCTTAACCAAGAAGATCACGAAGGCCACGAAGGGTGCGGCCGTTCGATTGGCCGCCGAAGGCGGCCTGCCGCGATGTACGAGAACGCAAATACAAAC
>JBOGIQ010000474.1:0-3597 GCA_050742535.1 Vicinamibacterales bacterium | reverse complement strand
CGTTGTCCGTGAAAATGGCGACGTTCATGTCACGCTGCCTCGGGAAGCCTGATGGCCGGACGTTTGACGAGGTCGAACAGCAACGCACGATTGAATCGTTCTTCGAGAATGAAGTGCGCGAGCGCGGAGGCCAGCGGAACGGCCAGCAGCGGCACGCCAAGCGCCGCACCGAGCACGAAGGCGTGGCGGCGCCAGCTCAAGGGCGCCCGCGCGAGCAGTGTCGCCCGCTCGATGTAGAAGCCGGCCGCCAGACGCAGCATGTCGGACGCCATCGTGAAGTAGTGGCCCTGGCCGCCCCCGACGGTGACGCGGCCGGCGTGGAGTTCGGTGAGAAACTCCTCACGCGTACGCGCGTGCGGCGCCTCGACCCAGGTCCGGCCGATGCCGCGCCGCGTATGGGAATCGCTGCCGGCGACGCCGACCTTGCCGCACGCGTCCGCCAGGCAGGCCGCCGTCCGGTTCTGCGACGGCAGCCGCGAGCCGTTGATGATCTCGATGCCGTCCACCCATGGCATCAGCGCGGCAATGTGCGACGCCGTAATCGCGCCGTTGATGCGCGAGGCGACGTGGTTCACAGTCGTGAAGATGCCTTCCTGCTTCAGGTACGGGAGCAGTTCACGGACGTCGTGGCGAAGACGTTGAATCTCCCGGTGCTGCACCTCGCTGACGTCGAGGACGCCGAGATGGACCCGCACGCCATCATTGGGAAACACCGCGGTCACTTCGCAGCCGACGATCACGTCGGGTCGATCGGCAATCGTCAGTGCGCCTGAAATCTCGTCGTGGTCGGTGATGGTGACGAGATCCATGCCGCGTGCCTTCGCCCGGCGGTAGACCCCGTCAGGCGAGTTGTACGACTCCTTCATGAACAGGCTGAGCGGATAAATCGTGGTGTGACCCGAATGAAACGTGTGGACGTGGAGGTCGAGTTTCATGTCCACATCATGTGGGGCCGCCATGACGACGGGATCTCGATCGTGAAAATTCGGCGCATCGCGCCGTTGCGGCTCAGGCTCCGTGCGGCTGCCACGAACCGTTGCGAAAAAGCGTGATGGCGATGTCGACGTTGCTGCGCAGCGCCTGGCGGACCGCCGGCCAGTTCTTGTCGCTGCGCACCAGCGTTTTCCACGAATAGAGATGCTTGGGCTTGTGGAAGTCGCTGTTCGCCACGTAGGGGTAATGCTTGAGGCTGGTGACCGAGAAGAGATCGTCGCGGTTGGCCGCTTCCCATACGTCCACCAGGTCCGACAGCTCCTCGCGGTGGTCCCAGAGATAACAGGTGCTGATCTCGATCCGCCTGGTCGTCGTGTGGTGCGGATGGCAGGCGATGCTGAGCGCGCCCTGACGGCGAATCTCGCGCAGGATCGCGTCGGCGCTCTGATCGGCGCTGATGTACTTCTTCACCCCGAGGGCGATGATGTGCGAGTTCTTCTTGGCGCGGATGCGGTTCTGCGTCACCTCGGCGCCCGGCACGACGAGCATCCCGTATTCCTTCAGCGCGCGCTGCCCTTCTGATTCGATGTCGGCCAGGTAGTCCGCGAAGTCCTGCTCGCGGACGCCGAAGGCGCGACGGCCGAGCGTGGCGATCCGCCCGGCCCGCGCCAGCAGATCCTTCTTCATCAGGATGTGGTCGGTGATCGCGATGACGTCGAACTTGCCGGTCTGGCCGTAGAGATCGACGACCTCGCGCACGGTGAGCTTGCCGTCGCTCCACTGGGTGTGCACGTGAAAGTCGCAGAGCAGGAACGGTTCGTATCCCGGCATCGCGGCGCTACGTCCTGACGTCCACGTGGGACGTGTCGCGGGGACGGTGATGCAGCAGTTCCGACGTGAAGTTGCGCACGTAGAGCCGGAACACGGCGCCCTTCCCCATCGCGTTGTAGCGCCGCGCCGACGTGTAGAGGTAGCAGTCGTGCACGATCTCGACGCGGCCGATGGCAAACAGCCGGCGCCCGAGGTTGGTGTCCTCGCCGTGGAACTCAATCGAGGTGTCGAACCCGCCGATCGCCTCGAGCGCGTCGGCCCGCACGGCGAAATTGCCGCCGTAGAAGATCGTGCCGATGCGCAGCACGTACTTCACGAGCAGCTGTGTCGCCGGCGCCAGCGTGAAGTCGTAGGCACGGATCAGCAGGCGTCCCCACCAATCCCAGTCGTAGTAGCGGTAGGGACCCGACAGCGCGATGAGCGCCGGCGTCCGCAGGAACCGCCGCTCGACCCGCTCGAGCCACGTCAGCGGCGCGCGGCAGTCCGCATCGAGGTACACGAGGATGTCGCCGGTCGCGGTCCGGCGGCCCGTCTCGCGCGCGACCACGAGTCCTTTGCGCGGCTCGTCCACCACGTACACGTACGGAACCTGCTGCGCCACGGCGCGCGTCTGATCGGTGCTGGCATTGTTGACGACCACGATTTCGTCGGGCAGGCGCGTCTGCGCGAGCAGGGAATGAAGGCAGGCGGCAAGAAAACGGGCTTCGTTATGGGCGCAGACGATGACGCTGAGTCGGCATGCGCTCCGCGGCGTCATCCCTGCGCCAGACCACCCGCCATCGCGCTCACGGCGCTCCGGCGGGCCTTGCGGGGTAGCCGTGGTATACCCACGTGCATCTCCGACAGCGTAAGCACCCGATATGACGCCGAGATCACGGCGGGATCACCATTCGGTAACCTCGCTTGCCCGCCGTAGCCGCGTCGGCGCGAACTTCGCGCGAAGGCGGGACTTCGTAACCTAGATTTAACCGTCCTGTGACGCAGCAGAAACGCCGGCTGACTACGGTCGCTCTGTGGGTACTCGTGTTCTCGTCGTGGAAGACGAACAGGATATTGCCGGGCTCATCAAGCACGCGCTGGAACGCAAAGGCGACATCGAAGTCGAACTCGCCGGCGCGGGCGATCAGGCGATTCGCGCCGTCAGTGAAATCCCGCCCGATCTGATCGTCCTCGACCTCAATCTCCCCGTGTTGAGCGGCGTCGAAGTCTGCCGGATCGTCCGGTCGCGACCGGCCACCTCGCACATTCCGATCATCATGCTCACCGCCCGTGCCACCGAGAGCGACCGCGTGGCCGGGCTCGAACTCGGAGCGGACGACTACATCACCAAGCCGTTCGCGCTGCGCGAGCTCGTCGCGCGCGTTCGCGCCGTGCTGCGCCGCGGCGGTCCCAACGACCGGAAGGCTCCGGCGGCGACGTCGTATTCGGGCCAGCACCTCATCGCCGACTTCGACGCGATATCCGTGCGGGTTGACGGCTCGCAGGTCCGGCTGACGCGGCGGGAATTCGAACTGCTGCGCTATCTGGTCGAAAACCGGAACCGCGTGATCTCGCGGGACCGGCTGCTGGAGCGCGTCTGGGGATGGGACGACTCGGTCGAAACGCGCTCGGTGGACGTGCACATCGGCCGCCTGAGGTCCAAGCTCGGCATTGCGTCGCGGCAGATCGAGACCGTAATTGGACTTGGCTACCGTTTTATTGACTGAACGTTCGAAACGTTCGGATCGTTCGAGTCATTCGAGTCGTTCGAGAACGTTCCGAACGTTCCGAACGGTTCGAACGTTCCGAACGGTTCGAACGGTTCGAACGTCTCGAACGTGTTACACGGATTTA
>JBOGIQ010000473.1:0-3608 GCA_050742535.1 Vicinamibacterales bacterium | reverse complement strand
ACGTCGACCGCGTAGACAGTGAAGTTATATCGGTGCGATCCATGCCCCGGCGGAGGACACGGTCCGCCGTACCCTGAACGGCCGAACGAATTCTTCAACGTTTTTCCCGCAGTCGGCCGAAGTGCGTCGCCATCAGCCGGAATGTCGTAGGCCATCCAGTGGGTGAAGGTCCCGCGCGGCGCATCCGGATCATCCATGACGATCGCGAAGCTTTTCGTCCCGCTCGGAGCCCCGGCGATGGTGATTGGCGGCGGTGCATCGTTGCCGTCGCAGGTGAACTGTTCCGGCACCGGCTGCCCATCGGCAAACGCTGGACTCGTTGCAGTAAATGCCATGGTCGCATCCTCCCCGGTCGCGCTTCATCCCCGCTGTCTGAAGAACTGAACCGCCCGCTCGCGCTTTTCCGCAGCGGCTCTGCTGCCTCTGCGAGTTGCGGTCAGTGCGGGGAGTGGGGACGATCGGTCTGCGCGGATGCCGGCCCCGAAGGTGCCGAGATTGCGGCGCCTGCCGGTGCGTGGATCGACGTTCCGCGAGTAAAGGCGGTACTCACAAGACTTGAGCTTTCGAATCATCGTGAACTCAGGCGCAGCCTCTCCTTCAAGCGCGGTGCCGCCGCGGTACGCCATCAGGTGCGCTAAGACGACTTCGCACGGACCGTCCATCCGACTTTCGGCGACTTCGGCCGGCCGCGGCGCATCCCGGGGCAGTGAGGAAACCAAGGTTATCGAGCCGGCGTGACGAGCAGCGCGGCCAGCGCGATCAGGACGAGCACAGCCAGAATGAGTCCCCACGTCGGCCATCCGAGGGTGCGTAGACGAACTGCCATCGTCCATCAAGGGCAGCAATATGAATGCCCACTGCGTGTGAAGCGTTCAGCTTGCAAGGCTTTGCGGACACGCACCATAGTGGGCGCTTGGCCAGCGAACGGCGGTCCGTTCCGTGTGAGCTGAGCAAGGAGGGCGTTTGCGATGGCGACAGCAACGAAACCGAGCGGGCGGTCAGTCACGAGCCCACTGCATTTTTCCATCGATATTGCCGCGCCGCGCGATACGGTCTGGCGCGTGTTGTGGGACGACGCGAGCTTTCGCGACTGGAGCAGCGTGTTTGCGGACGGATCGTACGCAGTTAGCGACTGGAACGAAGGGAGCCAGATTCAGTTCATCGATCCATCGAGCCGCAGTGGCATGGCCGGGGTGATCGAGAAGAAGCGGCAGGGCGAATTCATATCCTTTCGCCACGAGGCCGAAATCAAGGACGGAAAAGTGCAGCCGCCCGCAGAGTGGTCGGGTGCCCATGAGAACTACACCTTGACGACGAAAGGCGGCAAAACGACCGTCACCGTCGATCTCGATGCGCCGGACGAGTACCGGGAGATGTTCGAAGGCAAGTTCCCGCAGGCGCTCCAGCGCGTGAAGACTCTTGCCGAGGCGGCGTGAGGCAGCTATCCGCGCCGCTTGAAGAACTGGACGGCGCGCTCGTGCCTTTCGGCGGCGGTCCTGCTGCCGAAAGTGCCGAGATTACGCCGTCTTCCGGTGCGCGGATCAATTTTCCGTGAGTACAGCCGGTACTGACCGGACTTGAGCTTTCGGGTCATGCGCTATTCCCAGCCGTGCGGCTGCTCCCCGTGCACCGATACGCCAAAGGTCCGGCGTAGAGCGTCTTCGTTGAGGAAGTCGGCGGTCTCGGGAAGTTCGAGGATGCGGTCGATCACCGCTGGAGATGCACCGTTGAGGTGCGCAATCGTGAGGAGCTTGGCCCGCGGAGCAGGGTAGTCCACGCCCTGAAACGCGGCTTCGAGCTCTTCCAGCGTCGGCGCTTTGGACATATCTACCCGTCCAGGGCTAAGTACACCTGGATGGAAATCGTGCAAGGGCAATGCCCCATAGCAAAGGGTGTCAGGTGACAGCTGCCGCAGGTGCGTGGCCTTGCGAGCTGTGCCACTCGATCGGCTGGCCAGGGGCAGCAAGCGACGCAGCGGGACAGGGGTCCGGCCAGTCGAGGTAGTCCCGTTCGCGGCTGCGTATTGCGCGGTACCGCCGGAACACCTGCCGCGCGTCTTCGAGGCCGAGCGCGGATCGCCAGGTCGATCCGCGGAATGTGTGGGCGAGCATGCGGGAGCCGTAGCGCAGCACAAACCCTGGATCGTGCCGGGCTACAGCTGCCATGTGCCGCACTTTCATCCACCGCTCGGCCTTCCATCGCATGAACTCGATCTCTTCCGCTTCGAGATGTGCGCTTCTCGTTACCGCTGTCGTTCCGTCGTATTCGTCGAGGCGCTGATTGACGACGAGCCCGCGCTCCTGGAAATCGCGCGTCATTGGTGTGCCTGGATACGGCGTTGGATGCTGGATGTACGGCCAATCGACGTGCCGGCGCGCAAAGTTCAGATTCGCGGCAATCGACTCCCGCGTATCGTCGGGGTTGCCGACGATAAGGCCCCCAACGATCAGCAGACCGTGCCGGTGCAGCACATCGATCGCGTCCTGCGTGGCATTCGTGCGTCCGTCGCTGCCGGTGCTGCGGCTGTTCTTTGCTCTCGCCTTGAGAAACTGGAGATCCGGCTCGAGCACGTTCTCGATCCCGAGAAACACGTAACGAAAGCCGGCCTGCTTCATGAGCGGCGCGAGGGTGGCACCGTGACGTGCAAACGGCGCAGTCATTCCCTGCACGATGTAATCGAGGTCGTTCAATCCGGAGTCGATGATTGCCTTGCACAGCGACTCGAACCGCGGGACGTCAATCGTGATGTTGTCGTCGACGAAAAAGATGACCCTCGCCCCGCGCCGGCGGGCATCCGCTATGTCCTCGAGCACGCGCGGTATCGGGAAACGATGAAAGTTACGGCCGCGCATCTCGATGATCGAGCAGAAGCTGCAGTCGAATGTGCAGCCGCGCGAGGTCTCGACCACATCGACCTGGCGGCCCATCATCGTGTAGCCGGACAGCACGCGCGCACTGCGCGCGGGCAGCCTGATGCCGCCGTCGTCGAGCGCGCCGATCGGCCGTGGCGCGTTGCGCCGGAAGACCGGGCCGTCACGATACCAGAGCCCGGCGACGTCCGACACGGGCGTGCGCTGATCGAGCGCCCGCACGAGCTCGCGAAACGTCAGTTCGCCTTCGCCGCGCACGATGAAATCGACGCCGATAGCGGGATTCGTCCACGCCTCCGGCGCCAGGCTCGGGTCGTATCCTCCGACCACGATCCGCGCCGAGGGGCGGATCGAACGGATGAATCCGATCAGGCGTCGCGCCGTGCGCCGCTGGAAAGTCATCACCGATAGACCGACGACGTCGGGTGCCACGCGGCGGACGAGTTGCTCGACCGTGTGCTGAACCGACGGTTGTGCCAGCAGGAGATCGGCGACGGCGACGTTGTAGTGAGGGTCTACATTTCCCGCCAGCGAGGCGAGCGCCCCGTTGGGCATGCGAATAGCGAGCGCTGGCGTGTGCTCGAAGGAATCCGGCATCGAGAGCAGCAGTACGCGCATCCGATCCGCCGGCGGGATTGTACGTCCGACCACCAACGTCCGACCTCAGCCTTACCCCGGCAACCCAGCTACCCAGGCAACCCAGGCCACCCAACCTTGGCCTGGCTCCTGCAGTCCAAT
>JBOGIQ010000472.1:0-3622 GCA_050742535.1 Vicinamibacterales bacterium | reverse complement strand
GGGGAGGGACGGGTCGCATCGGTCGGAGGAAGCCGCGGCTGTGAGCCGCCGCCCAGGGCTGGCGTACCACTGGCGAGCGCCAACACATGGACCGCAAACACGCCGCTCTCATAGACCGTCACGGCGGCGGTGTCGGCGCCGGCGGCGATCGACAGCGCGGGGCTGGACCCGGTCAGGCCTGAGATCCCGCTGTCGGCGTTGGTCAGGCGCGTCAGCGCGCCGTTCTGCAATTCGATCGCATACACATCGGGAGTGCCGTCGCTGTCGGAGATGAAGTACAGCGTCCGGCCGTCGCGCGACCATTGCGGCGCGATGTGCTTTCCGGTGGTGAAGGCCTGAACGGGCTCGACCGCGCCGGTGGCGGCGTCGATGAGCCCCACGCGATACGCTCCTGCAGTCAGCGCCTGGAGATCCGTCGTAAACCGATCGGTCACGAACGCCAGGCGGCGGCCGTCGGGCGCCCAGGCAGGGTGCAGGTCCGCGTAGAGGTCGTCGGTCAGCCGGCGGAGAACGCCCCGTTGGAGGTTGAACGCGAAGAGATCCGACGTGCCGTTGCTCATGGCGCTGAACGCGATCGTCGTACCGTCGGGCGACCATGTCGGCCCGAAGATCTCGTCGACACCGTCGACGACCACGTCCCGCTCCAGTGCGCCGCCGGGCCAGCGGAAGATCGAGAGCGCCGCCCGGCCGTCGGTGAGCGTCGCAATCGCCAGGCGCTCGCCGCGCGGATCCCAGGCGGCGCCGGAACCGATGTACTGCAGGCTCGAATACCGCGGGTTCGCCGCGGTGTCCGTCAGCGTCGCCACGATCTGGCCGCGCTCGGCGTCGGCGACGACGAGATCGACGCTGAACAATCGTTCGGTGAGATAGGCGACCCAGCGGCCGTCCGGGCTGAGCGCCGCGCCCACGTTGATCGATCCGTCGAGCGGACGCGCGCCCGCGATATGCCGGCCCACGGCCGCGGACGGTCCACCGGGGTACGCGGCACGGAGCGCCTCGTGCCATTCGCGTTCGAAGTCGTCGGCCGTGATGCCGAGAATCGTTTCGACCGCGTCGATCATGCCGTACAGGGTTGCGCCTCTGTAGAGATCCGCTACCGACGTGTCTCCCCATCGGCCGCCGACATAGGCCCAGAATGCGTGCCCCCACCGGTATGGGAAGAACTGCGGCTTGGCGAGATCGACGATGCGCGGCAGCGCCCCGCTGCGCACGGCGTCGCGGAGCCACATCGCCGTATGCGTTTCGACGGCGCCGAGCGTCAGGTATTCCGCGAGCCCCTCGGTTACCCAGAGCGGAAGCTGCTCGCCTTGCTTGCCTTGCGGCGCGGCGCCGAGGAGCTGGTCGAATTGAAACGCATGGACGATCTCGTGGCCGAGCACGTGATCGGTGTCGGCCAGCGACGGCGCGAACGGCAGCGCGATACGGCGCCGTCCGGCTTCGGTCACTCCTGCGGTGCCGCCGTCGATGAGCCCGGGGATGATCAGCGTCTGATCGAAGTCCGGCTTCGAGCTGTAGAGCACGATCGGCTGCCGCCCGATCAACTCGTAGCCGAAGAACCGTGAGAAACGGCGCCACCATCGTTCTGCGAGGCGTCCAACGACATCAACCGCTTCACGCCGGTCCTGGTGAAAGTAAATGTCGAAGTGCTCGGTCTGCAGAACGCGGAACTCATGCCGGCGGTACTGAACCTTGTTCTTGCCGAAGTACTGCGCCGACGCGTCGCCAGCCACCATCAACAGCAGGAGCACGCTGACGATCGCCGAACGGGGACGCATGTTCCCACGATCGCGCACCCGTCAGATGCGCACTATGCCTATCCGGCGGTGAATCGCTCGGCAAGACCGTCGGCGAGAATCTTCACTCCCACCGCGAGCAGAATGAACGCGGACAGGCGGAACAGCACGAGTGTTCCCGCAGCGCCGAGCAGCCGCGCGGCGCGCGCCGCGAAGCGGTAGCAGAGGTATATCGTGCACGACACGACGACGATGCCCGCGATAGCGCCGAGCAGCGACGGCATGCGGACGGCGGTGCCGGCGCCGAGCGTGACCGCAACGGCGAGAGAGCCTGGACCGATTGTCACCGGGAACGTCAGCGGATAGAACGCGGCATGCGTCAGGTCTGTCGCCGCGCGCCGCGAGAGCGCGGTGATCTCCGCGTCCGGACGCTGGTCGGTGTGCATCAGGTGCCATGCCGTGGCGATCACGAGCAAGCCGCCGGCAATGCGAATCTCTGCGATCGAAAGGCCGAAGAACAGCAGAAGTGACGATCCGCCCAGGGTGGCGGCGGCGAGCAGCAGGGCCGCGTTGCGGGCGATTCGCACCGCCAGCGTCGCCCGCGTGCGATCGCTCTCACCGTTGGTCAGCGAGAGAAACATCGGCGCGGTGCCAGCCGGATTGATGAGCGGCAGGAGGGCGGCAACGGTGACCACCGCAACGCGGAGCATGATCGTCAGCGTCTCGCTCATCCGCGCAGCTGCCTGCTGTTGAACGCGATCTCAACGGCCGCCCGACGCCTTGCGGCGATGATGGGCGGTCGCACGGACAGGGACGACGGTCAGGCCGCGTCGATCGTCGGCGACCACGCGCACCAGGAACGAGCGTTCGTCGTCATGTTCAACCCCATGCACCTCGTATTCGAATCCAGGGAACGTCCGGTTGAACGCCTCGAGCCCCCGCAGGTAACGGATCGCGGCGCACACGCCAGGCCCCAAGCGCTCACCCGGCAGCGCGACCGGAAGGCCGGGCACCGATGGCACGACGATGACCGCCGCGATCTTGTCCGGGGCCTCGCCGAGCGGAACCGCCTTTGTCCGGCCGCGCAGGAGCTCCTGGTATCCGGCGGAGGGAGTGGTCACGACCCTGGGATCCGTGAGGACGGCTTCGCGGGCGAGGCTCGGCACCTCGAGCGCCACGATCGCCGCATGCATGCTGTCGCAGAGCGTGCGCAGCGTGAGATTGGCGTAGCGCGGATGCAACGCGGCCAGCTTCGGCAGCGCCTCGCCGACCGTGACCCCGCCGTCGTAGAACCGCTTGAACTCGTGCAGCGCCTCGATCACGGCGCCCCATCGGCCTTGATCGAGTCCCACCGAGAACCGAAGGAGCGCGGTGTACATGCCGATGCGCGCAACGGCGATGCGGCGTTCCTCGAGGAACCGCGTCAGCACGCACGCGGGAATGCCCTGGCGCGTCAGCCCGCCCGACGCGTCAGCACCCGGGCACAGAATCGTGACCTTCATCGGGTCGAGCAGGACATGGTCCCCGTCGACGTCGACGTCGGCAAACCCGTGCCACCGCTCGCCGGGCTTGAGCGTCCAGCACGAGGCGTGCGCGGCCAGCATCTCGGCGGACGCCTCGGCAAACGGCACTGTCTCTCGCTGAAGCGGAGGCCGGACCTCGGGCGCTTGAAAGACATCGAAGAACCACCCGTCGGTGCCGGAGGTCTCGAGCAATCGCGCCCGCGTCGTCGCCATCGTCTGGCGGAACGCGATCGCGTCCCGGATGGCTTCGTCGACGAGCGTGCGGCCGGTCGGCAGCTCCATCATTGCGGTGGCGATGTCGCTCGACGCAAGAATGGGGTGAAACGGCGACGTCGTCCCGTGGATCAGGAACGACTGGTTGAAGAC
>JBOGIQ010000471.1:0-3647 GCA_050742535.1 Vicinamibacterales bacterium | reverse complement strand
GTGGCGTTATTGGCGTCGAACTGCGGTCCTCGCGTGCAGCGGACCAAGGCGAGTCTGCCGGCCGATGTGCAGATCCGAATGGCGCGCGTCGACGACGTCTGGGTCGCCGGCTTCGTCGCCGGAGCGGGGAAAGACAACGTTGACGTCAACGTTGAGACGGTTCGACTGGTGCGACAGAACCTTCGCCGCGCCTCTCGTGCGCGAGTCGTCGACGCCGAGCCGTTGACTCTCGCCAGCGAGGACGTGTTCGATGACGCAGCGTACTGGCGGCGACAGGCGGAGGATCGCCAGGCGCGACTGATCGTGACGGGCGTCGTCCGGCTCCTGCTGGCACCTGCGCAGCTCGTGCAGCGGGGCCGCCGGACGGCCGTCCTCGGACAATCGGGGCGCACCCTCGACACCACGGTGGTCGTCATTGACGGCCGGAGCGGTGCGGTCGTGACACGGCAGACGCTCCCGCCGCGCACGCTCTATGTCAACCGCGATATCTCGTCCGGATTGGGGTTGTATCTCCAGATGATGGACCAATCGCGGCAGGACTGGCTGCGCGCCATTGTCGGGTCGAAAGACTCCGAATGAGCGCAGCGTCGTTGAACTCGGCGAGACAGCCTTCGCATTGGACCGTGAGCGAAGGCTGGTTCCGTCGGACTCCGCTTCGAGATCTCAGTGTCCGAGTTCATTCTGAAGGCGGTAAGCTTCTTGGCCAGTCGTGGTGCCGGCCCAGCCAGCAAAGCGCGCGTCAGGCCGCCCGACTGAGGAACAGGAAAAGTCCGGCGACACACGCGACGCCCAACAGACTTGAAACCTGAGTGCTTTCCCGCCTTCCGGTCACAATCTCGCGAGCGAAGTGCTCACAGTTGTTCCCGAGTAGTGTGTACTGACCATTGTCCCTGATCGCAGTGAGGCGCCGAAGTGCCGCGCGTTCGTCAATAGCCCGGTCAACAATTTCCCAGCCATCTGTGGCGGAGAACCATCGCGCCGCAACACCCTCTGGAGACCACTCAATGATCGCCGGCCGCGAGTCTGGGGTACCGAGTCCAGAGAAATTTCAGCGGAAATCTGTGCGGTAATTTGTCAAGACCAATCATCTGTAAATGATTGGTCTGACGTATCATAATGCTGTCAGAGAAGCGGCACGGCGAGCGGTAATGGAACCGGAATCACCGACGTTGATGGAGCCCATGCTGCCGCCGGTAGGCGAACGGCAGCTTGAAGACCGGGCGTTCGACCTCATCCAGAAGGCGAGCGGCCTCGGCGGTCGTGTGCCCGACGCCGTCAAAGTAGGCGTCGGTGGCCTAGTCCGCTCGATGAACTGCTACTACTCAAATCTCATCGAGGGACACAACACGCATCCGCGCGACATTGATCGCGCCCTCAGAAACGACTACTCGGCAGATCCGAGAAAAAGGGACCTTCAGCGAGAAGCAGTCGCGCACATCCATGTGCAGCGGCTCATCGACTCTCGGCAGGACCTCGACGCCCCTATCACGAGCGTCGAGTACCTGACGTGGATACATCGCGAGTTTTGTCAGTTGCTGCCCGAGGACCTGCTGTGGGTTGAGAACCCGGATACGGGTGAACGTCTTCGCGTCGAACCCGGCTCGCTTCGTCAGCGAACCGTCCAGATCGGCAGGCTAGTGGCTCCTCATCCTGATTCTCTTCGCGTATTTCTGGACCGGTTCGCACAGGCGTATGACCCGCGTGGACTGTCGCGGGCACAGCAGGTCATCGCGATTGCCGCTGCGCATCACCGTCTTCTCTGGATTCACCCGTTTCTGGATGGCAATGGCCGCGTCGCCCGATTGATGTCGCACGCGTGGTGCGTACGGCTCGGTATCGGCGATAGCCTGTGGTCTGTTGCGCGGGGGCTCGCGCGAAGGAACGATCGATACAAGGCGCTCCTGATGGACGCAGATGCGCCAAGGAGGAACGACACCGACGGACGCGGCACGCTGTCTCTTGATGCCCTCGTGCGGTTCACTGACTTCTTTCTCGAATCGTGTATCGACCAGGTGGAGTTCATGGAGAGCCTCCTCGAGCCGGCCACTCTTGCGCCACGAATCGAACGGTACGTCGTACGTGAGGCCGAGGCGGGAACACTGCCACGCCGTTCGTTCCCGTTGCTTCGTGAGGCGCTTCACATGGGGCAGGTAGAGCGCGGTGTAGCCGCCGAATTACTCGGCGTTGGTGAGCGCCAGGCACGCAATATTGTGAGTGCATTGATTGAACGAGGGCTGCTCGTCTCTGAAAACGCACGTTCTCCGCTTCGTTTGGCGTTTCCAACCGACGCGATGGATGCTTGGTTTCCTCGCCTCTACCCAGATCCGTTGGACGGTTGATCGCAGAAATCTCGAAGAATAGAGCGCTGAGATGGCATTACCAGTTCACGCCGCACGATGTAATGGACTGGGACGCGGCGCAAGTGCCCGTGCTCAGCGAGATCGGCTGGCGTGGACGCCGTCGTCGCGTCATCTTGTTCGCCAACAAGAACGGCCTGATGTACATCATCGATCGTTCGACGGGCGAGCTCCTGCTGGGCAAGCCGTTCGTCCGCATTAACTGGTTCGCCGGTTTCGACACCCGCGGGCGGCCGACGCTTTCTCAAACGCCACAAGCCGAATGGATACCGACCAGCCTGGGCGCGACGAACTGGCATCCGGCATCCTTCAGTCCCGCGACCGGCATGTACTACGTCTCGGCGCGGGAACGACGGGACGAGGGACCTGGCAACGGTTTCGGCGCGATCCGTGCGATCGATCCGACCAGCGGTGATGTGAAATGGGAGTTCGTGGTGCCTGACGCGTGGTTCAACTCCGGTATCTTAACGACCGGCTCGAACCTGCTGTTCGCGGGGACCACTGGCGACAATAACTCCGGTCCGTCCGCCTCACGGCAAGTCGACGGGTACTTCTATGCGCTCGATGCCAGGACGGGAGTGCGGCTCTGGAGAACGTCGCTCGCGGCAAGCGTCCACGGCAGTCCGATCTCCTATGTCGCAGGCGGCACACAGTACGTCGCGGTTTCAGCAGGCAATTCGCTCTTCGCGTTCGCGCTTAGGCGCCCATGACCGGGCAGCCAGAGCTCGACCCTACCGTGAGTCCGACACTCTGACGACCTGTGTCGGCCGTGAAGGCGGGGCAAGCGCAGACCCGCCACGCGATGAAGACGGCCGGACACATCGGGCCGGCGAAGCGCCTCGTCACCTGCCTCCTCCGGCCTGACGAGTGGGGCGTCTGCGGCGGCGGATTCATCATGTCGTGGAAGAACCGCCTCGCCTGCTTCGCTGCTCGCGAGCGGAGCGGGTCACGATCCGACCATCGGTCGCGGCGAAGTCGAGGCGCGGGACACCGGTTCTCCAGGCCTTTCGAACAAGCCTCCTTTCGGACCGGCTGACGCCGCGTCTGCGGAGGGTCTCAAGCGCGTGTTCGTCGAACTGTGCGCAGTCGAATCACCAGACGACGGGCTGACACTCCTGCCTGACAGCATTCAGGTCGAGGCGATCCGTGAGGAACCAGGAGTACGGCGGCATGCGCGTCAGGCTGATGGCCATGCTTGGACCGTAGGCGCCCTGGAAGCCCATGTCGTTCGTCGCGGTCGGCGATCCCACGCCGACACCGGGGGCCAGGAGAGCGGGCTTCAGATTGAAT
>JBOGIQ010000470.1:0-3659 GCA_050742535.1 Vicinamibacterales bacterium | reverse complement strand
GCTTTTCATCGCGAAGAAACTCGAAGGCCGTTCCATGAAACTCGTTCGAGCCGCTGCGCGTCGTCAGGTTGACGACGCCGCCGTTGAAGCGGCCGAATTCCGCCGGCGGGCTGTTCGTTTCGATCTTGAATTCCTGAATCGAATCAACCACCGGGAAGTAGGCGACCTGTCCTGGTTCCGGCTGCAGCACCGAGATGCCGTCGAACAGGTACTCATTCGTGCGCGGCCGTCCGCCGTTGATGCGCGGCAGCGGCGACGCCGGTGGCACCGCCACCCCGGGAACCAGCGCCGCGAGCGTGATGAAGCTGCGGCCGTTCAGCGGAAGCGCCTCGAGTTTGTCCTCCGAGATGACCTGCCCGAGGCTTGCCGTCACGCGAAGCATCGACGCGTCGGCCGTAACAACCGCCGCGTCGCGAAACGCGTCGACCACCAGCGTGAAATCGACCTGGATCGTTTTGCCGGTCTCGACTCGAATACCTTCTCTTCGAATCGGGCGGAAGCCGGAGAGGTCGATCTCGATTCGGTACTCACCCGGTGCAAGCGCAGGCAACGTGTAGTCGCCCGACGAGGATGACACCGCCGTCCGCACCCCTCCGCCCCGGATGCGTGTCGCGGTGACAACCACACCTGGGACCGGTCCTCGCTGCATGTCGATGATGGTGCCGGTCACCTGGCCGGCTCCGATCTGCGCGGCGGACGAGGCTGGGGCAACAACCGTCAGCAGGCACAGCAGAAATCCAAATGTGGTGTACGAACGGAGCATGGCGCGCAGAGGCTAGTTTCTGTGCACCCATGACTGCGCGCAACTTACGGCGACTTGTCTGTACGATTTCGGCCGATTTGTGTCGCCGGACGTGGCCGCACGTAGTGTCCGCCTTCAGGCGGACTTGCCTAGGCCCAGAATCCCGTCACCTCCGCGATCCGGCCGTCCGCATCGAGCACGAACAGATTCGTGCCGCGGCCGCGTTCCTGTCCGTCCTTGGCGATCGCGACCCAGTCGGCGAGCACGTGCGCCTGGCAGTGGCGGATGTCGCCGCGCCGCTCGAGCCGCAGTCCGGGCATGAACCAATGCACGGCCACGAAGTGAGCCTTCACATCCGCCTCGCCCGCAAGGCAGCTGAATTTATCGAAGACCTGAATGTCCTTCGTGCCGATCGCGTCCAGGGTCGCCTCGCGCGAGGTCGCCTGCGGATCGCTCCACGCGGCAAACCACCGATCGACCGTCTCCGCCGCGGCCGCGTTGACCTTGTTCGCCACCGCGTTGGCAAAGAGCGAGAGCTGGAACCTCCAGCCCTGCACGTGATGGTCGCGCTGCGCGGCGTCCGAGAACTCGTGCGTGAGCTGCAGCAGCGTGCCCGCCGGGTGACCGTCGAGCCGAATCGTGACCTGTGAGCCGCCCAGCGGGATTGGCTTTCCGCTCGCGTAGCCGTATGTGAAGACGATCCGTTCGGGCGCGCGGACGTCGATGACTTCGCCCGCCACCTCCACGCCGTTCGGGTGGCGAATCAGCAGCTGTCCCCCCGGCCGTGCATCGATCGTCGATCCGGCGCCCCACCATGCGGCCCAGTCCGGCGTGCTGGTGAAGAACTCGAACACGGTCGCCGGGCGTGCGCGAATGACGATCGTCCTGTCGAGGCGAACGGTGGAGGTAATCATCGTTTCTTCCCCTTCGATTGGCGGCGCGGCCGCGGGCCGCGGCGGCTTTCCTTCAATTCCGCCTTGAGCTTCAGGTGCCAGAGCGCGTCGGTCCACATCTCCTCCAGCATCGCGGCGACCGGACCGAGCGCGTCGCGGCGGACCTTATAGACGCGGAACTGCGCGTCGGCGCGCGACTCCACCAGCCCCGCATCCGCGAGCACCTTGAGCTGGAGCGAGACCGCGCCGAAGGTGACGTCCGGCATGGCCTGGTGGATGGCGCCGGCCGTCAGCTCCTGTTCCCACAGCAGCCGCAGAATCTCGCGGCGGCGGGGCGACCCGATGGCGGAAATCAGCGCGGCGTCCACGATGTCAAGATGTAATTTAGATCAAACTAAAATACGTGTCAAGCCGGATCCAGCTGAATCTGGACGTGGAGTCCGGCTTCAGCCGGATTGACCCCGCTTCCGGCGCTGAACAAACGCCGTAAACGCTCCGACATACTCGCGGACGCGGGCGTCCGTCGCCGGGTCGGCTATCCGTCCCGAGTCGTCGAACACCTTCGCCGCACCGGAGACGATGACGCGCCCTTCGAAGAACGGCAGGACACCGAGGATGCGCCAGACGGGCAGCCAGGCGGCCTGCGACAACAGCGTGCCGCCCATGCCCGGCGTGGCGCCGATGAACCCGAGCGGCAGCCCGCGGAAGACGCGCGGGATATCGGCCGATGGACGCGACAGCCAGTCGATCGCGTTCTTCAACACGCCCGGCATCGAGTTGTTGTACTCCGGCGTCGCAATCAGCAGCCCATCAGCCGCGGCGATCCGATCCTTGAGCTGCTGAACCGCCGGCGGGATGCCCTGCACGCGCTCGAGATCCGCGTCATACAGCGGGATGTCGCGTATCGACGCGATCTCGAGCGCCGCACCCGCCGGCATCGCCTCCGCCGCGGCACGCAGGAGCATCGCGTTGTATGAGCCGCTGCGGAGACTCCCGGCGATGCCGATGATGCTCGCCAACTACTTCGGCTGCTTGCTCGGGTCGTCGGCCGGGTTGACGTAGTTCACGACAAACGGCCCCATCCCATGCACCTGAAATGTGGCGGCCGTTCGTGACAGGAAGTAGTGCCGCATCTCCGCCGGCATCGACGCATAGCCGCCGGCAGCGAGCTGCGTCATCTTGCTCTCGTCGAACTGCTCACCCATGCCGAGCGCCACTGTGCCCGAAAGGATGGTCAGGTTCTCCGTGCCTGGATGCCAGTGTGGAGCCACCTTGTAACCAGCGGGCACCTGCGCGCGGATGACGAACGGCTGCGCCTGCGTCGGATCACCGGAGACGACTGCGATCTTCGCTCCAGGAGGCAGGCTGGGCGGCGGGTCGCCCCACTTCAAATCGGACGGGGGCATCATCACGTGCGAGCCAGCAGCAGTCGCCGGTGCCGCGTCGGCGTTGAAGATGTCCTCGGCCACCTTCCACTCGCCGTTCTCCTTCTTCCAGGTGGTGACGTACTTGCCTTTCTCCGATCCACCGGCCATCGACATCTCGTAGGAGCCTGCGGTGTAGCCGATGTCGCCGCTGGCGGCGACGACGGCTCTGGTGGGCGCAAAGGACAGTGCGAAGCCCGGTGCACCGGCCATCTCGCCATACGTCTTGCGTATCGCGTCCGAGCCGGTCACGGCCGGCATCCCGGGAGCGTGGACGGTGGCGTCGGCCGCGAAGTACGACACGAACTTGTCGACGTCCGTGGCGACACCCGACCATTCCCGATCCTTCGCCATCAGCGCGTCCTGTTCCTGTGCCACGTTCGCGGACCGAGCGCAACCGGCGAGCGCCACGACAACCACCAAGTACGCATAACGACGCATACAACCCTCCTTCGTAATGTCCGCCTTCCGGCGGACCGTCTGGCAGGCCGGATTTTAAGCCACGAAGGCCACGACGATCAGGCTTGGCGGCCTTTGAGGTCGGCGGCGAGGCCGGAGAGCAGCGCCCGCTCCTCGCTCGAGATCTTTCCGATCCCGAAC
>JBOGIQ010000469.1:0-3664 GCA_050742535.1 Vicinamibacterales bacterium | reverse complement strand
GATGATTCGCAACACCATCGCGCGTGTTGATCTGAACGCGCTGCGGCACAACTTCGCGGCCATTCAGCGGTACCTCGCCTCGGACCCCGGACGCACGCCACCGGGCATCATTGCGGTTGTCAAAGCCAATGCGTACGGCCACGGGGCTGACCGCGTCGCGCGTGCGCTCGAGCAGGCCGGCGCCACCATGCTCGCGTGCGCGGATATCGAAGAAGGGATCGTGCTGCGCCAGGCCGGCGTCCGCGTGCCGATCCTCGTCTTCGGCGCCCTGAGCGTCAGCGACCTCGATGGGTTGTTCGAGCACGCACTCACCCCGACGATCTCGAGCCCTGGCGCGGCGAAAGCGGTCCACGCGGCAGCACTGAAGCGCCGGTCGATAATCGGCTACCACCTCAAGATCGACACCGGCATGAACCGGCTCGGGTTCCGCCACGATAACCTTCGCCGCATGCTGCCCGACGTGCTCGCCAGCGATCACATGCGGCTGGAAGGCGTGTTCACCCACTTCGCGTCCGCCGACGAGCCGGAGACCCCGGTGTTCAACACGCAGCGCGAGCGGTTCGACGACGCATATGACGTCGTGTCCGCCTTCAGGCGGACCTCCGGCGTGGAGTCCGGCTTCAGCCGGATGATCATGAAACACGCCTGCAACAGCGCCGCGCTGCTGCGCGATTCCCGCGTCTGGTACGACGCGGTGCGCCCGGGTCTCCTGCTCTACGGCATCGTTCCTCCGCCGCTGGCGTCGACGATTCCGCTGCAGCCGGTGATGTCGTTGACGAGCCGCGTCGTGGCGGTGAAAGGAATACGGCCGGACGAGGGTGTGGGCTACGGCTGGCGCTTCCTCGCCGAGCGTCCGCGCACCATTGCCGTCATCCCGGCCGGCTACGCCGACGGACTCGACACGCGGCTCTGCGGACGCGGGCACGTGCTGATCCGCGGCCGTCGCGTGCCGATTGTCGGCGCCGTCTCGATGGACATGATTACCGTGGACGTCACCGACGTCGGCGAGGTGCAGCCGGGCGACGAGGTTGTCCTGCTCGGACGTCAAGGTGAGGAGAGCTGGCAGCAGATCGACGCGCGCGAGGTTGCGGCCGCGATCGGCACGATTCCCTGGGAGGTCGTCTGCCGTCTTGGTACGCGGATCGAGCGGTACTACGATTGACCTTCCCTGTCATCCTTTGGCCTGAGAATGATCCGGCGGCCTGATCCCTTGACCAGCCCTGAGGCCTGTGGCCTGAGCCCTGGGGCCTGTGGCGGAGTATGAAGCCATCGAAGTCCGTATTTGTCTGTCAGGAATGCGGGGCGCAGGCGCCGAAGTGGACCGGCCGCTGCGCTGAATGCGGCGCCTGGAATTCTCTCGTCGAAGAGCGTCCCGCCGCGGACAACGCGCTGGCGGGCAAGGCTGAGAATCGCTACGGCCAGTTCGGCGCCGGCTCCAACGCGAAGTTGTACGCCGAGGTCGAGAACGCCAACGCCGCGCGCCTGACGACCGGCATCGGCGAGTTCGATCGCGTGCTCGGCGGAGGCGTGGTCCCCGGCTCGCTCGTGCTGCTGGGAGGAGAACCCGGGATCGGCAAGTCCACGCTGCTGCTGCAGGCCGCGGGTCACTTCGCGCGCGAAGTCGGCCCCGTGCTGTACGCATCGGGCGAGGAGTCCGAGCATCAGATCAAGAGCCGCGGCGATCGTCTCGGCATCGGCGCCGCCCCTCTCTATCTGCTGTCCGAAACCTGCATCGAGCGAATCCTCGAGGAGATCGCGCGTCTGAAGCCGGCCCTCGTCGTCATCGATTCGATTCAGACGGTCTTTTCGATCAAGTTCCAGTCGGCGCCCGGCAGCATCGGCCAGGTGCGCGAAGCGGCCACGCAGTTTCTGTTTGCGGCGAAGGGGCAGAACATCCCGACCGTGCTCGTCGGCCATGTCACGAAGGACGGCAGCCTTGCCGGTCCGAAGGTCCTCGAGCACGTTGTGGATACCGTGCTGTACTTCGAAGGCGAGCGGCACCACTCGCACCGTGTGGTCCGTGCCGTCAAGAACCGCTTTGGCGCGGTGAGCGAACTCGGCGTGTTCGAGATGACGGGAAGTGGGCTGCGGCCCGTGCCGAACCCGTCGAAACTTTTCCTCTCCGAACGGGCGACCGGTACGCCTGGCTCCGCCGTGTTGTGTTCGGTCGAGGGATCGCGTCCGATCCTCGTCGAGGTTCAGGCGCTCGTCAGCACGAGCACGTACGGAAATGCGCGGCGCATGGCCATCGGCATCGATCAGAATCGCCTCTCGCTGCTGCTCGCCGTTCTGGAGAAGCGGGCCGGGCTCAGCCTCGCCGGCGACGACGTGTACGTCAACATTGCCGGCGGGATGTCGATCGAGGAACCGGCCGCCGATCTGAGCGTCGCCGCGGCCGTGGCGTCGAGCGTCCGCAACCGCGGCTTGTCCCCGGCGACGGCGGTGTTCGGTGAAATCGGCCTGAGCGGCGAGATCCGCGGCATCCCGCAGGCGACGCTCCGGATCCGTGAGGCCGTGCAGATGGGTTTCACCCGCATCGTCATGCCCGCGGCCAACGTCGATCCCGCCGACGAGAGCGCCGGGGGTGCCGAGCTGGTGGGCGTCCGGACGGTCGGGGAGGCACTCGACGCGCTGATTTAGGCCGGCTGCCGCTTCCGTGGCGCGAACCCTTCGGGCCCTTCGGGTTCGCGAGGCGAGCCTGGAAGGCTCACCCCACAGCGGCGAACACAGCTTGCATTTCAGGCCCGGCGGTTCTAACGTTCACCCATTCATAGTCGCCGGTCCCCTGAGGTTCATTCATGGCCTGGTTTCTGATTGCCCGCCTTCTTTGTATTGCCGCGATAGGCTACTCCGCGCACCAGCTGGCGCCGCTGCCCGGGGGGCCGATCGTCAACACGCTCTTCGGCCTCGCTCTCGGCCTGGCGATCGTCGCCTTCGAGATCCGCCTCAAGGACGGCTCGGTTACACACATGCTCGGAGCGCTGCTCGGCGGCGCGATCGGACTGGGTGCGGCCAAGACCATCGGGCAGGCGCTCTACTGGGCCAACCTGGACGACAAGCGTGTGGTCTTCCTTCACAGCGTCATCCTGCTGGCGCTGCCGTATGTCGGCCTGGTCCTCGGCGGGCGCAAGGGAGACTGGCTGAAGCCCGAAAACATCATCGGCCTCTTCCGCTCGACTGCGCCGCGCAAACGGTACAAGGTGCTCGACACCAGCGTGATCATCGACGGGCGCATTGCCGACATCTGTGAAACCGGTTTCATGGATGGCACGCTCGTCATCCCGCAGTTCGTCCTCAAGGAACTGCAGCTGGTTGCCGACTCGTCCGATTCGATGAAGCGGAACCGCGGCCGCCGCGGACTCGACATCCTGCAGAAAATTCAGAAGATGGCCGGCGTCGAAGTGATGATCTCGGATATGGACTTCCCCGAGGTCCGCGAGGTCGACCTGAAGCTGATCGAGCTGGCGCGTTCGCTGCAGGGAAAGATTGTCACCAACGATTTCAATCTCAATAAGGTCGCGCAGCTTCGCGGCGTCGAGGTGCTGAACATCAACGAGCTCGCCAATTCACTGAAGCCGGTCGTGCTGCCGGGCGAGATCATGAAGGTGTTCATCCTGAAGGAAGGCAAGGAATACAACCAGGGTGTCGCGTACCTGGATGACGG
>JBOGIQ010000468.1:0-3724 GCA_050742535.1 Vicinamibacterales bacterium | reverse complement strand
CGACTACGCCGCACTCAAGGTTGGAACGCCGCACGCGCTTCGGGCAGGCGATCGCCCTGTGCGATGGCTGCAGATGGCGGCGCCGCAGCCCAAGCCGGCCGGCGCGGAGCGCGACACGTTCTTCCTGGGGGATCGTTCGATCCCCATGGACGCGCCGCCGCTCGACCTGGACGATCGCCGCGGCAACCTGCTCGGCCATTTCGGCGCGTCGCAGATTCCGCCGGTCGGCGAGCGCCGGAACGTCGTGGCCGGTCTCGAGGGCGTGTTCCTGAAGTGGATGATCGACGAGGATTTCGGCGCGCGGCACCACCGGCTGCTGTTCATCGAGTATCAGCCCGGCGTCGGCATCGGCCTGCACGACCACACGTTCGAGGAGGCGTACTTCATCCTCGAAGGAGAAGTGCGGGCCACGCTCGACGGCACGGTCTACGACCTGAAGCCCGGCGACGTCGTGTGGACCGGTGTCGGCTGCGTCCACTCGTTCCGGAACGTCAGTGCAACGCCTGTGCGGTGGCTCGAAACGTTTGCGCCGCAGCCGCCGAAAGAGAACGTCTTCCGCTTCATGGCGGAGTGGGAAGCCAAAGCGCGCGAGTTGGAGGGCTAGGGCAATGAGCAGTTACACCACCGGCCGGACGCGGCCGTTCACCGGCGAGGAATACCTCGAGAGCCTGCGCGACGGACGCGAGATCTGGATCTACGGCGAGCGCGTGAAGGACGTCACCACGCACCCCGCGTTCCGCAACACGGTGCGGATGATCGCGCGTCTCTACGACGCGCTGCACGACCCCGCGCGCAGGGACATCCTGACGTCACCGACCGACACCGGCAGCGGCGGCTACACGCACAAGTTCTATCGCGCGCCGCGGAATGCGGAGGAGATGGTCGCCGACCGCGACGCGATCGCGGAATGGGCGCGTGTCTCCTACGGCTGGATCGGCCGCAGCCCCGATTACAAAGCGGCTTTTCTGGCGACGCTGGGCGCGAATTCGGCTTTCTACGCGCCGTACGAGGAAAACGCGAAGCGCTGGTACGCCCGGGTGCAGGAGGAGGTCTCATTCGTCAACCATGCGATCGTCAACCCTCCCGTCGATCGCGATCGCCCGCTGGACGAGGTGAAAGACGTGTACATGCACGTGGAGGAGGAGACGGACAAGGGTCTGGTCGTCAGCGGCGCCAAAGTCGTGGCGACGACGTCGAGCCTGACGCACCTCAACTTCATCGCCAACAACGGTGCGCTGCCGATCAAGACGAAGCCGTTTGCGTTCGTCTGCATCGTGCCGACCGGCGCGGCGGGCGTGAAGCTGTTCTGTCGGCCGTCGTACGAGATGACCGCGGCGGTGATGGGCACACCGTTCGACTATCCGCTCTCGAGCCGCATGGACGAAAACGACTCCATTCTCGTGTTCGATCGCGTCCTGGTGCCGTGGGAGAACGTGTTTGCCTACGGTGATATCGACAAGGTCAACACGTTCTTCCCACGGTCGGGCTTCCTTCCGCGCTTCATGTTCCAGGGGTGCACGCGCCTTGCGGTGAAGATGGATTTCCTCGCCGGCCTGCTGCTCAAGGCCGTCGAAGCGACCGGCGCGAAGGACTTCCGGGGTGTCCAGGCTCAGGTCGGCGAAGTGCTCGCCTGGCGGAACCTGTTCTGGGCGCTGACCGACGCGATGGCGCGGACGACCACGCCGTGGACGCCGGGGTATGTGCTGCCGAATCTCGATTACGGGCTGGCGTATCGCGTGATGTCGAGCCTGGCGTATCCGAAGATCAAGGAAATCATCGAGAACACGCTGGCCAGCGCCTTGATCTACCTGCCCTCGAGCGCACTCGATTTCAAGGTGCCGGAGCTGCGGCCGTATCTCGATCAGTTCGTGCGCGGGTCGAATGGCTACACCGCGGAAGCGCGCGTCAAGCTGATGAAGCTGTTGTGGGACGCGATCGGCACCGAGTTCGGCGGCCGTCACGAGCTCTACGAGCGCAACTACTTCGGCAACCACGAGAGCATCCGCTTCGAGACGCTCATGGTGGCCGACATCACGGGCGCATCCGCGCGCTACAAGGGTTTCGCCGAGCAATGCATGGCGGAATACAACCTGGACGGATGGCTGGCGCCGGACATGATCGCGGCGGACGATGTGAGGGTGACGGGTAAGAAAGTGATGACGTAATGCAAAATGCAAAATTCAAAATGCAAACCGTACCGGCGCGGGTTTAGTTTGCATTTTGCATTTTGAATTTTGCATTGGAGAGTTCCAGTGATTGAAGGCATCGATCGCACCGTCGATCTCGTTGGGGCACGGACGTCCGGCCTCACCGGCGCAACCGATCGGGATGTCGTCGCGGCAGTCCGGCGGTGCGACCGAGCGGCGCTCGGGGCGACCGACGGCCATTTCGCGGCAATCGCGCGCGACGGGCGGACGGTGCGCCTGGCGCGGACGATTGGCATTCCGCTTCGCTACTTCGTGGCGAAGATGTATCACGGCCCGTTTCTGGTGGTCGCCGAGCGCATCGATCGAATCTTCGACTGGTGTCAGTCGCAGCGGATCGGGTGGCAGTTCGACCCCATCTACACCCGCATGGTGCCCGCGCATTACGTGGTCGAGCTCGATCAGGTCGGGTGTCCCGATCCGTCGCCGCGGTACCAGCGATTCTTCGAGCCGCGGATTGCCCAGGGTTCCGCGGATATCGACGAAGCCGGCGACGCGTATGTCCGGGCGGCCTACGCGGTCGTCCGTGAGTGGCTGTCCCGCGTGCCGTCGGGCGAGCGCGTGGGCGTCGCGTTTTCCGGAGGCATCGACAGTACGGCAACGCTGCTCATGGCGCGACACGCGGCGCGCGAGCTCGGGCGCGACGTTGATTCGATTCGGGCGTTGACGCTCGATATGGGCGGGGGCGGGGACGCGGCCCAGGCTGAGTCCGCCGTCGGCGCGCTGGGGATGGCCGACTGCTGGGAGCGGATAGACGTCTCCCCGTCTGAGTACGACCTCGAGGAAGCGATTCGGGTCATCGAGGACTATCACCCGCTCGACGTCGAGTGCGCCGCTGCCGCGCTCTGCCTGCTGCGTGGAATTCGCCGGCGCCATCCGGCGCTGTCGTATCTTCTCGACGGCGACGGTGGCGACGAGAACCTCAAGTCGTATCCACTCGAGGATTCCGATCTGACGCTGTCGAGCCTGCTGCGCAACCCGCTTCTGTATCAGGAAGGGTGGGGCGTTGACGCGATCAAGCACAGCCCCGTGTATTCGGGTGGGCTCTCCCGCGGATACATCCGGACGTATGCGCCCGCGTCCGCCCTCGGCTTCACGGCGTTCTCGCCGTTCAGCGTGCGATCGGTCATCGCCGCCGCGGCCGCCATTCCGTTCGAACAGGTGCTCGGCGGGCGCATCGAGCGGCTCTACACGCTGAAGCAGGATGTCGTGCGCGCCGGCATCCGGTCCGTGCTCGGCATCGAGATGCCGGTCAATCCGAAGCGACGGTTCCAGGACGGCGCCGGTCCCGCCAGGCCCCGCGTCACGAAGACGTGGTGTCGCAACGTCTTCAACCGGATCTGGGAAGAGAGGCTCCGCGACACGCCTGACGCGTTGGACCGGCGCTCGGGGAATGAGGTCCCGGCGGTGAGTTAACGGAGGGGACGGAGGGAACGGTTTCACAGGAGCAACGGAGGAACGGAGGCGAACGGAGGTTCTTCACCACGAAGAGGACACGAAGATCACGAAGGCCACGAGGT
>JBOGIQ010000467.1:0-3727 GCA_050742535.1 Vicinamibacterales bacterium | reverse complement strand
GGCATCAGCTTGCCGCCAGGCCAGGAATGGCCCCCTCCTTGAACGGTGGAGAGCACCACCGCCGCGTCGCCGGCACAGTTCATGTAGCCGAGACGGGTGACATCCGCAGCCAGCACAGATTCGATGGGGTTCGGTCCGCACAGATTTCTCCGAGCCCAATTTGTCAACGGTCATTCAAAACTCCCCAGGTGTGGTCACCGAAAATTCCCCACCCTGCCTTCATTGAGTGACGAACAACGGATGATCAGCTGTGGGAATGTGGGAATCTCGCGTTCTGTGCGAGATTTCCAAGCTCCTGTGGAAATCGTTCTGTGATTTCCGCGGGAGCGCCATTTCCACAGCTGTCTTGTGATCGCGGTTACCTCCTTCCTCCCAGGGGAGGAGGGGATGCTGGACCCTGGCCCCCTTCGAGATCATCGCTCCTGCGGCCTCCTACGCGGTCGTTTCCGCGTCCGATCGGTCTTCGATCGCCACTTTGGACTTCACGAGGCCGGCCTTGAGCTTTTCGCGCAGGCGGTAGCTGTCGCCTTTGATGTTGACGGTGATCGAATGGTGCAGCACGCGGTCGAGGATGGCCGACGCAATCACGCGATCGCCGAACACATCCCCCCAACTGCCGAAGCTCTGATTACTCGTGAGAATCATCGGGCCGCGTTCATAGCGGCGACTAATGAGCTGGAAGAAGAGATTGGCGCCCTGTCCGTCGATCGGCAGGTAGCCGATCTCGTCCACGATCATGAGCCGCGGCACGGTGAAGACCTTGAGCTTGTCCTCCAGCCGGCCGTCGGCCAGCGCCTTACTCAACGTGGTGAGCATGGCGGCGGCCGTGGAGAAGAGCACGCGGTAGCCGTGCTCGATCGCCTTGAGGCCGAGGCCCACGGCCAAGTGCGTCTTCCCGACTCCCGGGGGGCCGAGCAGGACGACGTTCTCGCCGTGCTCGATGAAGCGGCACGTACTCAGGGCCTGGATCTGTTTGCGATCCACGGACGGCTGATAGCCGAACTCGAACGACTCGAGCCCTTTGACGAACGGAAATCGCGCCAGGCTGGTCCGCATCGTGATGTGCTTGGCTGTCTTTGCCGTCACTTCTTCGGTGAGCACTTGATCGAGGAAGTCGGTGTAGGAGAGCTCCTGGGTGCTCGCCTCTTGGAGCAGCGCTTCGAGTCGCTCCCGGCTCTTAAACAGCCGCAGCCGTTGCAAGTGCTCCTGGATCCGCTCGAACTGCGCGGCGCTCACTGGACACCGCCGCTGCAGACCGCGTCATACCACGTCAGATCGCGCACCTCGACGTCCGCCGAGGCGGGTGGCGTCGGCGGCGCCGGCGTGGACCGCACCGTGCGCTGTGTGCGCGCGATCGGCCCCGGACCGTGCTCAGGCAGAATGCACACCTGATACTTGCCCAGGAGTATGGAGTGGGCGGCCACGAGCGCGCCCCGATGGCGGAACTCGAGCTGCCCGCGGTGTCGACGGACCTCGACTTCTTGGCCGATGAGGCGGAACGGGACGGAATAGCGATTCGTCTCGAAGCTCACCAAGTAGTCTTCGGCCACGACGCGGCGCTGCGTGGCTTCGAGACGAAATGGCGGCTGGCCGGCCGTGCCCAGCAACACGGGCGCTTCGGTCACGAACCGATCGATCGGTCGCTCATGGGTCGTGCCGTGTACTCGCACATCCGCGACGTCCCGCGTCCAGACGGCGAGCTGCTCGCCGAAGTCGAGGTCATCGCGGAAGGTGCGGCCCGGCAGGAAATTGCGTCGGAAGTATTTGACGCCCGATTCGACCTTCCCCTTGGTCTGCGCCCGATAGGGGCGACAGAGCCGCGGCTCGAAGCTCCAATACGCGGCAAACGCTTTGAAGGTCACATTCCACCGCGCCCCGCCGTCGGCCGGATGGCAGACCGTGCGGGCGCGGTCGTAGAGATGCTCCTGCGTGTGGCCCCCGAAATGCTCGAACGCGGTTTCGTGCGCGTCGAGAAAGGTGCCGAGGGTTTCATCCAGACACGGCACATACACGCTCCGACGTGAGTAGCCCAATGTCAGCACGAAGATGTGCCGGATCACCGGGTCCGCGCCGAAGCACACCCGCGCCTGGCCCCAATCGACCTGGCTTTGGTGGCCCGGCGGCGTTTCAAACCGCGTCCACGTCAGATCAGCGCGACACGCCGCCTCGCGCAACGGCCGGACAAATCGCCGCACCGTCGCATAGCTGCCGGTGTACCCGCGCTGCTGGCGGAGCTCCTGATAGAGAATCTGCGCCGAGTAATCCACCGCCGCCGCCCGCGCCTGCAGAAACTCGCCGTGCGCGCCCAGCATGGCGTCACTGATCGCCCCCCGTTGATAGGGCGTCCAGGCCTCCTTCCGCAACCACCCGCGGACCGTCTTCCGATCGAGATCCAAGTGACGAGCGATCGCCGAGACCGTCTCGCCACCTTCTGCCAAGCGCCGGATCTCCTCCCAGCGCTCTTTTCCAATCATGCCGTCCTCCCCAAGGTCCGTCACCTTGGGGTCTATCGTCTCTTGAGTCATGGCTCCTCCTGTCGGCTTCGCAGGAGGTGGGGAATTTTCGATGACCGTGCGTGGGGATTATTGCGTGACCGCTGACAACGCGGCCCCTGCGTGACCTGGCGCAACCCGAACCGTTCGCCGGGTGGCCGGGCGTCGCGCAACAGATAGAAGATGTCCGTCAGGACTGACCGATTGTCCCCGTAATAAAAGTGTCCGATTAGATTCGTATCGATCGCCGAGACATCGATCGTGTCGAGGCCGGGCACCACGACGACATCCGGAGACGAGTCACCTGCTCGCTGGTACCCTTGGTAGGCCTTCGAGAGTTTCAAGGCCTCGTCGTTGGACGATGCGTACAGCGTGACCCGTTCCGCCCCGCTCCTAAGCGACTGTGCGAGCTGAATAAACTGCGCGGCGTCGATGTCGGGTGCCGTCAAGACCACCTGACTGAACCGGGGTCTCGGGGTGCTCCGTTGCTCGGTCACAATGCGGTTGAGCGCGTTGACCAGAGCGCGGTTTCCCATGCTATGGGCAATGAGATGAACCTTCTGCGCACCCGTCTTCGCGGCGATATCCTCCAAGAACCATCGCAGATTCGGCCACGTCCAATCGTTGTTGTTCAAGTCGACCGGATACCGGACCATCGAACCCTCAGATGGCCAGCTATAGACGATTGGCGCGCCATCAAAGCCCAGGTCGTAGGCCATCTGGGCCGTCCGATAGATCGCGGATTCGAAGGTCACATTGAATCCATGCACAAAGACGAACACTTCTTTGCGCTGGGATTGACCGACAAGGCTCGCAATCTCCCGGTAGTACTGGTCGTAGGTCTGTGCGATCCGTCGTACGATGATGAAATGTTTGTTCGGGTCTTCACGCCAGAATGTCAGGATCGTGGGCCGCTCAACTTTGGCCAGTTGGTGATCGCGTGGGACCGACACATCGAAGCGTCCAAGTTGGAGACGGCCGGTCGGGCTGCGATCGCCGCCGTAATCCAACGGCTCATAAGAGATCCGGGCGCGATCGGTTGCGTAGTACACCTTGACAATCGCGTGGTTCCTATCGTCGCCACCGCGGCTGCCACCATTCCCGGTCTCGCCCGCTCGACGAATGACCACCGATACGCGCAGGTCTCCCACCGAAAAGTCCATCTGGGGTCGCAGCAGATCCAACTCGAACTTACCGGGTGAGAAACCAGGTAACGTGATCTGAAGGTTCGCTCG
>JBOGIQ010000466.1:0-3727 GCA_050742535.1 Vicinamibacterales bacterium | reverse complement strand
GCGGCGCCCGCGGACAGCATCAGCGCAAGGAACACATAGTGTGGTCGCTTCATGGCAAACCTCTGCTCGCGCTGATGATCCTCGGATTGGGACCCGATGTCGAGTGCCGCCTTCCGGCGGCAGCCCTTTCAACGCGCGGGATGGCGATAGGTGTAGGTCAGGCCGATGGCGCCAAGGAGTGCCATGGTTCCGGGGGCGAGCACCGGCGTGGCCCCTTTCATCGATTCCCAGAACAGGTGAAAACCCGAGGCGCCCGGCTGCAGTTCGAACTCGAACTCGACGTTGCCCTGATAGTGCAGGGCAAGGCCCGCCACCCCGCTCGCGATAAACGCCACCATGGCAAGCTGAAAAAGCCTGACCCCGGCCGTGGACGGCCGGACGGTCAGCACAGCAAGCACGACGCACGCGACGGCAATCAGCACCAGCGGCGCTTTCTGCCATGCGTCCTCGGTGTGCTCGAGGAGCACCAGCTCCGCGGCCGTGCCGACAGAGCCAAACAGGAAGAGTGCAGCGAGCACTCGGCGGAGGAACGCGGCGTCGGGCATCGTGGCGAAAACTCGGTGCGCGCTCAGTTCAACGTGACGTAGCGCTCGAGCCGGGCCACTTCCTTCTCGTCGACGTACTTGCCGATCTCGCGCCTGAACTGCTGGATCGCCTTGTAGGGCCGGTATTCCTTGAACTCGCCCAGCATCCGCTGCCCCATTCCCGGAATGCTGAGAATGTCCGCGTCGCTCGCCGTGTTGAGGTTGATGGGAACGAACACGTACTGCTCGAGGCGGTCGAGTTCCTTGTCGTCGACGTACTTGCCGATCTCGCGGCGGAACTGAGCCAGCGCTCGATAGGGTCTGTATTCCTTGAACTCGCCAAGCATCCGTTTCCCCAGGCCGGGGATCAGCATGATTTCAGCATCCGATGCCGTGTTGAGGTTGATTTGCACGAACAACCGGCGATAGATCTCCGGCCGCTTCTCGGCGGGGATCGACGGCGCGAGCAGCGCGTCGAGATCCGTCATCTGCAGAAACGGCCGACGCGTCATGATGGTCTTCACGATCGCCGGCGTCAGACCGGGCACCGAGAGCAGCTGCTTCTCGGCCGCGGTGTTGACATCCAGCACGTCACCTCGCCGTCCAGCCTGGGCCTGGAGACCCGCAGGGACGAGAACTACGAGGGCGAGCACAGCGGAGAACACTTTCAGACGATTCATGGTCACTCCTAGAATCTGAGCCGGACGCCCGCTTGAACCAGCCGCGGACTGCCAGGGAGAATCCCGCGCGTGCGATCCACGATGTACAGCTCATCGAACAGATTCTTCACGGTCACGAACAGCGTTGTCTGTCGAAGCGTGTAGTTCAGAGCGAGGTTCCAGACGGTGTGGCTGCCGATCAGGCCGCGCTGTCCGTCCGCGGTCGACGCAACGGTATTGAGATCGTCGGTAAATTGATCGCTCGTGGTCACGGCCTCGATGCGCCCGTCGAAGGCCGCGTAGGAGTAGCCGGCGCCGATGACGGCGACCTGCTCGGGCGCGTACGGCAGACGGTTTCCACTGACGCTCACGCTGCCAAAGCCGGAGATGTTGCTGAACCTGGCGCCGGTGAACTTCGAGACCGGCAGGTAGGTGTACGACACGCGAACGTAGACGTCGTGAGCGGAGCGCGTGATGGGTGCACTGTCCACCTGCGCTCTGAGCTCCAGACCCTGGTGCAGCGTAGCGCCACCGTTCGTCAGCGTGGCGCCGACGCCGCCGGCGAGGCTGGCCGGCACAATCTGGTTCTCGTAATCCATGCGGAACAGCGTAGCGTCGACGCTCACCCCGGGCCGAAGCGCGCTGCGAACGCCGGCCTCGTAGTTCCAGCTCAGTTCGGGATCGAGGTCGATCACGCCGCCGGCGTTCGAGATGATGTCCTCGGTGCGTGGCGGAGCGAAGCCACGGTGCACGCCGGCGAACAGCGTCACTTGCTCCCCCGTCGTGTGTGACACGCCGATCCCCGGAATGACACGGGTCAGCTCCGTGTCACCGGTCACACCGGTGCCGGCATTGGCCAGCCGGTTCGTACGTTCATACGTGACGTGCTCCAGCCGCACGCCCGGGGTGACCGTCCACCCACCGAACAGGAACCGGTTCTGCACGAACCCAGCATAGGCAGAGTTCTTTCGAACGTTGCTCTCGACGAGCACGCCCGTCCGGGCGGCCGGGGAATCGCCGTTCTGCTGCAGGCGATCCTGGTTTTCGAAGTGCGCGCGCACACCGAAGTCCGTTTCGCTCGCGACCCCGAACGTGCGGTGATGCATGGTGACGCGCGGCTCGACGCCCCACGCGTAGTATTCGCGCAGGCGCCCTTCGTTGCCGCAGGTCGTGTTCAGGTTGGCCATTCCGCCGCACAGCGGATCGGCCGAGTCATTGGGCCGCTGCCCGGAGTTGCTCGACTGACGCCACCAGTGCCGGCGGAACGAGCTCCAGTACACCGTGCTGGTCATGGCGGCGTTGCCGCTCATGGCGAATGCATGCGTCGCCGAGGCGCCGTAGCGGTCGGCGTAGAAGAAGTCGTTGCCGAATGGATTCGCGCGCGGGTCCGCCGAGTATTCGTCCAGTCGCAGCCCCGAATAGGTGACGTTCGAATCTTCGCTGTAGTAGTTGCCGCGGAACGTCCACGTCTGGCTGGCGCCGACGCCCTGCACCACCTTCCCGTTGACGTCATTCAGCTGGAAGTCCAGATTCTCCCGGGAGCCGTCTCCCTGCTTCCGCATGTAATCGACGAGGAAACCGGTTCGCGCGACGGTGGCCCCATACGAACCGTGACCGTTGAAGTAGTCGCGATTCCCGCCGGTCAGCGTCAGCGAGCCGGATGGCTGGACCGGTGGTCTCGGAGTCAGGTAGTTGACGGCACCGCCGACGGTTTGCGGTCCGTAGGCGATCTGCGCGCCTCCCTTGAGGACCTCGAGCCGCTCGAAGCGGTCGATCGGCGGGTGGTAGTACGAAGCGTTGTCGCCGTACGGCGCGTAGGTCAACGGAATGCCGTCCTCCATCAGGAGGACTTTCGTCGAGCGGGTCGGGTTGAGGCCGCGAATGCCGATGTTCGGCCGCAGACCGAACCCTTCCTCGTCGCGAACATGCAGCCCTGCAACCTTGCGAAGCGCCTCGCTCGTCGTCATCACCGCGCTGTCTTCCAGCGTCTCGCGTTCGATGACGGCCACCGAACCCGGAATGCGGCGCAGCCGCTCGTGACTGCCGGCGATTTCGCCGGTCACGACGACCTCCTCAGTCAGGTTGCCCACGCGGAGCTGAAAACGGACGCGGGTCTCGCCGCTCCGAAGCGACACACGCTGCACCACGGCGACGAAACCCGGACTCGTTGCGCTTACCTCGTAATCGCCCGGCTGCAGTTCGTCGATGGAGAACGCGCCTTGCGCATTTGCACTGACGCTTCGCTCGGTGCCGCTCGACAGCCGGCGGACGGTGATGGACGCCTGCGGCACCGTCGCACCCGTCTGATCGAAAACCTGGCCCGTCAGGGACGCCCCTCGTGCGTCCACTTGGGCAGCCGCCGATCCTGCGGCAACGGCCAGGAGAGCGGCGATTGCCAGAACAGTCCGAACCCTCAACATGAGAACGCTCCGTAGTGAGACTAAGTCTCAATGTAAAGATCGGACGATATCTCGGACCAATTCGGTCGGTCAAGGCGGATCAATGGCGAAGGGTGAGCCTGAGCCAAGATGACCGTTCATGCTT
>JBOGIQ010000465.1:0-3750 GCA_050742535.1 Vicinamibacterales bacterium | reverse complement strand
CCGAACCGCGGTGTGATGCGGTCATTCTCGACACCATCGGCGAGCTCGCGCATCTCTACCAGATCGCGACGGCGGTGTTCGTTGGCGGGAGCCTCGTGCCGGCGGGCGGACACAACATCCTCGAACCAGCGCTGTATGGCAAATCGATCGTGTTTGGCCCCCACATGGAGAACTTCAAGGAGATCGCCGAGACGTTTCTCAGCAACCGTGCGGCCGTCCAGGTGCACAATGCCCGCGAGCTCGAGACCGCGATTCCCGCGTTGATGGGCGATCCCGTTCGCCGCGCGCGGCTGGGCGCGGCGGCGCGCGCGCTCGTGGACGCCAACCGCGGCGCCAAGGACCGCACGTTGTCGGTCATCGCCGATGTGTTCCCGCCGCCAGAGCGCGGCAGAACCGCCACCATTCATCCGTTCCGATTGGTCCATTGACCCTTCGACACAGGCTCCACAGGCTCAGGGTCATCGCGAGCGGAGTCGAGCGATGAAGCCACTGGGCGCGATCTATGGGGGCGTGGCCCGTTTTCGCCGTTCCTGGTACGACCGTCGCCCGGCGTCGCGCATACGTCTGTCGCGTCCGGTCGTCAGCGTCGGGAACCTGGTGACCGGCGGCAGCGGAAAGACGCCGGTTGTCGCGGCAGTCGCGGCGGTGCTCTCCCGCCACGGCCATCGACCGGCAATCCTCAGTCGCGGCTACGGGCGTTCGCGTCGAGCGCCCGCCATTGTCGTCGTCACGGAAGGGACCGGCCCGCTCGTGCCGGTGGAACAATCGGGCGACGAACCGCAGATGCTCGCGCGCGACATTCGCGGCGTGCCGATTGTCGTGGCGGCCGATCGGGCGCGGGCAGGCCAGGCCGCGATCGACCGCTTCGACTCGACGGTGCTGATCCTGGACGATGGGTTTCAACACCTGCGGCTGGAGCGGAAGATAGACCTGCTGGTGTTGTCGTCAGCCGATCTTGCGGAGAAGCTGCTGCCATCCGGCCGGCTGCGTGAGCCGGTGTCGGCCGCGCGCGCAGCCGATGCCGTGCTGGCATACGGCAGCGCCGCCGATGCCGAGCAGCTCGCCGGACGGGTCGGCGTGGAACATTCGTTCTGCGTGACACCGCGCTACCTTCCGCTGCTCGCGCTGCACGGTGTTCTTCCGGCCGACAAGCGGGTTGCCGCCGTCGCCGGTATCGCCCGCCCGCAGCGCTTCTTCGATGCGCTGCGGAAACAGGGCTACGACCTCGTCTGCGAGTTCACCTTTCCCGATCACCATTGGTTCACCACCGCGGACGTGCGGGAGATCGAAGCGAAGGTGCGCGAGCTTGGCGCATCGGCAGTGGTTACCACGGCGAAGGACGCGATGCGGCTCGAACGGTACCGCAACGGGCTGACCTCTCCGTGGGCCATACTGCCCCTGAGCGTGTTCGTCGAACCCAGCGCCGACTTCGAAGCGTGGCTGCTGCAACGCCTGTAGAGTCCGGCTTTAGCCGGATTGCCAGGTACCGGCTCGAGGCCCTGATGGTCAGGGGCCTCGCCATCGTCGTCCGTCTGTTACCGCTGCCCACTGTTCGCTCGGCCGGCGCGGCGCTCGGCCGCTTCGTCTATGCCGTCGACGGGTTTCATCGCCGCCTCGCCATGGCCAACATCGCCATGGCCCTGCCGTCGAAGTCGATCGAGGAGCGCCGGGCCGTGGTGCGCGGCGTGTTCTCGCATTTCGGCAGCGTGCTGCTCGAGCTGATCAAGGTGGGCACGTTGACGAACGGCGAGATTCTGGAGCGGATCGAGTCGGAGGGAGAGGAGCGGATCCGGCAGGCACATGCACGCGGACGCGGCGTGCTGCTCTTCACCGGTCATTTCGGCTACTGGGAAGTGGGAGCAATTGCGCTGGCGCTGCGCCTGCAGCCGATGGCAGTCATGGCTCGGCCGCTCGACAATCCGTACCTGCACGACATGCTCGAACGCATCCGCACCCGCAGCGGCAACTCAGTGATTTATCGCCAGGGTGCCATCCGCAAGGTGCTGCAGGAGCTGTCCGCAAACCGGGCCGTGGCCATTCTGATCGATCAGCATCTGCACACGCCTGATGCCGTGAACGTGGATTTCTTCAGCCGGCCCGCGGCGACCACCAATGCGCTGGCGGCGCTGGCGATGCGCACGGGTGCTCCGGTGATCCCGGCGTTCGCCCTGCCGCTTCCGGACGGACGATACCGGCTCGTCTACGAGCATGCGGTGGAGCCGCCGGCCGCCGATTCGCCCGACGCCGTCCGCGAGTTCACGCAGCGGTGCACGGACGTGCTCGAGATGTACATTCGCCGCCACCCGGAGCTGTGGCTCTGGATGCATCGACGATGGCGCGCCGATGCCTGAGCCGCGCGTCCTGGTCGTGGCGCCGAACTGGCTGGGCGATGCGGTGATGGCCCTGCCGGCGCTGGCCGACGTCCGCCGCGCGTATCCCGCCAGCCGTCTGATCGTTGCCGCCCGGCCGTCGGTTGCTCCGCTCTACGCCATGGTCCCGGGCGTGGATGGAACGATCGTGACCGAGTGGCGCGGATCGCTTCGAAACCGGCAGGTGCTTGCGAACGATGTGGAACGCGTGAAGGCCGAACAGATTGATCTCGCCATCCTGTTTCCTAATTCATTCGCGTCGGCTTGGGTGCTGCATCGCGCCGCCGTGCGGCAGCGGTGGGGGTATGCAGCCGATCTCCGCCGCCCTCTTTTGACGCGAGCGATCAAGCGCCCTGGCGGCTCTCGTCATCAAGGTGCCTATTACCAGCATCTCGTCCATCAACTCGGAATACCCAATGGACCGCTCGAGCCGAGCCTCAGCATTCCGTCCGCGGCCGTCGAGGAAGCGAAAGCCTTGCTGGCGGCACGGGGATGGACCGGCTCACGGCCGCTTCTGGTCGTCGCGCCAGGTGCGGCGTACGGCACGGCGAAGCGATGGCTCCCCGGCTATTTCGCAGCTGTCGTGACGCGCGCGATTCAGGAGACCGGAGCTCATGGTGTGATTGTCGGTACCACCGCGGATGCTGATGCGGCTCGCATGGTCCTCGCCTCGATGAACCCCGCCGACCGCGCTTCGGTGAGCGACTTGACGGGCGCCACGACGTTACAGACGCTTGCCGGCGTGATGAGCCTCGCGGCCGCCTGCGTGTCGAACGATTCCGGAGCCATGCACATTGCCGGAGCGGCCGGCACGCCGCTGGCGGCTATTTTCGGCCCGACACGCGATCGCGAAACGGCGCCGCTCACGCGCCACGGCGGACGGGCGGACGTGCTCGTCAATCAGGTCTGGTGCCGCCCGTGCATGCTGCGTGAATGCCCGATCGACCATCGCTGCATGAAAGGCCTGCGGCCGGAGCGCGTCTTTGAATCTGTCCGCGTGCTGATGCAGACTCGCCCGTCATGAATCCCGCCGTATTTCTCGATCGCGACGGCACGCTCATCGAGGAGCGGGGCTACCTCGATCGGATGGAGCTGCTCTCCGTGTTTCCGTGGACGGCGGACGCACTTCGCCTGCTGAAGCGGGCCGGCTACACCCTGGTCGTCGTCACGAACCAGTCCGCAATTGCCCGCGGCATCATCGACGAGTCGTTCCTCGACGACGTTCATCGTGAGCTGTCGGCCCGCCTGGCGCGGGGCGGCGCGGCGATCGACGGCTACTACCATTGCCCGCATCTTGCCGACGCGCCGCTCGAACGGTTTCGTCAGGCCTGTCGCTGCAGGAAACCGGGACCAGGAATGATCGAGCAGGCGTGCCGTGACA
>JBOGIQ010000464.1:0-3789 GCA_050742535.1 Vicinamibacterales bacterium | reverse complement strand
GGCGGGCACCTGACCAGGCAGGAGCTGAAGGGCGTTCTCCAGCGCGCTGGAGTGCGGGCCGACAGCGTTCAGCGCCTCGCGCACATCGTCATGCAGGCGGAAATCGACGCGGTCATCTGCAGCGGGGCACGGCGAGGCACCCAGTCGACCTACGCGCTGCTCGACGAGCGCGTGCCGCCGGCAGCCGCGCGGTCGCGCGACGACGCGCTCGCCGAGCTGACGCGCAGGTATTTCACCAGCCACGGGCCCGCGCAGATTGGCGACTTCGTCTGGTGGTCCGGGCTGACCACCGGCGACGTTCGCCGTGGATTAGAGCTGGTCGATCGGGAACTCGATCAGGAGGTCGTCGATGGCAAGACCTACTGGTTCCGCAGTGCGGCGGCCGCACGCGGCGACGATACGACGGCGCATTTGTTGGGGCTCTACGACGAATATCTGATTGCCTACAAGGACCGCGGTGCCGCGCTCGATCAGTCCCGCTGGGTGCGAATGGTGCGCGACCCGTTCAGCGCTGCGATCGTCGTGAACGGAAAAGTCATCGGTGGCTGGCGCCGGTCCGTCACAGCGGAGCGGATGACGATCACCATCACGCCGTTCACGCCGCTCCGCCGGAGCGAGGCCGCCGCCGTGGACGCCGCCGCCCATGCTTACGCCGGGTTCTTCGGCAACCAGCTCGAGTTTAAAATTTGATAAATAGGCATAGATATTTTGATTGATCAAAAACACAGATTTGATCAACCCTAATGTCCATGCAAATATCACGTTTCTGGCTTATTTTCTGTTCGCTGGCAGTCTTCTTGGGGCCCTCCGAGGCGGCGGCGACTCCCCAGTTCGCCCGGCAACACCGCGTCGATTGTTCGCATTGCCACGTCGCCCCTCCCAGGCTTAACGAGCGAGGTCTGGCGTTTTTGCTGTCGGGTTACCGCCTCGAGGGTGGTAAAGCGAATTCGACGCTGCCCCTCGCGGTCTGGAACACCTTCGACTTCGAGGCGCGGCATTCGGCGGATTTCACGAAAGCGTTTCCAGGCCGCATCGAGGTGATTTCGGCCGGTCCGGTCGGAAGTTCACGCACCGTCTATTTCGCGGAATGGCGTGCGCTGAGCCAGAGCATCGGCGGGAACCGCCACCTGCTGGATCGGTCCGGCCGGTTCGAAGATCTGTTTCTGAACGTACCACTCTCGCGAGGCGGCTCATTCTCGGCAACGGTGGGCCAGTTTCGAGCGCTCACCCAGGTGGACGTGTCGCAACGTCTCTCGCTCTCCGAGCCGCTCGCGTTCAGCGCTGGACTGACCGGCCGTCGCGCCGCGTCAACACGGCTCACGGGCCTGCGTAGCTTTTCGGCATCGGGCCGTCAGCCGGCAGTCAGAGTTGAATTTCGACGATCGGAGGAATCGCCGACCGCGGGATGGTTCGGTGCGGCGACGCTGCCGCTGACGGGCGAACTCACGATCCCGTTCACGGACGCCGCCAGCTTCGAGCTCGAAGGGCGACCGAAGGGCGTCTTCCTCGAAGTGTATCGGCGCGCCGGGCTGTCGTCAGTGGGCGGCCATGTGTTCATCGGAAACAACGACCGTCGACTTGCGACAGTCGTCGGCACGTACAGCGTGAGCGATCGCGTCGCCCTTCTGGGAGCCATCGGACGATTCGGCGCCGCCGGGAGCGTTGATACCCGTTTCAGCGTCGGCGGCGAGTTCACCGTGACGCCGGCGTTGATCGGCGGTTTGCGACTGGATCACCGAACGACGCTCGGCCGCGACCCCGCGCTGCTGCTGTACGGCAACGGCCATCTGCCATTCGCACCGGCGGCCTGGCGACAGGCGCTGCGGCTTCAGATTGAGCACCGGGTGGACGAGTCAAATCACATAACCAGCGTCGCTGTGAGTCACGTTTTCTAGACTCGCGCTCAGGGCGTCCGCCACGGCCATGTGATCTTAAAGCCGTGGCGCGTCCAGTGTCGCCGTCGTGTCCTCCTTGTGGGGCGTACTGCAGAACCGGTCCCGCAACCGCTCGCGCTCCTCGGGGGTCATGTGTTTCGACTGATGGTTCCCGCCGCCACCGCCGCCGAAGCCGCCAAACAGCATCCGGCACAGCACCAGCAGACCGAATCCCTGCAGCAGCGTGATCTCGGGAAACCCGAACAGGCGCGGCAGCAGCCAGTTCCAGAGCAGCATCACGATCCCGCCGAAGACGAACACGACGATCGCGGCGATGATCGGCCCGACCACGATCAGCGTCGGGATGATGAATGGCCATTTCATGAAACGCTTGAAGTTCATATGCAGGTCCTCATGCCTTGGTGATGTCGTCGTACATCGTCCGCAGCCGCTTGCGCAGCCGCAGCACGGCGTACCGCTTCCGCGACAGCAGGGTGTTGATGCTCACGCCCGTCGCCGCGGACATTTCCTTGAAGCTGCGTCCTTCCAGTTCATGAGCGATGAAGACGTCGCGCTGCTCCACCGGCAGCTCGGCGATCGCTTTCTCCAGCGCGTTCAGCAGCAACGTTCGCGCGAATTCGGCTTCTGGCCCTCCAGCCGCCGAGGGCAGCAGGTCCTCGACCTCGAGCGGTTCGGTCCGCCGCGCGCGAAACAGATCGGTGATGCGATTCCGCGCCACGCGATACAGCCAGGCGGTGACGTGATCGATCGGCATCAGCAGGCGGTTCGCTTCGACGAGGGCGTGGAAGACGTCCTGCAGGATGTCCTCGGCGTCGCGCGGGTCGGCGACGCGGCGGCGAATGAAATTCCGCAGCCGCGGCCGCTCCCGGTTGACGACGTCGGTCAGCCGGTCCGCCGGATCGCTGGGTTTACGGTCCAGGGGCGTCGCGCATCCTTCTGATGTGTAGACGGGTGAAGGGCGCGCATATTGTGGCGCGGAAGTGAATCCCGTGTGCTACGTCGTCAACTCGCCGCGCACGCGCTGGCGTTCTCGATCGATCTGATCGGGAGTAGCGCCGAGGCGGTGCAGGATGCTTTCGGTCGACGCCAGCGCGACTTCGCCCTCGCCGGAGACGACAACGTCCGCACCGGCGGCCCGAAGCGTCGCCGCTTCCCGGAGGTGCGTCGCCCTGGCAAGGATGTGGACCGACGGGTTCAGCTCCCGCGCGACGCGAAACGATTCCGCCACGTCGGGGGTACCCGCCATGCTGACGATGAAGTGGCCGGCCTGCTCGACACGTGCGGCGGCCAGCACCGAGGGGTGCGACGCGTCGCCATGAATAGCGTCCACGCCGTCGTCGCGCAGCGTCCGCACCGTGTCCACGTTCATTTCGATCACCGTCGGTGCGATCTCGTTCTCGCGCAGCAGGCGCGTCACCGTCCGTCCGACCGGCCCGTAGCCGACGACAACCGCGCGATGCGCGTGTGACACCGGCGGCGCGGTGCCAGCCGCCGCCGCGACGGGCACTGCTGCCCGCCGTCGTGCCAACCAGCGATCGACCGGCTCGACCGCCCGGAACAGCAGCGGATTCAGGGTGATCGACACGATCGCCGCGCCGACGAGCGTGTTGGTGGCGCTCACCGGCAGCACGCCGATCGCGTTGCCCAGTGTGGCGACGATGAACGAGAACTCGCCGATTTGTGCCAGCGCGACCGACACCGACAGCGCCGTTCTGAGCGGATAGCGCATCACCTTCACGATGACGAACGCCGCCAGCGGCTTTCCGACGAGGATGACCGCCAGCGTCGCCGCCATCATGCCGGGCGCAGCAGCCAGCCAACGGCGATGTGACCGGTTCGCGTGTGCAGCTGGCGGTGGTCGGCCAGTACGCGGACGAGCACGACGGTGCTGGCC
>JBOGIQ010000463.1:0-3819 GCA_050742535.1 Vicinamibacterales bacterium | reverse complement strand
GTCCGGTGAGTCGCGCAACGGCGCCGACGCCGCGCAGCATCCAGCAGTGCGGACGGCGCGTCGGTCCGGGCTACATGGCCCCGAACCCGGAACGACCGACGCCGGCGCCCCCCGCGGATGGCGCCTCGTTGTTTACCGCACTCCAGGAGCAGCTCGGGTTACGGCTGGAGGCGCGGCGCGCGCCGGTCAACGTCTTCGTCCTTGAAACCGCCGAACGGCCGGAGGAGTAAAGCCATGAGAGTACGGTGTCTCTTCACGATATTTGCGATCACAATCCTCTCCGGACTTGTCGGAGCGCAGTCGCCGGCCGCGCCGACGCCACCGGCTGCTGAACGCCTCACCTTCGAGGTCGCCTCAATCAAGCGAAACGTGTCGGGCGATCAAGGCAGTCAGATACGCGTGCAGCCTGGCGGGCAGATCGTGGTGACGAACAACTCGCTCTACAACCTGATTCGAAACGCCTACGGCACGCAGCGGTTCGAGATGGTGCCGGGCCCGCAGCTGCCGTCGTGGATCGACTCGGATCGCTGGGACATCATCGCCAAACCGCCGGCGGACGCCCCGCTGCGCGAGGAGCAGATGCAGCTGCGCCTCCGCAGTCTGCTCGAGGATCGCTTCAAGCTGGACGCGCGCCGGGAGATGCGCGAGATGCCCATCTACGCGCTGACGATCGCCAGAAGCGATGGGCAGCTCGGCCCGCAGATGAAGCCCTCAGGCGACGAGTGCGCAGCGGCAGCCAGGGCCCGGGCTGCCGGCGAGGCCGCTCCGCCTCTCCCGCCGGGAGGCTTCTGCGGGACTCGAGCGAATAACGGAACCGTGTCGATGCGCGGCGTCCCGCTGAGCAATTTCGTCCGCAATCTGGGCGGGATGACGGGCCGCTTCGTTATCGACAAGACAGGACTGGCTGGACCGTTCGACCTCGACCTGCAGTGGACCCCAGATCAGGCGCTGGGCGCTGGCGGCGCCCTGACCGACGGTACGTCACTTTTTGCCGCGATCCAGGAGCAGCTTGGGCTCAGACTAGAGCCCCAGCGCGCCCCGGTGGAGGTCCTGGTCGTCAATTCGGCCGAACGACCTACTGAGGATTAGACCTAAGGAATAAGGCCTAAGAAAGGAATAAGGCCTAAGAAAAGAACGAAGCGTGAGGTCCGGGCTGGTCCAACGGCGGGTCAGGAGTACGGCAGTGCTTCGTTTTTCACTTAGGCCTTAGGCCTTCGCCCTTGGGCCTAAAAAAGGTGTCTAAGGGAACCAGTCGCGGTATGCTTCCGTATCAACTACAGCTGTAGTAGCGACTGACGGGTTTCGGGCCAACTAATCGATCCGGCTGCGCGTCCAATGGGCGAGGTTTTCTTAATGAAAAGACTGCTCGTGCTGGGCGCAGCCCTCGCCTCGGTAACGCTCGGCGCCCAGCCCCTCGACGAAGCTCGGGGCTGGCAGGCGGTACCGACGGCGCCCGCAAGGGCGGCGTTCGAGGTGGCGTCGATCAAGCGGAACAAGTCGGGCGACGGGTTCATAACCATGGGCATGCAGCCGGGTGGACGGCTCACGATGATCAACGTTCCGGTCCGCCAGCTGATTGTCCGCGCGTATGGCGTGCAGCCGTATCAGGTGCTCGGCGGCCCATCGTGGATAACGAGCGACCGGTTTGACATCACGGCCAAGGCGCCTGGTGATGCCTCTCCGCAGCAGATGAACGCGATGCTGGAGACGCTCCTGGCCGACCGCTTCAAATTGAGGGTTCGCCGCGAAACCCGGCAGTCGGACGTTTACCGCCTGGTGAAGGCGCGGGCCGACGGAAGACTGGGGGACGCGCTCAAGCCGGCAGCCGTCGAGTGCAATATGGGGCGCGGACGTGCCGCGGCTCCGGGACCGGCAACGAATGCGGCGCCGCCGCCAGGGCCTGCCATCGCCCGGCTCGGTGGGCCAGCAGGACCGGGCGGCACGCCGCCGCCCTGCCGGATGATGATCGCGCCTGGACGTTTTGAAGCTATGGGCCAGTCCATCTCGGCGTTTGCGTCCACGATTGCGAATCAGTTGGGCCGTCCGGTGCTGGATGAGACCAGCCTGACGGGCGGTTACGACTTCACGCTGACGTTCATGCCCGATTCGGGTGGACGCGGGATGCCGGCGGGACTGCCGCCGCCGGGCGCTCCCGAACTGCCCCCGATCGATCCCAACGCGCCTGCCCTGCCAACCGCGCTGCAGGAGCAGCTAGGCCTCCGGCTCGAATCAGCAAAAGGACCGGTGGAGATGATCGTCATCGACAGTATCGACCAGCCCACGGAGGATTGAGTGCGGACTGCCTTGCGGTTCTTGTTTCGTCGATCGGTGACGCCGTGGCTTGCGGCGATCATCGTCTGTGCGTCGATCTCGGCCCTGGCGCAATCCGATCACACCGGCAAGGTGACGCTGACTGGCGTCTCGATACCCGGCGCGACGGTCACCGCCAAGCAGGGTGACAAGACGGTCGCCACCATCACCGATCAAGGTGGCGTGTACAAGTTCACCGCGATGCCCAACGGCACCTGGACGGTGACCGTGACGATGGTGGGCTTCGAAACGATGACGCGGGAAGTGACGCTGCCCTCGAGCGCCGAAGGCATCTGGGAGCTGTCGCTTCTACCGATCGAAAAAGTCGTCGGTGCGCTGCCGGCGCCGCGTGCCGAGCCCGACACCGCGACGGCCGGCGCCTCCTCCACCAACGGGTCCCAGCGCGCGCAGCAGCAGCGTGCAGGGGCCGCGCCGCAGCCGCAGGGCAGTGCGCAGCGTGCCGTCGTCAATCAGGTGTCGACGCCGCCGCCGCCAGCCGGCCCGGCTGACGAGGCACCGGTCGATCCGACGGGCACCGGCGCGGCGGCAGGGCTGCTCATCAACGGGAGCGTGAACAACGCGGCCACCTCCCCCTTCGCACAGGCGCGCGCCTTCGGCACGAACCGGCCGAACCAGCGGTCGCTGTTCACCTACGCCGCCGGCATGGTGTTCGGCAACTCATCGTGGGATGCACGGCCCTACAACCTTCTTGGTGGCTCCGATCCGGCGCGGCCGTCGTACACCGACGCGCAGTTTCTCGGGACGTTTCAGGGCCCGGTCAGGGTCCCGGGGCTGCGGAACCGTGTGAACGTCTTCGTCGGTTACCAGGGCTCGACCGATCACAACGCCAACTCGCAGGCGTCCGTTGTGCCGACGGCGGCTGAACGCGTGGGCGACTTCTCGAACTCCGTGAACGCGTCCGGCCAGCCAATTCAGGTGATCGACCCGACGACGGGGCTTCCGTTTCCCGGCAACGCCATCCAGCCGGGACGCCTCAGTCCGCAGGCCCTGGCGCTTCTCGCCTACTATCCGCTGCCCAACGCCGACGGTCGGCGGAACTACCAGACGCCAATCCTGACCTCGAACAGGGTGGACAACGGCAACGTGCGGCTTGGCTATTCGCTGAACAACCGCCACCAGCTGCAGGGCACGATCGGCTACCAGCGAACGGAGGGCGACTCGACGACGCTGTTTGGATTTACGGATGACCGGTCGGGCATGGGTCTCGACCTGCAGGCCAACTGGTCGTACCGCCTCTCACAGTTCCTCAACATGCGGAGCCGCTATCAGTTCATCCGCAACCGCAACACGGCGACGCCATACTTCGCGAACCGGACGAACGTCGCCGCTGAAGCCGGCATCGGCGGCAGCGATCAGGATCCATTGAACTGGGGCCCGCCGACGCTGCGGTTCGCCAGTGACCTGGCGGGACTGAGCGACGGGCGCTACTCGCAATCTCTGGGCAACACGCACGTGGTGGGAAGCGAGATTCAAAGCTTTCGCGGACGC
>JBOGIQ010000462.1:0-3822 GCA_050742535.1 Vicinamibacterales bacterium | reverse complement strand
GATCCGCGCTGCTACCCTCTGCCCCGTCGATCGGGACGGCGAAGATCTGTTCGACCTCACCCGGCGCTGCGCGCGCGCCAAGAAGCAGACGCTCCTGATTCTTCTCGATCAATTCGAGGAATATTTCCACGATCACCCGACGCAGCACGAGTTCGATGGCGAACTTGCCCGCCTGCTCACGGAGCCGAACGTCCCGGCAAATCTCCTGATCGTCATCCGCGAAGACTGGCTGGCGGCGCTCGACCGCTTCAAGGGACGAATTCCCGGGCTGTTCGACAACTATCTACGGATGCAGCACCTGACGCGTGACGGCGCCAGAGAGGCGATCGAAGGTCCACTGATTCAGTTCAACAACGAACAGACCAACGGGCACAATGTCGGCTGGGACGAAACGCTGACCTCTCACGTTATCAAGAGCATTCTCGATCAGCAGACCACGGCTGAACGCGGATTACACACCGACGATCGGGTCCAGGCGCCGTACTTGCAGCTCGTCATGCAGGCACTCTGGAACGCGGAGGCGAACAAAGAGCCGCGTAAGCTCCGGATCGAAACGCTCGAAAACGAACTCCGCGGCGCGAAGCACATCTATCAGAACCATCTGGCGGCCACGCTGAAGGAAAAACTAACTCCTGAACAGCGCACCGCAGCGGTCCGAATGTTTCGAGATCTCGTCACAGGCTCTGGACGCAAACAGACACGAACCGCGAGCGAACTGTCCAGCGACGGCGTGGACGCCGGAGTCACCACCAGTACGCTCAACGTGCTGCACACCGCTCGCATCCTGAGTCAGACTCCACCGCCGCGAGGGTCCAACGGAGTCGGCTACGAATTCGCTCACGACGTCCTTGCCGACGCAGCGCTGCGGCTGATTCGCCAGGAGGCGCTGGATGCCGAACGGGCGAAGGCAGAGGATGCCGAGCGTCGCGCACACAGCGATGCGGCAACGGCGCGTCGGTTGCGCGTCTACTCGCGGCTGTTGGGAGCGTCGCTCATCGCCGCGCTGACGCTCGGCGTTTGGGCGTGGCATATGCGCAACGACGCAACGTTGGCCGCAGACCTCGCGAGGGCGGCCGCAGCGCGCGCCGACACGGCCGCCAAGTCGGAGCGCACCGAGAAACTGCGCGCCGAGCGAGAAGCGAATCTCAATCTCGTCCGCGAGCTGATCCAGGCGACGACGGCGACTCAGTTCGAAGCGAATCATGAGCTGGCAGTGCTTCTCGCATCTCACGCCGTGATTAAAGCCCAGGGGCTCAAAGACGCGGTTATCGAGGACGCGGCTGCCAATGCGCTGCGTTTCGCGCTCATTGGTGTCAAGCCCTCGGTGTTTGAGACTAGCGGACTCCCCATGTACGTCGCCGTAGCTCCCTCCGGCGCACGCGTCGCCGTCATCTCTCCCGATGCGGATGAATCCCTGCAGGTGTGGAACGTCGGCAGTGAGAAACCAGCAAATGAGGACACGGCTGAGGGTACCTCCCTCGGTTGGAGTGCCGACGGCCGGTGGCTTGCGATTGGTAACGCCGCCGACGATTCGGTCAAGGTCTTTGACGACAAGACGTGGAAGGTTGTATTTGACAATTCGGACGCCGAAGATGCGGTTGGCTGGCACCCTTCGGCGCGACAGCTGGCAACGGGAAGCACGGACGACGAGGTCGTTATCTGGGAAATTCCTTCAGGTAAGGTGCTGGGACGCTGGAAGGCGCATGACGACGATATCACCGCGATTGCGTGGTCGCCAGACGGTACACGAATCGCGACTGGCTCGGAAGACTCCTATCTGCGCGTCTGGGACGTGAAAACGAGACGAAGAGTCTTTCAGGCGAAGGACGTGTTCGAAACCGACCAACCGACTGTGGCCGCCATTACGTGGGACACGAATGGAGACCGCCTGGTCACGAGCGATCCGCCTCAGCCCGCGCGGATCTGGACGCTCGCGAACGCTGCCGGAAAGAGACTTGACCGCTTCCCAGTGAGTATCGCTGCGTTGAGTCACACCGCACCGTGGATAGCTCTGAGCGCGATGGAAACGTCAGTTCGTGTCCTCGATGCCGCAACTCTGGACGTAAAATCTCAGCTTCCAATTCAGGGGCAGAGCCTGTCTGTGGCCTGGAGTCAGGATCATCGCGCGTTGGCGATAACGTCAATGGAGGTTGAGAGCAACGGCCGTGAGCAGGAGCAGAACCCACGAGTCCGGCTGCATGATTCGCGGTCCCTCACCATGGCCACCAGCGAGCTCTTGAGTGCCGCGCGAGCGAGAGTGTCGAGGGCGCTGACGGTTGACGAGTGCAGGAAGTACCTTCGCACAGACACCTGCCCCTCGAACCCTTGAAAGGCGCACGTCGCGCACGATCTGGACCCTGCCCCGATCGGATCGGAACTCCCTGTACAATCCTGCCGGGACGATGAGGCGGTAATTCAGCAGAAAGGTCATTGCATGCGCAGAGTGGGTGGAATCATCTCGCTGACGGGAATCGTGGTGGCGATCGCGCTGGCAACGCCCTTTGGGCCCTTCGACTCGCCGCTTGCGCTCGCTCAGGGCAGGCAGGGCGGCGGCGGCCGCGCCACGGCAAAGCCGTACACGACCTGGCAGTCCTACGCGGGCGGCGCGCATTCCTCGCAATACTCCGCGCTCGATCAGATCAACAAGAAGAACGTCGCGACGCTGCAGGTCGCCTGGAGTTATCCCATTGGCGGCAACAGCATCTTCAATCCGGTCGTCATCGACGACGTGATGTACGTGCCGTCGGGTGGGGCGCTCGTCGCGCTCGATGCCGCGACGGGCAAGGAGCTGTGGCGGAAGGAGGGCATGGCGCCGTCGGGCGCCCGCGGGATGAACTACTGGGAGAGCGCCGATCGATCGGACCGCCGGTTCATCTACCTGCAGCGGGGCGCTGTGGTCGCCGTCAACGCGCAGAACGGTGAGCTGATCACGTCGTTCGGCACTGAAGGCCGTGTGGACCTGCGCGACGCAATGGAGCGGAAGTCGGCGAACCCTGTCGGCACCAGCAACCCCGGGCGGATCTTCGAGAACCTCTACATCATCCCGCTGCCGGGGGGACCGAACTACGGCGGCCCGCCCTCCGACGTCCATGCCTACGACGTGCGGACCGGAAAGCTCGCCTGGATCTTCCACGTCATTCCGCATGAAGGGGAGTTCGGATACGACACCTGGCCGGAAGGCCACTACAAAGTCGGCGGCGGCGGGCACAACTGGAGCGAGTTCACCGTCGACGAGGAGAACGGCATCGCGTTCGTGGGCTTCGGCAGCCCGCGCTACGACTTCTACGGCGGCGATCGCAAGGGCAACAATCTGTTCGCCAACTCGCTCGTGGCGATCGACGCGCGCACGGGCAAACGGATCTGGCATCAGCAGCTGATTCATCACGACCTGTGGGACTTCGACATTCCGCAATCGGCGAAGCTGCTGACGATCCGGCAGAACGGGAAGCCGCGCCAGATCGTCGCGCAGGCCACGAAGCAGGGGTTCCTCTACGTCTTCGACCGGCGGACGGGCCAGCCGATCTGGCCGATCGAGGAGCGGAAGGTTCCGCAGACCGACGTGCCGGGTGAGTGGACGTCGCCGACGCAGCCGTTCCCGACGAAGCCGGCGCCGTTTGCGAAGCAGTCGTTCACCGAGAAGGACATCAACCCGTACCTGCCGAAGGAAGCGCAGGACGAGCTGCGAGCGAGACTGCGCTCGTATCGCAACGAGGGGATCTTCACGCCGCCGAGCTTCGAAGGGTCGGTGTCGATGCCGGGGCACAACGGCGGCGCGAACTTCGGGACCAGCGCGGTCGATCCCGATCGCGGCGAGTTCTATGT